>NZ_NCJT01000070.1 GCF_002282565.1 Hyphomonas sp. 34-62-18
GATCAGCGCAATGCGCGCGCCGGCAGAGCGCAGCGAGTCGATGATTTCCTGATGGCGCGGACGGTCCAGCACGCAGACGGTCATGTCTTCGACCTTGCGTTTGGCATGTTTGGCCAGCGCCTTGATATTGTCCGCAGGCGAAGCATCCAGGCTGATGAGACCTTCCGGATAGCCTGGGCCGATGGCCAGCTTGTCCATATAGGTGTCCGGCGCATGCAACAGGCCGCCGCGCGGGGCAATCGCCAGAACGGCAAGGGCGTTCGCCATTGCCTTGGCGGTCAGCGTCGTGCCTTCCAGCGGGTCGAGCGCGATGTCGATCTCCGGGCCTTTGCCGGTGCCGACTTCCTCGCCGATATACAGCATCGGGGCTTCATCCCGCTCGCCTTCGCCAATCACGACGCGGCCTTTGAAGTCCACGGCATTGAAAGCCTTGCGCATCGCGTCGACAGCGGCCGCATCGGCCTTCTTCTCGTCGCCGCGCCCGGCCAGGCGCTCAGAAGCGATGGCTGTTTCCTCGGTCACGCGCACCATGGCGTCTGCAAGGCTCGAGGTCAGTACGCTGTTATCCATAGTATCCATAGGTTCTTCTCCGAAAACGGGTCGTCATACATCTTGTTGCAACGGCTTAAGCAATTAGCTTGCCGTCTCAATTCTAATCAGTCTGGGGGCTTCCACGGTCACGCCCAGCGCTTCAATGCGGGCGATGGCCGAAAGGATCTGCCGGCGCGGGCAGCGATGGGTGACCACCGCCACGGGGCTGGCGCCCGTCTCATCAGCCGAGTCCTGCAAGAGCTTGTCCACCGACACGCCCTCTTCGGCCAGCGCCTCGGTTAACGCCGCCAGCGTGCCGGGCTTGTCCGTCAGGCGCACGCGCAGGAAGAAGGGCGAAACCTCTTCCTGCCCGCCATTCACGAAAGGCTGGGCCACATGATGTTCGGCGCGGCCAAAGGCGTTGCGGATTGCGGGGCGGAAGAGCTTTGCAATATCGCCCATCACGGCGCTCGCCGTTGGTCCGGAACCAGCGCCCGGACCGGTCAGCACCACTGCGCCCAGCGGATCGCCTTCCACGCGAACCGAGTTGAGCGAGCCATCAATCCGCGCCAGCGCGTGGCCGGCGGTCAGCGCCATTGGTTCAACCCGGCACACAACGCCCTCAGGCGTCAGAACACCTTCGGCGATGAGCTTGATACGGAAGCCGAGCCGGTCTGCGAGGCGCAGGTCCAGCAGGCCAATATCCTCAATACCGCGCACGGAAACCTTGGAGAAATCGAGGTCCGCGGAAAAGGCAATTGCCGAAAGGATCGCGGCCTTGTGGGCGGCGTCCATGCCCGAAACGTCCAGCGTCGGGTCGGCTTCGGCATAACCGCGCTTCTGGGCCTCTTCGAGCACGCTCTCATAGGAGCGGCCGGTTTCCAGCATGGTGGAGGTGATGAAGTTGCAGGTGCCGTTGAGGATGCCCGAAACGCGGGTCACTTCCGTGCCTGCCAGGCTGTCGCGCAGCACGCGCACCACGGGGATGCCCCCGGCCACGGCGGCCTCAAACAACAGGTCCACCTGCTTTTCCGCCGCCAGCGCGGCCAGCGCGTTGCCATGCTTGGCGATCAGCGCCTTGTTGGCCGTCACCACATGCTTGCCCGCGCGAAGCGCCGATTCCACGGCAAACTTGGCCGGGCCGTCCGATCCGCCGATCAGTTCGACAAACACGTCCACATTTGGGTCTTCGGCCAGCGTCGCGGCATCGTCAAACCAAGTGTAGCCATCCGTGCTGACCGGCCGGTTGCGGTTCTGCGACCGCGCGCTGACGCCCGCGATTTCCACCTGCCCCGGCAGGCGCAGCCGGTCCTGCCGCTGCACCAGCTCAATCAGCCCGGCGCCCACATGGCCGAGGCCGGCAATTCCAATTCTCAACGGGCCCATACGGCACCCTCATTCGCTAATTCATTGTTCCGGCGGCTGCCTACCCTTTTTAGCGCATGGGGGGAAGGGCCGCTGCATGCCTATCCCTTTGCTGCCTGATGATTTGCCAGCAACCGCAGGCCCTTCGGGCGGGGCACGGTACACAGGCAAGCCCGGCCCAACGCGAGGTTGCACTTTCAGGGAACCGCTTCGCTTCCGCTGCGTTAACCCTGCAATTCTACAGCCGCAATGAGGAACACGCCATGCCCAGCCGTATTGTTTTCGCCTCCCTCGCCTCCATGTGTGTTCTGGCCAATTGCACGCCCTATCAGGAAGTCGACCGGGATGAGCCGCCAGGCGATGTCTCTGCGCCGGTTGAAGCCGCCCCCGCCGCGGCCATGCCGGCGGAATAGGATGCCGCGTTCAAAGCCAGCACGGCAGATGGCGGCGCCGGTCAGGTGGATAGCGGCGTGGCTGCCGTCTATAAGATCCGCACAACGGACGACATTGCGCCAGCGGCCACCGCCATGATGACCTTGGCCGACAAGGACGAGGACGGACAGCTCACCCTGGAAGAGTATGACCTCCTCGCCCCTGCCCTCGCCCAGGCCGATAATACCCAAAGCGCCAATGACGATGGCAGCACGGCTGAAAAGCAGGGCGCCGCAGAATACAATGAAACCGCAGAGGGCGCGCCGATCAGTTCAGAAGAATTCTTCAACGAAACGACTGGCGCTGACGGAACCATTTCGCAGGAAGATCTCGCATCCGCCCTCACAGCGCGGTTTGAAACGGCAGACTCCAACGGCGATGGCATCCTGACAGAGGAAGAAGCGGCAACCTTCTCCGCAAGCATGCGGTTTGGCCGGGAATAATCCCTCTGAAGATCAAACGCGCCGGATGTCAGGAGCGCCAAACCGGTGACGCTCCGCAGACGGTCTATTTCTTGTTGTTGATACCTGATTTGAAATCAGCCTTGCCAAGGTCGAGCCGCTTTTGAAGGTCTGGCGTGCGTTTGGGCGGTGCGTTGTCTTTGCCGCTGGCTTTGTCTCCGCCGTGAGGGCTCGGCAGTTGGGAGTATCCGCAGGACCAGCAAATCGACACCAGCGGCGGAATATACGCCTTGCAGATGTAACACTCCCTATTGCCCAGCTTTTCGTTCGACATCGCTCCGCTCCCACAGCGGCCGCACGCTACCGCTTCTGACCTTAAAGGCACAAAATGAGGACGTGTCGGGTCAGGGAAACAGAGAAATGCAGGGTGCATGAAGGCTAAAGCCCTGATGCACCCCACGGGTCACTACTCCGCCGCTGCGGCCACCGGCTTGATTTCCTTCACGCCGCGCGAAGCCAGAAACTTCCGGATATTCCGGCCTGCCTGACGGATGCGCTGCTCGTTCTCGACCAGCGCGATGCGGACGTAGTCATCGCCATGCTCGCCAAATCCCGCGCCCGGCGCGACGGCCACATGCGCTTCGTTGATGAGCTGCAGGGCAAACTCAAGGCTGCCCAGATGGCGCAGCTGTTCCGGGATCGGCGCCCAGGCAAACATCGAGGCCTTGGGGCTCGGCACCGGCCAGCCAGCGCGGGTGAAGCTGTCCACCAGCACGTCGCGGCGTGCCTTGTAGATCGCGCGCGTCTCGTCCACGCAGGCTTGCGGCCCATCGAGCGCAGCCACAGCCGCCACCTGGATCGGCGTGTAGGCGCCATAATCGAGATAGGACTTCACGCGGGCGAGCGCGCCGACGAGCTTTTCATTGCCCGCCACGAAGCCCATCCGCGAATAGGTCTTGGACATGGTGGTGAACTCCACCGCGATGTCTTTCGCCCCGTCCACCTGCAGAATGGAGGGCGTCGGCTCCTCGAAATATATCTCGTTATAAGCAAGGTCCGACAGCACCCAGAGGTCGTGTTTCTTCGCGAACTTCACCGCCTCTTTGTAGAAGTCGAGATCGCACACAGCCGCCGTCGGGTTGGACGGGAAGCAGAGCACCATCGCGGTTGGCGGTGGCACGGAATATTTCACCGCTCGGCCAAGGTTTGACAGATACTGCTCCGGCGTATGCGCCGGCACGCCGCGGATCGAAGCGCCGGCGATGATGAAGCCGAAATGGTGCAGCGGATAGGAGGGATCCGGCGCGAGGATGACATCACCCGGCGCAGAGATGGCCTGGGCAAGGTTTGCGAAGCCCTCTTTCGAGCCGAGGGTGACGATCACCTCCCGGTCCTTATCCAGGCTGACGCCAAAGCGGCGCTTGTAATAGTCGGTCAGCGCGCGGCGCAGACCGGGAATGCCGCGCGAGGCGGAATAGCCGTTCACGTCCGGCTTGCGGGCGGTTTCGATCAGCTTGTCGACGATGTGTTTGGGCGTGGGGAGGTCGGGGTTGCCCATGCCGAGGTCGATGATGTCAGCGCCCTTGGCGCGCAGCGCCGCTTTTGTGCGGTTCACCTGTTCAAACACGTAGGGCGGAAGGCGCCGGATCTTGTGAAAGTCGGTGTTCATTTTCAGAGGTCTCAATAGTCGTCTTGTGTGACGCGGGGAACGTTGAACTGGCTGCGGATGGCAGCGATTTCGGCTTCAGTAAGGAAATCGGACTCCGGCGGGATGTTGCCAAAGCCCCCAATCATGCTTGCGGCGATGGCGCGGATTTCCTCGGCTCCGCCCATCGCCACTTCCGCTCGGGGATCTGCAAATTCTTTGGCCAGCTCGTTGCCACGGTTCAGCTGTGCTTTAAGGTTCTTCCCAGGAATGTCTTCCGGATCAAGGCTCGGCAGGTTTCCGAGGTCTGGATAGCCTTCTCCACGTATCTCCGCGCGCCGCTCACCATACCATTGGGGCGCATTGTTCACGGTTTCCCGCACCTTCGCATAGGAAGATGAACATCCCGCAATAAACAGGACCGGCACAATCAGTAGGGGAATCGCCGTGTTTTTCATGGTTAAGCTCATTAAATGACAAACATTCTAAAGGATAGATAAGCCCAAAGAAGCGGGCGAAACTACGACATATGGGCGGAAACAAAACACCAGCGGCTGAAACTCCCTCCATCGCATCCTTGCTGATGGCGCAGGACCCGGCACATCTGCAAGTGCTGATGACCACTCTGGCGCTGGCAAATACAGAATCCCAGGCACTTCTCACCGAAGTTCTGACCGGGTCGGGCCCTTTGGGCACCGTTACCCAGGGCGACCCAATGGGCGCGGCCGATGCATTTGGCCAGGTCGGCATGAGCCTCGCGCGCAACCCGATGGCGCTGATGCAGGCAAACATGGACCTGATGCAGGGCTGGATGGGCCTGTGGCAGGAAATGGTGACTGAAAGCCTGAGCGCCGAAGCGAAGCCGGAAAAGGACAAGCGCTTTTCCGATCCTGAATGGCAGGCAAACCCAACCTTCAAATTCATCCGCAAGGCGTATGACCTCAACGCCCGCTGGATGCTGAGCCTGGCTGACCGCGCGCCGGACATCGACGAGCCGATCCACTTGCGCGCAAAATTCTTCATGCAGCTGCTGACCGACAGCCTGTCGCCAACCAATTTCCTGGGCACCAACCCTCAGGCGCTGAAGGCCTTTATCGAGAGCGGCGGGGAAAGCGTGCTCGCCGGCATCCGCATGGCGCGCGAAGACGTGCGCAAGGGCGGCGGCAAGCTGCACATCACGCAGACGGACGAGACCCCGTTCAAACTCGGCGAGAATATCGCCACCGCACCTGGCCAGGTTGTGTTCCGCAATGACCTGATCGAGCTTCTGCAGTTCGCCCCGACGCAGGAAACGGTCTATTCCAAACCGTTGCTGATCTTCCCGCCCTGGATAAACAAGTTCTATATCCTGGACCTTCAGGAAAAGAACTCGATGATCCGCTGGCTGGTTGACCGTGGGCTGACGGTATTTGTCGTCTCCTGGCGCTCAGCCGATGGCGTGACGAAGGATTTCACCTGGGACGATTACGTCAAGAAGGGCATCTACGCCGCCGTGGAGGCTGCGCTGCAGGCCGCCGGCGCGAAGAGCCTGAATGCCGTTGGCTATTGCATTGGCGGGACACTGCTCACCTCTGCCCTCGGCCATATGGCGGCAACCGGCTACAAGAAAATCGACTCGGCCACCTTCTTCGCCTCACAGTCTGACTTTGAACTTGCAGGCGACCTGAAAGTCTTCACCGATGGTCCGGGCAGGAACTATGTTTATGGCATCATTGATGACCATGGCGGCATCATGCCCGGCAAGGACATGTATGAAACGTTCAACTGGCTGCGCCCGATCGATCTGGTCTGGCGCTATGTGATCGACCAGTACATGCTGGGCAAGGAGCCCCGCCCCTTCGACCTGCTTTACTGGAATGCTGACCAGACCAACATTCCGGGCCCGGTCCACAAGCGCTATCTTTCCGAATGCTACGCGGAAAACCGCCTCGCCCGCGGGGAATTCACCGTACTAGGAGAGACTGTCGACATGGGCAACATCGATATTCCGGTGATGCTGCAAGCCTCGAAGGACGATCACATCGTTCCCTTCGAGAGCGTGTATCGCTCAGCCAAGCGCTTTGGCGGGGATACCACATTTGTGCTTTCGGGTTCCGGCCATATCGCCGGTGTGGTGAACCATCCGGACGCGAAGAAATACCAGCACTGGACCAATGACAGCATCGAGCCTGGAACGGCCAGCGACTGGCTGCAGACGGCGACGGAAACACCGGGCAGCTGGTGGCCGACCTGGTGGGCCTGGCTGAAGCCGAAATCCGGCCGCAAGGTGAAAACCGTGGAGCCCAAGGACATGGGCCTCGGCCCGGCGCCGGGCAGCTATGTCAAAGTGCGCCTGGAAGACATCAAACTGCCGCCGGTTTAAGCTTAAGCAACGAGCCCGGCACCCTCGTCCAGCCCCAGGGCGATGTTGAGGTTCTGCACCGCTGCGCCTGAGGCGCCCTTGCCGAGATTGTCCAGCCGCGCCACGAGGCGGGCCTGTTCATCCGTCCCGAAGACATAGATCTCCAGCCGGTTGGTATCGTTGCAGCCTTCGGCATCGAGGGACTTGATGGCGTCGCCGTCCGCAAGCGGAACGACCTTCACGAACATCTCGCCCGCATAGGCCGCGCTGAGCGCCTTGTGAATGTCCTTGCGCTTTGGCCGCGAAGGCAGCGCCCAGAGCGGCAGGGGCACTTCCACGATCATGCCCTGGGCATAGCGGCCCACGGCGGGGGTAAACATCGGCAGATGGGAGAGGCCGGTGAACTTTTTCATCTCCGGCGGGTGCTTGTGCTGCTGGCCAAGCGCGTAGATGCGGAAATTGTCCTGCGTCTGACGTTCTTCAAACTCGGCGATCATCGGCTTCCCGCCGCCCGAATAGCCCGACACGGCGTTCACGGTGACCGGCCAGTCATGCGGGATGATCCCGGCCGTCACCAAAGGCCGCACCAGCGCAATGAAGCCCGTAGGATAGCAGCCCGGATTGGAGATGCGCTTGGCCGCTGCGATCGCCGCGCGCTGGCCCTTGTCCAGCTCCGCAAAGCCATAGACCCAGCCAGGCGAGACACGGTGCGCCGTGGAGGCATCAATGACCACCGTGTTGGGATTGGTGACCAGGCTGACCGCCAGGCGCGCGGCCTCGTCCGGCAGGCAAAGGATCACCACATCGGCTTTGTTGATCAGGCGGGCGCGCTCATCCACGTCCTTGCGCCTGTCAGGGTCGATCGAGATCAACTCCAGATCCTTCCGGTCTTTCAGCCGTTCGGCAATCTGAAGACCGGTCGTGCCGGCTTCGCCATCAATGAAGACCTTGGGGTTCATGGCAGGCTTCCTCGAACATGAGGGCAAAAACAAACGGGCGCTCCGTTTCCGAAGCGCCCGCCAGACATTGGATATGTGCTGCTGCGATTAGCGCTTCGAGAACTGGAAGCTGCGGCGAGCTTTTGCTTTGCCGTACTTCTTACGCTCAACAACGCGCGGGTCGCGGGTCATGAAGCCGAACGGCTTCAGGACAGAGCGCAGGCCCGGCTCATAAGCCACGAGCGCGCGGGAGATGCCGTGACGCACAGCGCCGGCCTGACCCATGAGGCCCGAGCCTTTGACAGTCGCGATCACATCGAACTCGCTTTCGCGGCCAGCTTCGATCAGCGGCTGGGCAATCACCATGCGCAGAACCGGGCGAGCGAAATACTGCTCCTGGTCGCGGCCATTGATGATGATCTTGCCAGTGCCACGCTTGATCCAGACGCGGGCGACAGCTTCCTTGCGGCGGCCGGTGCCGTAGGAACGGCCCTGGGCATCGATCTTCGGCTCAGCGGCTTTCACCGGCTGGGCGGAAGGCGCGCCGGTCATGGCGCCAAGGTCTTGCAGCGAGTTGGAGGTGTCGGTCATATTTATCAGGCCGTTTTCGAGTTTTTGCGGTTCATCGCTTTGAAGTCGACGACTTCAGGCGCCTGTGCAGTGTGCGGGTGCTCGGCGCCAGCGTAGATACGCAGCTTGCCGAACTGTTTGCGCGACAGCGCGCTTTCACGCGGCATCATGCGCTTCACAGCGAGCTCAATGGCACGCTCCGGGAAGCGGCCGGAAAGGATCTTGCCCGCCGTGGTTTCCTTGATACCGCCCGGATAACCGGTGTGGCGGTAGTAGACCTTGTCGGTCAGCTTGTTGCCGGTGAACACGGCCTTCTCAGCATTGATAACAACGATGTGATCGCCAGTATCCACATGCGGAGTAAAGTCAGGGCGGTGCTTGCCGCGAAGGCGTTTGGCGACGTAAGAAGCAAGGCGTCCGACAACGACGTCCGTCGCGTCGATCACGACCCACTTGTTCTCTACCCCAACGGGTGCGTTATACGTTTTCATCGCTCTGCTCAGAGCCTCTACTTTCGGAGTTCCAGGAATGCAAATTAAGGGCTGGCGTTTAAGCGCCGCGTTTCCCTTTGTCAACGCAGCCGCCGGGCTGAGCCTGCTTTTTGCGGCAACAGCCTGTGGACGGCAAGAGACCCCGACTGAGACACCAGATCAAACCCCTGTAATTTCAGGAGAAATTGAGCTTCCGGCCGTCTGGTCGACGCGTCCTTTGCAGGGAAAAGTTCGAGATGTGGCCCTCTCTTCGGGCTCTGGAGCCGTTCTGGCGGTCGCTTATGACGCTGGAGGGCTCGAATTTTTCGACATGGAAGGCGACCGTCTGGGCGAACCGACGCGATTCCATCTCAAGGACATTGCCGATGGACGCGCCACGAGCATCCAGGGCACCCAGCTGACCATCTTTCCCGGCGTCACACAGGAAGGCACCCTGAAAGCCTATGTGTTCGGCGAAGGATTGGTGGCTCCCGCCCAGATCGACCTGCCGATTCCCGAGGAGCGCATGGTCGAAGGTCTTTGCACCGGTGAGGCCGGCACGCAGGGCCTGATGCGCGTTGCCTATTGGACCATCTCCAACAACCGCCTGCTGCGGACGGGCGTCATTGGCCAGAGTGGAGACGAGCTGACCTGGGAAGAAGAAGCCGCCACCGAGGCCGGATTCCCGATCTCCTCCTGTGTCTTCGCCTATGACACGCTGGTTGCTTCGCCCCGCTCTGCAGCGTCGGCGTCGCTGACGCGGGGGGATAACTCCGCCCTTCTCTCGATCGAGGATGGCGGACCGTTGCAAATTTCCACTGATCTGGGGATGACCACCAGCGCGATCACCGTTCGCGACGGGATCACGGTGACCGCGCCGGACGCGCCCACTGCGGTTTCCGCCAACGGCTCCCTGCCGGCCGGTGGCTACCCCGGCGGCGTGGTGGTCATCGCTGGAGAAACCACCGAAGGCACGCATCAGGTCGTGTTCGTCGATCCCAGCGCAATTACGCTGAAGGACTAAGCCGCGTTTCCGGGCCGCCTGCACGCCAGACCGTGTAGACGGCCCACAGCGTGGTTGCCACGCCAAGGCCCTGATGGACGAGGGCCAGCCCCATCGGCGCCGCGTTCAGCAGCGTCAGGATGCCCCATATGGCCTGCGCCGAGACCAGCACCGCCAGGAAGGCAAACTCCCTGCGCACGGCCGTTTTACGGAATGCCCAAGCGGCTGCCAGGCTGCCTGCCCACAGGATGTAGGCCAGGAGCCGGTGGTTGAACTGGGTGGCCTCGCGCCCCTCAAAGAAGCTCCGGACGCCCAAATCGGCGTGAATATAATGGGTCGGGAACAGCTCGCCCGCCATCAGCGGCCAATCGGTATAGGTGCGCCCAGCATCGAGCCCCGCCACCAGCGCCCCGGCAGCCATCTGCACGAAGATCAGCAGCATCAGCGCCAGCGCCACCTGCCGGACCGCTTTGGGCGCGCCCTCCCGCTTCTGCGGGCCAAGGTCGAGCCATAACCACGCAATGACCGCAAGGATGATGAGCGCCAGCGAGAAGTGGGTCATCAGGCGATATGGCGCGACGGCGACACGGTCTGTTTCGCCAATGCCGCTGGAGACCATCCACCAGCCGATCGCGCCTTGCAGGCCGCCGAGCGCAATCAGGCCCAGCAGCTTCAGGCCGAGCCCCTGCCCCAGCCAGCGGCGCCAGGCGAATACGGCAAAGCCCACGACCGCGACAAGCCCGATCAGCCGGCCAATCTGCCGGTGACCCCATTCCCACCAGTAAATGAACTGGAATTCCGACATCGACATGCCAGCATTCGTCAGCTGGTACTGGGTGGTGGAACGATATTTGTCGAACTCGACCAGCCAGGCAGCCTCGCTCATCGGCGGCAAGGCGCCGCTCACCGGGCGCCATTCCGTGATGGAGAGGCCGGAATCGGTGAGGCGGGTAGCCCCGCCAACCAGAATGATGGCATAGACCATGAGTCCGAGAAGGATCAGCCAACGGCGGATCCAGGCTGCGGCAACGGGAGAAATTGCGCTTGTTGTCATGAGGCCTAGATCACTTGACACGCGCCACGATCAAGGGTCGCTGAAGTCGCAGCCACCGGCCAAGGAGGTCAAACGCCCATGCGAAACCCGCGAAAGCCCCTCGCCATGCTGATGATGCTGGCCTGGCTGGTGGTCTATGTGGTCGCGATCGGCTCGCTCAGCGGCCCGGCAGCCACGCTACCCGGCTGGGCGCAGATGATCTTTTACGTCTTGGCAGGCGTACTGTGGATACTGCCGCTGAAGCCTCTGTTCGCCTGGATGAACGCCGTCGAGCCACCCGAGGAAGACTAGCGCGCTAAGCCAGCTCCCGGGTTACCAGCGCCCGGATGGCGGCGATGTCCCGTCCTGGGGGCGCGCCGAACTGGCGCCTGTAATCCCGGTTGAAATGCGAAGCGCTTTCATAGCCGATGGCATACCCCACGGCGGCGACCTCATGGTTTTCGAGCAGCATCCGCCGCGCTTCCTGCAGACGCACCAGCTTCTGGAATTGGACCGGAGAAAGCGTTGTCACGGCCTTGAAGTGGCGATGGAACGAAGCAACGCTCATGCCTGCCCGCTCCGCCAGATCGGGCACACGCAGCGGCTCACGGAAATGATCGCGGATCCATGCCGTAGCCCGGCCGATCCGAGCCGCCTGACTGTCGCGCAGCCCCATATGCCGCAACATGGGCCCGAGCGATCCATTGAGAAGGCGCCAGGTGATCTCGCGCTTCACCAGCGGGGCCATGACCGGAATGTCTCGCGGAGTATCCAGCAGCCGCAACAGACGACCCAGCGGGTCCATGATTGCAGCGTCCAGCCTGTCTGTATGCAGAGCAGTGAAAGCGGGCTCCGTCACGGCCTCATCGGCCAGCGCTGGCAGCATCTCGGCCACCATTGCCGGATCAATCTCCACACTGAAGGCCAGGTAGGGGCGCTCCGGCGAAGCCTCTACGATGCGCGCGGTCACAGGTACGTCGACCGACGCAAGTAACCCCTGCCCGGCGCCATAACGCAGCGCGTTCTCCCCCAGCATTGATATCTTACTGCCCTGCAGCACGGCACAGAAGGACGGCCGATAGACCGAGCGGATCTCCATCGGCGTTTCTGTTCGGGTCAGGCGCAGGCCCTCAATCGGCGTGTCGCGGCCATAGCGGACCGCTTGCAGATCCAGCAGATTGGCGAGGATTTTCAGATCGTCCGTCATGAACCTACCCAATCATAGTCCGGCGCGCAGCGCGATGGGTTTCACAAGCATTTGAGAGGATTGGGCAAGTCTTTGAGAGGATCGTCACCGGACAGGGCCGGGCGGAGGGCTTAAATGAAGGCTATTCCAATCCCTCAGAACGGAGCCCTCCCCATGCGTATGCGACAACTCGGCAATTCCGGCCTTTTCGTTTCCGAACTCTGCCTCGGCACCATGACCTTTGGCGGCAGCGAAGGCATGTGGGGCATGATCGGCCAGCTGCAACAGGAAGAAGCCGACGGTCTCGTCAAAGCCTCGCTGGATGCCGGTATCAACTTCATCGACACCGCCAACATTTATGCCCTCGGCCGCAGCGAGGAGATCCTTGGCCAGTCCCTGCGCAATCTGGGCGTGCCCCGGCATGAGGTGGTCATCGCCACCAAGGTGCTCGGGCCGATGGCGGAAGGCCCGAACAACCGCGGCGCCTCTCGCGGGCATATTCTTTACCAGGCCGAAGCCAGCCTCAAACGCATGGGCCTCGACCATATCGACCTCTACCAGATCCACGGCTTCGACCCTGCTGTGCCGATGGAAGAAACCCTCGAAGCGCTGAACACCCTCGTCCAGAAGGGCGCCGTGCGGTATCTCGGCCTCTCCAACTGGGCCGCCTGGCAAGTGATGAAAGCCATCGGCCTGACCCAGCTGCGCCAGCTGGCGCCCATCATTTCGCTGCAGGCTTACTACACCCTCGCCGGGCGCGATCTTGAGCGCGAAGTGATCCCCATGCTGACGGCTGAGAAAGTTGGCCTCATGGTGTGGAGCCCTCTGGCTGGCGGGTATCTCTCCGGCAAGTATGACCGGGAAGGCCGCGGCAATGATGGCCGCCGGGCCACCTTCAATTTTCCCCCAGTGAACATGGATCGCGGTTATGCCGCCATCGAGGCAATGCGGGAAATTGCAGCGGCCAAAGGCGCCAGTGTTGCGCAGATCGCCCTTGCCTGGCTGCTGCACCAGAAAGCCGTCACCAGCGTCATCATCGGCGCCAAGCGCATCGATCAGCTGGAGGACAATATCGGCGCCACAAAGGTCAGCCTCAGCCCAGAAGACCTTACCCGCCTGAACGATGTTTCCCGCCTGCCGGATGAATATCCCGGCTGGATGCTGGAGCGTCAGAATACATACAGAAGCGCCTGAGGGACACCCAAGGGCTGGGCGAGCGTGACGGCAGCCTAGCCCTTTTCCTTCACGCCCATCTGTTGCGCGTAGCCTTGGGCCACCATCTGCGCCATAAGGTCGAACAGCTTGTCAGGGTCGGCCCGGCGCAGGCGGGCGATTTCCGCCTCCATACCTTCTGCCAGCACCAATTCGCGCACGCCGCCTCTCAATGCCTCCAGAATGCGGCGGGCCGCTTCCTCAGCAGGCATACCATTGTCGATCGCTGTATCGCTGAAGCCGCGAGCATTGGCCGATCCGTCCAGCGCGTTCTTGGAGACGTTCGTCTTCACCGACCCCGGCGCCACAACCAGAACCTTGATCCCCTGATGCGCTGTCTCTGCGCGCAGACTGTCATTGTAGCCGATCAGACCAGCCTTGGCCGCGCTGTAGGCGCTGCGCAGGGGCGGGCCGGCGATGCCCGCCACGCTGGAGATCGCCACGATCTGCCCGCCGCCGGCGCTCACCATCTTCGGCAGCAGCGCCTGCGTCAGCGCAATCGGCGCCAGAAGGTCAATGGCGATGATCTTCTGATACACATCGAACACGGTATCCACCGCCATGGAACGCTGCGAGATTCCGGCATTGTTGACGAGACCGTCCACTCGTCCGGCCCAGTTCCACGCCGTCTCAACCGCGCCCGGGAGAGCCGCATAGTCGGTCGCTTCAAACGGTAACACCAGCGCATCCGACTTCAGCCTTGCCTTGACCTCTTCCAGCGCGCTCACATTGCGGCCTGACAGTATGAGTTTCGCGCCGGCTGCCGAAAACGCCTGTGCCAGCGCTGCACCGATGCCCGAGGAGGCCCCCGTGATCCACCACACCTTGCCTTCAAACATGTCGCTGTCCTCCACTTCTGTCTTGCCGCCAAATGTTTCAGGGCTGGCCGCCAATGTAAACTTCCCGCCGGGTTACACCGCCGGTGCGAAATGCAGCGTTGC
>NZ_NCJT01000308.1 GCF_002282565.1 Hyphomonas sp. 34-62-18
AAATCAGGCGGCCACTTTTTTCTTTGCCAGCGATTTGGCGAGCTTTTCCATCGCCTTGCCTTTGTCGATATTCTCGACAGCGGCCAGTTCGCGGGCCATCCGGTCCAGCGCGCTTTCATAAAGCTGGCGCTCGGAATAGGACTGCTCGGGCTGGTCATCGCCGCGGTGCAGGTCGCGAACGACCTCCGCGATGGAGATCAGGTCGCCGGAATTGATCTTGGCTTCGTATTCCTGGGCGCGGC
This sequence comes from Hyphomonas sp. 34-62-18, assembly GCF_002282565.1. Taxonomy (GTDB): domain Bacteria; phylum Pseudomonadota; class Alphaproteobacteria; order Caulobacterales; family Hyphomonadaceae; genus Hyphomonas. The sequence goes on from NZ_NCJT01000308.1 coordinate 243, forward strand.
GCGACCACATCGTCCGCTTGATGCGGGCTTTGCCGCCAAGTGTCTTCAGCGCGTCGTCAACCAGTTTGGAGCCGGCAAGGGCACGCATACCAGACGCTTCGGCACGATTTGTCGGTACACGCAGGATCATCTTGTCCTGATCAAATGCCACGACATAGACTTCCAGCTGCATGCCCGCGACTGTCTGACTTTCGATACCGGTGATTTTGCCTACGCCGTGAGCCGGGTAGACAACACTCTGACCGACCTCGAACGCATGAGTCCGAGCTTCTGCCTTCTTTGCCATGTTCGGTAAGACCCTTTTCTACACACACATTAAGAGAGTCGAGTTTGCCTGGCTCAGTTCCTGTTCAAGGCTCTGAGTTAGGAATTCCCGCTCTTCTTGATTGTTGTTCAGATCTTCCGTGTAACACATTCTTACAGGAATTACAACAGTCTGGCGCATAGGTTGCCAGGAGGTAAAAGATCAACACTGGGGCAATTCGTTAACGTGCCCTGATCCTTCAATACCCCTGCAGATACTGCGCACTATGACTGTTCGGGAGAAAAGATTCCCCCAGAGGTTTAAATCAGTCGCCGGTGCCAGGATTGGGGCTGAAGTATTTTTCCAGCTTGCCGGTGACGCTCGCCCATTCGTCCCGATCCGCCGGCGGTTCCTTCATTCGTGTGATGTTGGGCCAGACCTTTGAATACTCGGAGTTGAGCTTCAGCCATTTGCCATCGGGATCGTCTTCCGTATCCGGTTTGATCGCCTCAGCGGGGCATTCGGGCTCGCAGACGCCGCAGTCGATGCACTCATCCGGATGGATGACGAGCATGTTTTCGCCCTCATAGAAGCAATCGACGGGGCAAACCTCGACGCAATCCATGTATTTGCAGCGGATGCAGGCGTCGACGACGATATAGGTCATGGCGGGTCCGGGGTCTTCTGGCGAAAATTGAGCCTCGCAATTGGCGAGGCAAAGCGCCCCTGTCAATGAGGCGTACTACACAGCGGCGGGAGAAAGGCTCAAACCGGGCCCTTGTGACGCGCTTCTGCGCGCCGGCGGGCCTCGGCACGCTGCACATCATCCACATGCAGCAGCCCGGAAACGTGGCGCACATACGCGTCTTCCAGGTCCGAGCGCTCGCCATCCGCGAGGATCACCCGGTAGATTGCTTCCACCACCTGCACCCGCTCCGCCATGGTCAGCTTCTTGGCGTGTTTGGTGAACTGGTGGCTGCCGACGGCCTCCTCCGCCAGGGTTTCGGCTTCAGCGAGCAGGGCGTCTGCCTTGTCGGCATCGAAGGTGAAGGCTTCGACCAGGATTTCGGCGATCATGTCGCTTTCGATGTTCACATACACCCCGTCGACCAGCGCGGCCTCCACCAACAGTGCCGTCACCGCCACATAGGGCGGCATGGACTGCTCGGCGGGTGTCTTGGGTGTCAGCAGGCGCTTGATGCGGTCCATCATGGCTCGGCCTCCAGAGGGCGATAGAGTGCCCGTGCTTCCTCTGCCGGGCCGCGGCGATCCCCGAGGTCCAACACTTCAACGCTGTAGATACGCCCGCCTTTTCCGAATGTCACCACATCGCCAACGGCAAGGCTGGCGCCGGGCTTATCGGTTTTGCGGGTCTGTCCCAGATGAGACAACCGCACCCCGTGCCCCTTGATATGGGCGGTCGACAGCGCGCGTGTCTTGAAGAAGCGGGCCCGCCACAGCCAGATATCGAGGCGTAGCGAGGCGTCTTCCGTCATCAGGTCCCGCCTGCTGGCCTCTACTGGAAGGGCTTGTAAACGAAGCTGCCATCACCGGTGGCCGCTTCGGGCTTACCACCCTCGGCGCTCGGCTTCCGGGGCTGTTTCTGTTTGGGCGGGCGTGGCGGTTTTGGCGGTTTGGGCGGGGGCAGCAGCGCGGCGAGCGCGGCAAACGGGCTGTCAGGATCAGCCACCTTGCGTGCAGGCGGGGCAGGGCGGCCCTCTGGGCGCCGGTCGTTCCGGGTGTCACCGCCGCGCGGCGGTCGGCGCTCATCCCGCCCGCGAGACCGGTCGCGGCCCTTGCCGTCCCCGCGCGGGCCTTTGCCCTCCGGGCGATCCGCCTGCGGACGGTCTCCAGGCGCGCCGTCCCGTTTGGGACGCTCGCCCTGCGGACGGTCGGCGCGGGGCGGACGGGCGCTCTGGCCATCTTCCGACCGGGTGCGGGCGCCATAGCGCCAAAGCGTAACGGCGCCGGTTTCCTTGTCTTTCTCGGCGGGGGCGAGGCCAAAACCTTTCAGCACGCCCGGCCAGTCATCGGCCGGGCAGGACACCATAGAGGCAAGATCAATCGCGATCGGGAAGGCATTCTTGCCAGCATCCTTGCGGCGTTTGGCAATTTCCCAGCCGAGGCGTTCGGCAAGATCGGCGCGCACGGCGCGGCGCCCAAAGCGC
>NZ_NCJT01000309.1 GCF_002282565.1 Hyphomonas sp. 34-62-18
GGTTCGCCGCCCGGTCTCGCGCGGCTCGCAGGTCTGCCTCGCGCGTATCAGCGAGTTGGTTGATCTGATCGACCAGAGGCTCGACCTCGGTTGCGAACCTTTGCGGTTCCAGCCGGGACGCTGACGATGATTTCAGCTCACTGATGGAAGATTGGACTGCCCGTAGCGGCAACAGCCCGATGGTGACCTGGAACCAGGCTGCGAGGCTGAGAGTTGCCCAGAGCAGTGTCAGGAATATCGCCAGTTCGCGGGCAAATTCATGGCGTGCGCCTATCAGGCTGGCCCGGTCCGTTGCCACGATCAGAGTGACGGGTTCGGACGTTTCGCTCTCCTGAATGGTGCGGGCAACGCGGACGAGATCCTGTCCGAAGGGGCCCTCGCCTGTGCCGCGGTGCCAATTTGCGCCATCGACGCGTGCAGGTATATCAAGCGCATTATCCCAGAGCGAGCGGGAGCGCAGGAGTTCGTCTCCGCGCGAGACCTGCCAGTAAAGCCCGCTGGCAGGCCGATCAAACCGCAGGTCGCTGGGTTCGTAGGTGTCCGCCGAAAAACCGGTTGGTGTGAAAATCAGGGAGCTGACGATGTCTCTACCATGGCGGATCAGGTCGTCTTCAGTGTTGCGCCGTATATGACTGTCAAAGAGGAGGACCAATGCGAACCAGGAGATTGCGAGCGCCACGGCAATCGCGAGCGCTCCGCCTGCCAGTAAGCGCAGCCGGATCGAGCGCAGCAGTTTCACGCGTCTGCTTCGATCACATAGCCAAAGCCTCGGCGCGTACTAATGACGCCGGGGCCTAGCTTGCGCCTCAGGCGTGAGACAATGGCTTCGATGGCATTGGTGTCGCCGGTATCTTCCATGCCGTGAAGATGTTCGGCGAGTTCGCCGGCAGAGACCGTGCGGTTCATATTGTGAACAAGGTAGTCCACCAGGCGAAACTCCAGCGGCGTGACGCGGACAGGCTGCCCGGCATAGGCGATGGTCATGCGGCGGGTGTCGACCATCAGATCTCCCGCCTGAAGAACAGGTTGCGCCATGCCGGCAGCGCGGCGGATGAGGGCACGCAGGCGCACGATGAGCTCTGCCATTTCAAACGGTTTGGGCAGGTAGTCGTCAGCGCCCGCCTCGATGCCGTCGACGCGTTCCATCCAGCTGCCTCGGGCGGATAGGATCAGGATGGGGGTCACCATGCCCGCCGCGCGCCAGCGTTTAAGGACCGAGAGACCATCCATGCGGGGCAGGCCGAGGTCCAGAATGATGGCGTCATAGGATTCGGTATCACCCTTGAACCAGGCGTCTTCGCCATCCCGGGCAAGGTCTACGATGAAACCGGCATCGGCGAGAGCGGCGCAAATGTCATCTGAAATCAGGGGCTCATCTTCAACGAGAAGAACACGCATCAATCATCTTCCTCGATGTCGAGTATGCTCCCCGTGCGGGCATCGACATCCATTTCCAACACTATCCCGCGGCGGGTAAGAACTTCTATCTCATAGATGAGTTCCCCGTCATCGTCGTCCAGTTCGAGTTTCAGGACTTCGCCGGGATACCGCTGAAGCACAGAGCCGAGGATCACCTCAAGCGGCAGGATTTGACCGCTCTTCCGGGCATTCCAAACGATGTCCTGGTCGCGCCGGTAGTCGTCATCATCATCGCCGTCATCCCAATCCGCGAAGGCGGGCGTCGCTACGGCCAGTAAAAGGCAGGCGGCCAGCAGCCATTTAGGGACAAATCGGGAGAACACGGACGTCGCTCAGCTCTTTTCGATGAATGCTATCGACCCTATCGCTGACCGGCGCTGACAGAAACCTGACAGAATGCGGCAGGGGCCTGTCAGCTTGCCTCAGGCAAATCGCTGTTCAGGCCGCAAAGGACGGCCATCGATTTGCGAGAGGACCATCCTATGAAAAGCACACCCTACATTGTTGCTGCGCTCATTCTGGGCACAATCACTGCTGGCACTTTCGGTGCCGGTGAAAGCGTGGCGCAAACTGAAGCACAGGCCGAGCAAGACCTGATCCCCACGCCGGCCAAATACGCCATCGGTGCGTCCGCCACTTTCGATGAGGCTGCCCAGCGCCTTGCCGAGCAAGGTTTTGAAGTCATCGAATTCGAGACTGAGCGCCAACGGTTTGAAGTGACGGGCATGACTGCGACAGGACATTGCCTGGAACTGAAGTTCCATGCGGTAACAGGCAAGGAGACCCGCCGCAAGCGCGACGACGATTGCGGCTCCAGCCTCACCAATTAACGCAAGGCGTCACGCGGCGCCGACAGCTCTCCGAGATAGGGGGAGAGGAATGATCTGGGCGCTTTCCGGGCCGGCGGGCATCAGCTCGGCCCGGTCACGGCCGAGACGCTTGGCGCGGTAGAGTGCTTTGTCGGCGCGGTCCAGGGCGGCATTGATATTGGTCTCGCCTTCGTCAGGTTGGCTGACGCCCAGGCTGATGGTGATGCCGAAATCACCCTCCGCGCTGTTGAAGCTCATGGCCTTGGCGGCTTCGCGCAGGCGATTTGCCAGCAGCAATGCTGCCTCGATACCGGTTTCTGGAAGGATCAGACCGAATTCTTCTCCGCCGAGGCGGCCCAGCAGATCCGTGTCACGGATATTGTCGGCGACAAGGCGCGACAAGCGTACGATGACTTCATCCCCTGC
>NZ_NCJT01000310.1 GCF_002282565.1 Hyphomonas sp. 34-62-18
TCCTTCAGGGCGCTGACATGATCAGCATGCAGATGAGACAGAAGGATGACGTTTGCAGAGGGGTCTGCGGCGGGCAGGGCGCGGTCTGTGAGTTTCGGGGAAAGGACTTTTGAATAGAGCCAGAGCGGCAGGCTGCGCTTGCCTTGGGTGACACGCGGCGAATAGCCGGTGTCGATGAGGCAGCGGCCATAAACGCGATGATCAAAGCGGCCGTAGCGCACAGGGATATGCAGGCTTTGCCACCGCCCCCCTTTCAGGACCAGCCGCTCCGGCGCTGACACGAAGGCGCTGTTTGGAAATTCCGCTTTGATCATTTGGACAACTCCCGGAAGGTTCTGGCGAGGCCTTCGTCAAAGCTAACTCGCGGGCGCCAGCCAAGTTCCTTCGTGATCCGGTCAAGGCTGAGGGTTTGGCGGAAGGCGAAGAGGCCAGCGCTGTAAGCGGTAACGGGTGGTTCAGGGCGGCCCGGGACAGCGCCGCAAAGGGCTTCGCTGGCGCGCGTTGCGCTAAGGACGAGGGGCCAGGGAAGTTTGCGCCAGCGGACGGGGACCCCCGCCATGGCGCCGGCCCGCTCGGCAACAGTTCTGACGGACAGCGCTTCTCCGCCAGACACGTTGTAGATGCGCGAGGGCGCCGCAGAGGCGCGCAGCGCCGTGATGGCGGCATCAGCCACGTCGTCGATATAGGTAAGGTCGGTAGCGGCGACACCGCCGCGCATCAGTGGCAGGGGGCGGCGGGACGCGGCGCGCAGCAGGCGGGGCAGGAGGGCCGTGTCGCCGGGGCCGTAAAGCCCGCGTGGGCGTAGAATGATGGGTGAAAGTTCCGGTGCTGCGAGAACCAGTGTTTCGCTCGCTGCTTTGGTGGCAGCATATGCGTTGACCGGCGGCGGCAGAGGCTGGTCTTCGGGGACCGCTTCCTGGTCGGCAAAGCGAAAATAGACGCTGGGCGAGGAAATGTGGATGAACCGCCGGACGCCCGCCTTGTGGGCCAGCTGTAGAGCGCGGCGGGTGCCGGTAATGTTGGCCAGTTCAAACGCGGCGCGGGTGCCCCAGGGGGAGGAAAGGGCGGCGCAATGGATGAGGCCCTCCACCCTTAGATCAGGGAGAGGATCGTCCGATGAAAGATCAACTGCGCAGGTTTCAGCGCTTGCCTCGGCGAGGGCGGAAAGCTTGGCGCGGTCGCGGCCGAGCGCGATAACACGTTCGCCTTCCCGCAGCAGGCGGCGGGCAATCGCGCCGCCAAGAAAGCCCGTGGCGCCGGTGATGATTATGCCGCTCATGCTTCCAGTGTTGCCCCACCAATCGAAACGCCTGCGGATGTGCCGATCAGCAATACTTTGCTACCAGCCGCAATGCGGCCTTCCCGGCGGGCGGTGTCGAGGGTCATGGGGATGGAGGCGGCCACGAGGTTTCCAGTATGGGCGACGGTAGAGACAACCCGGTCGCGGGCAAAGCCGCATTTGCGAACCATATGCTCCAGCGCCAGCGGGCTTGCCTGATGGGGAATCACGAGATCTACCTCATCGCGATGCCAGCCTGTGAGCGCCAGAAGGCGGTCAATGAAGCCCGGCAAGCGGTTGCGCGTCAGCTTGAAAAGAGCGTGACCGTCCATGCGGAACAAGGCGTTCGCCTCGAAAGCCGCGCGGTTGGTGTGAAAGTCATAGCGTGTGCCGCCAGCGGGCAGAGCGCAGAAGTCATAACCTTCGGCCCATGTTTCGATGGAGACTTCCCGCAGGTGGAGACCGCTTGATTGCGCCGGGCCAAGGACGAGGGCGGCGGCGCCGTCGCCAAACAGGGCCGCGGTGGCCGGATCATCCGCCCACGGCAGGGCGCGGGTGGCGATTTCGCTGGCAACGATCAGAACATGGCGGGCCCGGCCTGCACCAATGTAAAGAGCCGCCACTTCCATCGCCGCGACGGCGCTGAGGCAGGTGGCGTTCACATCGAATGCGGGAGAGGCGCAGTGGGCCAGGCCAAGCTCCCGCTTCAGCAGTGTGGCGGTGGAGGGGATAGGTTGGCGGCCGACAGCCGAGGCGAACAGCAGCAGATCAATGGCCGAAGCGTCGAGCCTGGCGTCGGCGAGGGCCAGCTGGGCGGCGGCGAGGGCGAGGCTCTCCTGAGTTTCACCTTCGGCGAGAACAGGCCGGCAGACGACGCCGCTGGCCCCTTCCAGCCAGCCAGCAGGCTTGCCGATACGCGTGTCGATCTCTGCCGAGGTGAGGTGTTTGCCTCCGGCGCGGACGCCTGTGCCAAGGACGGTTGCGGTCAGCATTTCGGGTCTCTGTCCGTGTTGTCTCAAAACATAAGTGAGTATTTACTCACTAATCTGGCTGGCGTCAAGTGGGGTCGTTTGGCGGTTGCCGACTGTGAGGGAGGCTCAGTTTTTGAGAGTAGGGGCGGGGGTGAGCGTTTCATGAAACACCGGAAAGAGGCGCCCAGGCGATTCCCATCCCAAGGCTGACGTTTTTCTATGGCGCAGTCGCGGCACAATGTCTAAATACCGGCCATGCGCCGAAGGTCGAACCGCCCCGGAATCCTGCACCCAAGAGCTCTGCTGATTGCAGTGCTCGGGTTCATGATGCTGAGCGCTGCGGCAATTTCGTCCGTGACCCTGGCGACGCAGCCTGTGCTCACTGCCGCTGAGGC
>NZ_NCJT01000311.1 GCF_002282565.1 Hyphomonas sp. 34-62-18
GCCTGTGACCAGCTCGATACACGCATCGAGCGGGCACGTGAGATCGCCGATGCGTCCGTGGACCAGATCAGCGGCGAAACCATGATCGATCCGGCCATCCGCAATCTTGAGCGTGCCGCCCCCGCAGACCGGGCCCTTGCCGGCACCGTGATGGCCCAGTTCGCCGTGGATGAGGACGAGCGCCCGATGTTTGCCATCGGCTCGATCATCGCCAAGCCGCTCGACATTCCTCCCACCAGCCCGGTTGACCTGGCCGATGATGCCGCTCTGATCGAAGAAGAACTCGAATATTTCGGCAGCCCGGCAGGAGAAGCGATGCTGGAAGCCGAAGAGGCGCCTGCCGCCGCGCCCGCTCCGCCAGCCGCCGAAGTGCCCGTCGCCCGCGATATTCTCGTCGAGCCAGCCCAGGTGATGCCCAGGATCAAGCTGGATCCACGCGCGGCTCAGGAAAGCCGCCAGGAAATCGCCGAGGCTGGCCGCAATATCGAACAATTTGCCCTCAAGGACGACACCCAGCGTCTGCAGATGCGCAGCCTGTCGCGGGAAGACCTCAAGGCCATGGCCCCGGAGGAGCGCGTGGAAGCGCGTAAGGTGGCCCGCCGCGCGCCGGTGGCCCGTGAAGTGGTCCAGAAACAGCTCGACGCCAACACCGTCATGCTCGACACGATGACCAAATATGGGGTCGGCGGCGAAGTCGCCCTGTCGCGGCAGGGCCAGATGGTCATCCAGATCGGCGCCGATGGCGCAAATCCCACCCAGTTCCGGGGCCGCAATGGCCCGGCGGATTTCCTGGCCCGTGCCGAAGCGGCTGAATGCCCGGACAATCCGGATGCGGCGATCATCCGCGAAGACCTTGCTGTGGCCACTGCCTGCGTGGTGCGCGACCTGCGCGCCTCCGGCCAGTTTGAATATGTCGAGAAGGACTTCATCTTCCAGAACCAGTTTGCCCGCAAACCGAAGGACATGCCCGCCGGCACGCCGGGGGAAACCAAGACGGGCTCAAACGGTTCGGCCGGCACGCCGGCAATACCGGAGGTCACCGATCCGAATGATCCGCTCTGGGCCCTGCAATGGCATTTCCGCGACAGGGGGACGGCAGAGGGCCGCACGGCCGGTGGCGCCGGTTTCGAAAGCTTCTGGAAGCGTCAGGGCATCACCGGGTCGGATGGCATTGTGGTGGCGGTGGTCGATACCGGCTTGCAGATGAACCATCCGGACATTGCCGGCTCGCCCAACATCATGCCGGGCTATGACATGGTCTCCGATCCGCGCATGGGCAATGACGGCGACGGGCGCGACACCGATCCTAATGACCCGGGCGACCTTTGCGACCCGACCAAGCCGGGCGCCGCTGACAGCTTCCATGGCACGCATGTTGCCGGCACCATTGGCGCGGCGGCGACCAACAATGGTTCGGGCGTTGCAGGCGGGGCCTGGAATGTCCGTATCGTGCCGGTGCGCGCGCTCGGCAAATGCGGTGGCCGCCTGTCGGACATCAACGACGCCATCCGCTGGGCTGCCGGCCTCGTTCCGGCCGAAGTCTCCGATGAAAACAATGTCTGGACGGAAGTCTGGAACGACAACCCTGCTGACATCATCAACCTGTCGATCGGTCTCCTCGGCACGTGCCCTGCGTCACTTCAGGACGCCATCGACTCGGTCACCGAGGCCGGCGTGATTGTCGTGTCCGCTGCCGGGAATGCCCGCATGGCGACGAGCTTTTACGCGCCGGCCGGTTGCCGGAATGTCGTTACCGTGGCCGCCAGCGATGCACGCGGCCAGATCGCGCCCTATTCAAATTTCGGGCCTGAAGTGATGGTGCTCGCCCCCGGCGGAGACCTGACGCGGGACGACAATGGTGATGGCAAGCCCGATGGCGTGCTCTCCACCAAGGCCGCCAGCAACTGCTATGATCCGGTGACCGGTGAAGGCGTGGAGAACTGCTATTACGCCTATGAACAGGGCACCAGCATGGCCGCCCCGCACGTTTCAGCAGCCCTTGCCCTTCTGAAGGTGCGCGATCCCGCCGCCAGCCGCGAGGACATCATCAGTATGCTGAGAGCGGCGCTCGACCCACGGGAGAGCCTGCAATGTGCCGGCCTCTGCAGCCAGTATCCCGGCGCGACACCGATTGAGGGCAGCCCGGACATGTGCGCGCGGCCCTGCGGCGAGGGGCTGCTCAACATGGCGAATGTTCCTGTGAAAGCCACAGGCGCGGGTGGCCGCTAGGATGGGATGGTCCCGGATCCCTGTGGATGTGCGTGGCCCGCTGGGCGTGCTTGGCATCGGTCTCCTGGCGGGCGCTGCCGGGCTTGCCGTGATCGGCACGCGCACCGGCGAGGAATCCGGCCGGGAGGCGAGCGTCTCGGAATTTGCCTCTGTGGGCGGACAGTCCCCTGCGGCGCAGCTGCCGCCCAGCCCGCCGCCGCCTGCTTTCGATCCGCCGCCCGGGCGCCCTGCGCTGATCATTGATCCGGAACCCGCGCCCCTGCCACCGGAGGAGCCGGAGGAAGAGGCCGCCCCGCTCATTCCGCAGGCTACCATCCAGCAGCAGGGCGGCAGCGGCGTGCTCCCCGCCCGCGCAGGCACGGCAGAGGTCGTCTTCATCGTCCGCCTCAAGGGCGCGCCG
>NZ_NCJT01000312.1 GCF_002282565.1 Hyphomonas sp. 34-62-18
GCCCCCGCCGCGATCTGGAACTGCGCCGTCGCCAGACCATAGCCGACAACCGCCAGTGGCGGCATCAGGGCGGTGGCAATCGCGACGCCGACGATTGTTTCGCCCTTGCGGTGGATAACAGCATAGCCCCCGGCAAGCCCGGAAAAGACAGCCACCAGCAGATCAAAGAAATTCGGCCGTGTACGGGCCAGAATCTCCGGCGTCACATCCGTCAGTGGAGAGAGGAAAACGATCAGGAAGGAGGTTGCCAGTGCCAGCCCCGTCCCCACCGCCAGTGAGACGATCGATTCCCGCAGCGCCTTCAGTTCAAGAATCGACAGCGAGAAGCCCATCAGCATGATGGGCCCCATCAAGGGAGAGATCAGCATCGCCCCGATGATGACAGCCGGAGATGACAGGAGCAGCCCGAGAATGGCGATCCCGCAGGACATTGCCGTCATGAAGAGGTATCGGCCGGAGAGCCCGCCCTCTTCATGGACGTGATCGACCACTTCCATATGATCGATACTGCGGATGCCGCGCCAGCGGGCGACCCGCAGACGGCGATACCATTCCGGCCGCCGGGGCGGCTTTTGCTCAGCAGTATCGGTCATATCCCGTCCTCATCTGGGGTCCGGTTCAGGCACAGTTTGCGCTTGGGACGGTTAACGCAATCGAAGCGTCGCCGCAAAAGGCCGCGTCAGTTGCCACCCTCCACGAGGCGCCGGGCAATAACCATGGCCTGCACTTCCCCGGCGCCCTCGAAGATATTGAGGATGCGGGCGTCCTGAAGGATGCGGCTGATCGAATACTCTAGGGCAAACCCGTTGCCGCCATGGATCTGTACGGCGTTGTCTGCCGCCGCCCAGGCCACCCGCGCTGCCAGCAGCTTGGCCATGCCAGCTTCCAGGTCGCACCGCTTGCCATTGTCTTTCTGGCGGGCGGAGAAATAGGTCAACTGGCGCACGCCGATGAGTTCAGCGGCCATCATCACCAGCTTGTTGGAAACGCGCGGGAACTTGAAGATCGCCTGTCCGAACTGTTGCCGGTCGAGGGCGTAGCGCAGGCCGGTTTCAAAGGCGTTCTGCGCAACACCCACCGCGCGGGCCGCGGTCTGGATGCGGGCACTTTCAAACGTGGCCATCAGATGCTTGAAGCCCTGGCCTTCAACGCCGCCCAGCAGATTGTCAGCCTTCACCTTGAAGCCATCAAAGCCGATTTCGTATTCCTTCATGCCGCGATAGCCGAGCACTTCGATCTCGCCGCCGGTCATTCCCTCTGCCGGGAAAGGCTCAGCATCGCTGCCGCGCGGCTTTTCGGCGAGGAACATCGACAGACCCGAGAAATTGTTCGTTGCCGGATCAGTTCGTGCGAGAAGCGTCATGAGGTCAGCGCGAACGGGATGGGTGATCCAGGTCTTGTTGCCGGTGATGGAATAATGGCTGCCATCAGCAGACTTCACCGCGCGGGTGCGCAGGGAACCGAGGTCAGAACCGGTATTGGGCTCGGTAAACACCGCTGTCGGCAGGATTTCACCGCTTGCGATCTTCGGCAGCCAGTGGGCTTTCTGCTCAGGCGTTCCGCCAATCAGGATCAGCTCGGCGGCAATCTCTGACCGTGTTCCCAGCGAGCCGGTGCCGATATAGCCACGAGACAGTTCTTCGGAGACGACGCACATTGCCGTCTTGCCCATGCCAAGGCCGCCAAACTCTTCGGGGATTGTCAGACCGAAAACGCCGAGTTCGGACATTTCATCCACCACATCCATCGGGATGTAGTCGTTGCGCAGGTGCCAACCATGGGCGTGCGGCTTGATCCGGTCGGCGGCGAACTTCGCGAACTGCTCGCGTACCATGTCCATGGTTTCGTCAAGGCCGGTATTCTCTACAGTATGGCGCGAAAGCGCGTCGGGCAGCAGCGCTGCAGCAGCAGACAGCACGGCCTGCGTCTTGCCCTGAGTGATCAGTTTACGGATGACGGGGGTTGCCCGCAACGCGTCGGCCGCGTCCTGGCTGCCGAGCTCGTGCGGGCGGATCGTTTCGCCCTGGTTCATCGGGATGCCGCCGACCACCTGGGCGCAATACTCGCTGAAAAGAATTTGGGAGAGCAGCGCCTCGGCCTCGCCGAACTTGCCCTCCGCCTCGAGCCGCGCGGCCCATTCGGACACCTGGCGGAGGGTTTCGACATAGGTGACGAGCCAGGAGAGGCCGTGCGCCAGATGCTGACTACGCTCAAAGGCGCCCCGATCGGGTTTACCGTCTGCGCCCGCCAGCAGCCCCCTCGCCCCGGCAATCGCAGCGGCGGCATAGGTATCCAGCGCGGTAACGGCTTCAGCCAGCACGCCCACGAGCCCGGGAAAAACCGCCGTCTGGCCCTGTTCCAGCGTCTCTACTGCACCCATCGCGTTTCTCCCTTGTATCTGGCGCTGTCTCATGTCTCCGAATAGAATAGAGCAGCAAGCACTTTCTGGCACAGCCTTGTTGTGCGGCGCAACATCGCGCCTCTGCCGAACCTGTCGCTTCAGCTGTCCAATTTACGGTAGCGGGCGGTCTGGGAATGGGCCAGAGCCCGCCCGGCAGGCTCCGGCAGAAGCCGGGTCAATGTGGCCACAGCCTTGTTGAAGAGGCCCGGCACGACTACCGGCTGNTCCATCCACATCCATTTCGGCATCTTGTTGGTCGTCTCGCGCATACCGTTTACATCGTGAAATTCGCTCCAGGTGAAACCGGGGCAGAGCGCCGTACAGTGAACATCCTTGTGTCCCAGCGTCTGGCATTCGGCTTCCACGCTCTCGGAAAACTTGATCATTGCGGCCTTCACGCTCCCGTAAAGCGTGTGCCCGGCGCTTCCGGGTGCATAGCCTGCCAGCGAGGCGACATTTATGATCCGCCCATAGCCGCGTGCCGCCATTCCCGGCAGCACCCGATGCGTCAGCTCCACCGGCGCCAGATACAGAACCTGCAGGAAATCGGCCTGATCCGCCCATGTCGTCGACAGGAATGTGCCCGGAAGTCCGTAGCCGGCATTGTTCACCAGCGCGTCGATATCACGGCCCTTGTCCTGCAGTGTAGAAACGATCCGTGGCGGGGCACCGGGATTGGACAGGTCCTCCGGAATGACTTCTACCAGCACGCCATGGCGGGCATGCAACTCCGCCGCGAGCACTTGCAGGCGGTCCACCCGCCTTGCGGTCAATGCCAGATCCCAGCCGAGCGCGGCATACTGTTTGGCGAACTCTGCACCTATTCCGGAAGACGCCCCCGTGATGAGGCAAAGCCGCCTATTCATGCCCATTTTTCATACTCACTTCATAAAATGTGTCAGAAATACCACAAAAGTGGAACTAAAGCATGGTGTTAGCCCGCCCTGCTTGTTGACTGCGGCAGCGCCCTCACCTTACGGTCAGTTCAGGTTTCGACAACCACCCGCCGGCAAACCCGGCACACACGCACACGGAGTGACATCATGAAATTCAAAACCGCCCTTTCAGCGGCCGTTGCCGTTGTTGCGCTTTCCACTGCTGCAGCCCCCGCCTGGGCGCAGGAACAGGAAGGCGAATCCGCCCGCACCCTTGATACCGTCGTCACCGTCGGTACCCGCGTTGCCAACCGCTCGGCCCTCGACACGGCCGCCCCTGTGGACGTGGTGTCTGCAGAGACGATCCAGAACATCGGCGTCGGCGAACTGAACCAGGCCCTCTCCGTCAACCTGCCCTCCTACAACTTTCCTCGCCCTGCCCTGACCGATGGCACAGACTCCGTTCGCCCGGCAGCCCTGCGCGGTCTGGCACCTGACCAGACGCTGGTGCTCGTCAACGGCAAGCGCCGCCACTC
>NZ_NCJT01000313.1 GCF_002282565.1 Hyphomonas sp. 34-62-18
TTCTGGGGCATTCTGGGGGCCATCGTATTCCGGGGTATTTTCATTTCGCTGGGCGCAGCAGTGGTCAACGAGTTCACCTGGGTGCTGTTCATCTTTGCAGCGTTTCTACTCTTCACCGGCGGCAAGATGCTCTTCTCCGGCGGAGATGATGACGAGCCGGAACTCAACCTTCACAACAATCCGGTCTTCAAATTTCTGAAGAAACGCCTGCGGGTGACCGACGAGATCACCAACCACAATTTCATCGTCCACAAACCCGATCCTGTGACGGGCAAGATGACGCGCTATGCCACGCCGCTACTGCTGGCCCTGCTGATGGTGGAGACGGTCGACATCATCTTTGCTGTCGACTCCGTGCCCGCCATCTTTGCGGTCACGCGCGATCCGTTCATCGTTTACACGTCGAACATCTTCGCCATCCTCGGTCTGCGCTCGATGTATTTCATGCTGTCAGCAGCCGTAGAGCGGTTCAAATACCTCAAATACGGCCTCGCCGCCGTGCTGGTCCTGATCGGCATCAAGATCTTCTGGAACTTCCTGCTCTACAAGGAACTCCACATTGTTCCCTACCTCGAGCCGCACTGGTCGCTGATGCTGACCATCGCGCTGCTGGGCGGGTCGATCATCTACTCCCTGTGGAAGACCAGCGGCGAGAACAAGGCCCACGGCGCCTGACGCCACAGGCTAAGGCACCCCTTCGTCAGGCCCCTTCTTTGGTTCTGACGAAGGGTTTTCCTTCTTCCCGCCGGGGAATGACCTTGAAGATGCCGGTGCCCCGCATCAGCAGCTTGTCGCCGGTCCAGATGCGGCCCTCTACGGTGAACACATCGTCCTGACGGCCGACGATCACGCCCTTGCCCTCGACAAAGCTGCCGAGCGGCGCGCCGGAGAGGAAGTCACACATCAGGCGGACCGTCACCCACCAGGTGTCGTCGTCCTTTTCCACCGCCGCGCCCCAGGCCATGTCGGCAAAAGTCATCAGCATGCCGCCATGGGCGTTCATCATGCCGTTGGTATGATACTCTTCCACACGGAAGGCGCGCATCAGCGTGCCATCTTCGCGCTTTTCAAACAGCGGGCCGATCTGGCGGCCAAAGCCGCGATGCCAGGCAAGCTGCGTGTAGCCGGGCGGCAGCTCAGTGGTCTGATAGCGGTTGAAATCGTCGGTCATGAGCTGGCTCCTAAACCCGGCCGCGCCCTCCCCGCAAGACCTGCCTTCAAATTGCCGCAACGTTCCGCAAACGATTTTTCCCATGACGCGCTTGGTGGCTTCCGTTCTCGTATTCCTTGGCCTTGTTGCTCAGCCCGTGATGGCAGAGCCGAGAGCAAGGGATGATGTGCTCGCCAGCGCATCGATCCTTGCGGCGCAGGAACCGCTGGACGCCTGCGGTGGCCGCAATCTGCTCGACAAGATCGTGCCTGATGGCCCGTTTCTTGAGGCCTGCAAGTTTCACGACGCCTGCTACCGCTCCGGCGCGCTCGACCAGGGCCGCTGCGACGCCGACTTCCTGACCGACATGCAGACTACCTGTGACGCTGAATATCCTGCCAGCAAAACGGGCGCGCAGAACGCCACCTGCCGCGTAGCGGCGGCCACGTATTTCAAAGCAGTCAATTCCCGCTTCGGCGCCCTGCTCTATCCGGGCGGCCAAACGGACGGCCAGCTTGGCACGGTCACCCAGCGCGTTACCTCGAACGGCGGCACGCCCCATCTGGAAGCCTGCAGCGAGGTGACCAACACCGCCAACCGCAAGCTGCGCTACTATCTCACCCTGCATGACGCTAAAGGCCAATGGATCGCAACGGCGCCAGCCCTGAAATCAGCCGCTTTGCAACCAAATGAAACACGCACGCTCTGTGCTGGCACGCATCTCTCCTGGTTTCGCAGCGCTGAAAACATCGGCGCTGCCTATGCCCTCACCCTGAAGGCAGACGACCCCGCATCCCTCAATCCCTTCGGTGACCTCGTCAGCCTCGACCGGATGGACTGCCAGATAGCCAGTGGCGTCTGCCAGCGGGTTGCGCCCTAGATCTCGACCATATCAAAATCGGATTTCGGCGTGCCGCAGAGTGGGCAAATCCAGTCATCCGGAATGTCGCTCCAGCGCGTTCCGGGGGCGAGGCCCTCATTCGGGTCGCCTTCCTTTTCGTCATAGATGTAGCCGCAGGTGCGGCACTGCCATGTCTTGAACCCGTCACTCATTTGGTCTCCCCCTCCGGCCTGCGCAGCCGGGCCTTGATGGATGTGATCAGCGCGCCATGCACCGGAACCGGATCGAAGGCGGGATCGACCAGCGCCTGCATGCGCATTCCCAGAAGCGAGCAGCCGACCAGCAGCGCTTCGGCATCTGCGCTTATGTCTGCTCGGATATGGCCATGGGCTACGCCGCGCTCGATGAAACCGCGGATCAGTGCCCGCTCGATTTCGTGGGAGTCGCGAAACGCTTCGCACGTTTCCAGCCGGTCTGCCACAGCGGCGGCCAGCAGCATGAAATAAGTGTCTGCCTCTTCGGATTCCCGCATGGCCAGACAATGCAGGTCCACGAAAGCGCACAGCGCGCTGAGCCCGTCCATGTCCGAAACTTTTGCCGCGTCGAGGTATTCGCCCTGCCCCCCACAACCCGGATGGCCGCGCTGAGAAGCTCACGCTCCGACCGGTCACGCCTTTCGGCCTGGGTCAACCGCCCCGCCGGCGCAGATGATTTCGTGCCTGTGTCAGACATACGCACCCCCTAACATACTTGTTGGCTGTATAGCAAGTTTGATGTAAGCCCTTTCCAACCCCGGTAGTCGCAAAACCCGGAAGTGGGAGGACTAAAAGCATGACCATACCTGAACACATTGCCCGTGATGTTGTTGACCCCAAAGCCTATGCCGATGGCAAGCGCGTCGATGATGCGTTCCGCTGGCTGCGCGCCAACGCGCCGCTGGATGTGGCTGAGGTGGAAGGCTTTGATCCCTTCTGGGTCGTGACCCGTCATGCGGATATTCTCAATGTCGAAAGACAGAACGATCTGTTCCATAACGAAGACCGCTCCGCGACGCTGACAACCATCGAAAGCGACAAGCGCGTGCGCGAGATGATGGGCGGCAAGCCAAACATCCTGCGCTCCCTCGTGCAGATGGATAACCCCGACCATATGCAGTACCGCCGCCTGACGCAGGCCTGGTTCATGCCGCAGAACCTGCGCAAGCTGGAAGACCGGGTGCGCGAGATTGCGCGGGGCTTCATCGACCAGATGGCCGCCAAAGGCACCGAATGCGATTTCGCCCGCGATGTCGCCTTCCTCTATCCCCTGCACGTCATCATGGAAGTGCTCGGCGTGCCCCCGATTGACGAGCCGCGCATGCTGAAGCTGACGCAGGAGCTGTTTGGCACCCAGGACCCGGAGGTGAACCGCGCCGGCAAGGAAGTGGGCACGGCAGAAGATGCGTTGAAAATGATCAACGAAACGATCTTCGACTTCATGACCTATTTCAACGCCATGACCGAAGACCGGCGCCAGAACCCGCGCGAAGATCTCGCCAGCGTGATCGCCAACGGCGCCGTGTATGGCCAGCCGCTCGGCCATCTCGAAGCGATGAGCTATTACATCATCGCCGCCACCGCAGGCCATGACACGACCTCGAACACCACGGCCGGGGCCATGTGGGCGCTGGCGGAAAATCCTGACCAGTTCCGGAAGGTGAAAAACGATCTTTCGCTGATCCCGTCGATGGTGGAAGAATCCATCCGCTGGGAAACGCCGGTCAAACACTTCATGCGCACGGCCACCGATGACACGGAAATCGCCGGACGGAAAATCGCCAAGAATGACTGGCTGTTCCTGGCCTATCCTTCAGGCAACCGGGATGAAGCGGTGTTTGAAGATCCCTACAGCTTCAAGGTCGACCGTTCGCCCAACAAGCATGTTGCCTTTGGCTATGGCGCCCATGTGTGCCTCGGCCAGCACCTTGCCCGGATGGAAATGCGCCTCCTTTGGGAGGAGCTCCTCCCGCGTCTCCACTCGGTGGAACTCGCCGGGAAGCCTTCACGCACGCAGGCCAACTTCGTCAGCGGGCCGAAAACCGTGCCGATCCGTTTCAAAATGAACTGAGAGACGACTTAACGCCCACTCACCCGTCTGAGCACCAGCCACCAGAGCCCAGCCCAAGCGGTGCCAAGGCACCAGCCTGCGACCACATCTGTTGGCCAGTGGACGCCCAAATAAACCCTGCTGATCCCGACAAGGAAGATCAGCAGGGCTGCGCCCACTAGAATGAGGGCTTTGATCCGCGGGTTCTGCTGCGCCTGGGCGGCAAGCGCCCCGATGATGAGAAAGGCGGCCGTTGCCTGCAGGGCGTGACCGCTTGGGAAGCTCGCATTCGCCGAATGGGTCAGATGCTCGACCAGATCAGGCCGCATC
>NZ_NCJT01000071.1:0-10364 GCF_002282565.1 Hyphomonas sp. 34-62-18
CCTTGAAGAAGGCACCGTGGGCGAACGCCTCGCTTTCCTCGCGGCCCAGCCCGAACAGGTTTATCCTGACACGGAGGAAGGCCGCGCCGCCCTGATCGGCCGCATCCTCACGCATGCAGACCGCGCCGAAGCCGCCCTCGCAAGCCAGTTCGATATCGCCCCTGCCGAGAAAGCCGGCCTGCGCGCCGCGCCGCCGGAGTTTGCGGGGTTTCTGCCGCCGGCGGCCTATCTGCCCCGCGCGCTCAACGGCCACCGCCCGGCCCGCGTGGAGATCAACGCCCAACGGCTTGCCGACTGGCCGGATTTCTCACTGGCAGTCCTGGCTTTCCATGAACTCGTCCCCGGCCATCATCTGGAAAGCAGCGCCGCGCGCGAGGCAGAGCTGCCGCTCGCGCGCCAGATGGTCTGGAACGTCGCTTATGGCGAAGGCTGGGCCTCCTATGCCGAAACCCTCGCCGATGAGCTTGGTCTTTATTCGGAAGATCCGCTGAGCCGCATCGGCTATCTGCAATCCATGCTGCTGCGCGCCGCCGCTCTTGTCGCCGATACCGGCATCCACAGCGAACGCTGGACCCGCGATCAGGCGATCGCCTACCTGGCCGAGACCACTGGCCTGAGCCTGGAAAAGAGCGCTGACGAGATCGACCGCTACACAGTGCGGCCAGGTTATGCGGCCGCCTACTGGATCGGCCGCGAACGTATCCTGGACCTTCGGGAACGCGCCATCCGCGTGCTGGGCCCGAAGTTTGACCCCAAAGCATTTCACCGGGTCATCCTGATGGGCGGGCCGCGCCCGCTGTCGATGGTCGAAGAAGATGTCACCCGCTGGTACACCGCGCAGGTTCAGAACTGAGCCCTGCCCCGCGCGGCGTCCCCACCAGAAAACACTGCCTCAAGCCGCCAGCCGCACCGGCGCCTGATCAGACCGGCAGACCGGCATGAACCCGGCCTCAAGATCGGCCACCATCGCCTTGCGCTGTCCGCCATCAAACCCCAGCGCCAGGAACACGGCGTTGGCGCCATAGCGCTCTGCCTCGGCCAGTGCCCAGATCGGCTGGATATCATGCGGCCGGCCGGAGAGTTCCATCACCCGGTAGACGCGCCAGCCACAGGCATCCTGGGCCGCAAAGATCACCACACCGGCACTGCGCGCCCAGGGCGCATCCGCCGCCGTCCGCTGGAATTTCCACGCTTTGCCTGACTTGCCGCGAAAGCTGACTTGACCAAACATGTTCTTGCTCCGTTCCTTGTGGAATGTTCTTATGATGTTCCAGTTTGGTTCGCAAGAAGTTTTTGGTAAACAAAGGGTTAAACGGCAAATGCGCCGTTAACGTTCTGCTGGGGACAGGTTTGTGGAAAAAGGTCAGCGCACGATGGTGAAACGGCGGGATTCAAACACCTTCAACACCTGGCGCAGATCCCGTCCCCGGCGCAGCACCTGACCGGCAGAGCCATACACCGCATACTGTCCCTGCCGGTTGGCGAGCGCGGGTTCTTTTTCGATTCGCCAGGTCGGGCTTTCGGCGTGCCGGCGGAAAATCGCGAAGGTTGCCACATCCTCTTCCATGCCGATGGCGTAGTCGCGCGCCTCGCCCGCAATCACCAGCCGGCCATAGACATCGAGGATGGGCTGCATCTCTGCCTTCTGGAAGGCAACGACCGGTTCCGGTGCAGGTTTCCTGTGGAAAGAATCCGTCATCTCGGTTACAGTTTCGTCACAGCTTTCCGTTCGCGTCCAGCCCCTTCTAGAGCTAACGCATAATTAATCCGGTAGACTCCGTTTCACCGCAATTCGGCCTTGCCCCCGCCGCATCGCGCAGCCATCTTATGGGTGTCGGACGGAGGACTTTCGCAAGCGCCCCGGACCCATCAGCCCCCCCAGCCCCCTGGGGTGTTTGTAGCGCCACCGTCCGACAACCTAATCCCCTGAAAATTCAAAGAATTTAGGCGCACCGCACGCGGTCTGCTCAAGGCTGCTTCTGCGGCATCCGGTCGAGAATCGGTTTGACGAATCGCGCCGCTGTTCGTCCGACCCCGGACGCATGCGCCAGCCGCCGATCAATGAAGGATTCAAGATCCTCCGGAGACGGATTATCGGCCCAGTGCAACACGATGGCCGGGATCACGCTCGCCAGCAGGCCGCGCTTTGAATAGCGGTTGTAATCTTCGGACGTGTCACCGGCCGCCGTCCACACCATGTCCGCCACTTTCCAGCTGCGCTGCAGCGCCGGGCCGGCACTCCAGGGCAGAAAGCCGCGGGCCGCTGCCCGGCGCACCGCTTCCCGGTGCGGCTCAAGCTCGGCCAGCCAGGCCACCACGCCCCGCTTCACCTTCTCCGGCACGCGCAGGCCGGTCAGGTCTTCCCGCGCCAACGCCTCTTTTGCCCGTGCCTCGGCATCATCAAAGAAGCCCTCGATCAGGTCGATCACGCCCCGCGGCGCGGCCAGGGCCTGCTCGCCCGGCGTCAGGCCCGCCTTGACCGCCGCCGCCTTGGCAGCCGTCTCGCTCCAGCCGTCAAAAACGACCTCTGGAAGCAGGGCATCGAGCCAGCGGCGGCGAAGCAGTGCAGAAGGCGGCGTTGTCATGTGTCGATTCCCGGCGTCAGGGGCTTGGCGAAAGCTGTTTCCCCGTGATATAGGCCCCGCTTCTTAGGCTGTCAGGCCCGCAATTAACGAATTCCAGGGTGCCTGGCGCCCGAAAGAACCCGATGGAGAAGTCCCATAGTACAGATCGTCGTCCGCGATAACAACGTTGAGCAAGCTCTGCGCGCGCTGAAGAAGAAGATGCAGCGCGAAGGCCTGTTCCGGGAAATGAAGGCCCGTCAGCACTTCGAAAAGCCTTCCGAGAAGAAAGCCCGCCAGCGCGCTGAAGCCGTGCGCCGTGCCCGCAAGCTCGCTCGCAAGCGCGCCCAGCGCGAAGGCATCGTGTAAGCTGATCGCCTAGCGGCGTATCGCTCACCCACACGAAAAGCCCCGCCAGAGTTTCTGGCGGGGTTTTTGTTTGCGCGTCGCCGCGTCATGTCCCGATATCTGACACCGTCACCAAACCCTGCAGCCTGATTTGACTCTGTTTTTGCGCCCCTGTGGAACCCATCGGCGCCTTGCTCGTTGAAGACGCCAGAGCTTCTTACAAAAAAGTCAGGTTCCTCCCATGCCGCGCACCACTTTGTATGAATATCGCGCCTGGCCCTCTGAAGGGTTGCCGCACATCGAGGCGCTTCATCACCTGTTCGGCCTTGGCGTCGCCGAGATCCGGACAGACACCTACCTCTTCTCGCCCGCGCGACCGAACTGGCTGATCGTGTTGCACGGCGCGGCAGAAATCGAAATTCTCGAAAAGACAGGTGAAGATGGCCTGCTCTCGGTATGGAAGGTTATTGCGCGCTCAGAATTCCCACTGCGCCGCAGCCTTGTGCGCACTCTGCAGGAAGCATTTCCGGCAGCTGATCTCTCTCACCGCATTCTGGTACCGGGAGACCTCATCTCCTGGCTCGATGCGGACACAGAGATGTTCACCATCAACAAGCGCACGGTTCAGTTCCAGCGCGAAGGCTGCGTGGCAGAAATTTCGCAGGTTGAAGCCGATGGCCGCCGCGCCGAAACCTTTTCCCTCATCTCCAAGCGTGCCGACACGGTGACCGAAGCGCTCGACTTCCTGCCCGCCCCGCGGCTTGAAAACGTGGACTATGGATCCTGGCTGCAAGGCCGCCCATGGAGCGCGAATGCCCTGGAGCCTGTCAGCAAGGCGTTCCGGCCGATGCCGGTACTGGGCGCTGCGAGGGTAGCATAAGGGCGGCCCTCACCCTGCTTTGGGTTTCATCCCCACCGCGCGCTTGATCATGCCGCCCAATTCCCCAATGCCCGCCCCATGCACGGCGCCGGCGCGGTAGACCTTGGTGGCGCCCCAGACGACGAGTGCGGTGATCACCACCATCATTCCCATCTGCGCCAGCACTTCCCACATCGGCGGATCATGCGGCATCCGCAGGATCAGCAGGAACGGCGTAAACAGCGGCACCCAGGAAGCGATGTCCACGATGGGCGAGCCCGGATCCTGAAATGCCACGAAGATCGCAAACATCGGCAGCATCAGGAGGATCATCATCGGGCTGAGCAGCGTCTGCGCTTCCTGGATCGTGTCGCAGAGCGAGCCGAGCGCCATGAACAGCGTGCCATAGAGAATGTAGCCCAGCACAAAGCTCACCAGCGCCGGGATGATCAGCTTGGGATCGGTCACCGCCGCAATGAAGGGCTGAATCATGTCTCCCATCCCCGGCACCTGGCTAGCCGAAACCGCTGAGCCCACAATTGCAAACAGTGACCAGGACAGCATCATCGTTGAGGTGACGGCAAACACCGCCAGCATTTTGCCCGCCAGAAGCTGGGGCAGCTGAACGGATGTCAGCAGCGTATCGAAAATCTTGTTGGAGCGCTCTTCGATCGTGCCCATCAGCAGATACTGGATGATCGAGAAAATCATCAGCCAAAGGAAATAGGCCAGCGCGGCAGACACAATGGTCGGCGCCCGGTCAGCCATCGTCACTTCCGCCCCGCTCTCCCCTGCCTGCGTCGCGTTGAGGCGGAAGGCCGGCACTTTCACCGCCGCCGCATCCGCCTGTTTCAGAAAGTCTGGATCAAGGCCCGAGGCCGCCAGCGCGTCCCGGCGGCTGAGGTCACGCATCGCGATTTCCGCCGTCCGCTGCAGCGTGTCGACATTCACGTCCCCGCTCCAGTATTCCAGCTGTGATCCGTCCTCGGAAAGTATGAACACGGCAAAGAGCGGCCGCTCGCCTGCCGGCCCTGAGATTGTGCGCTCCCCGGTCAGCCAGGGGCGCAGCTCTTCCAATGTCCGCGCAGGCGCTGGCACTTCGATGAACTTGCGCCCTCCGGCCGCGTCGGCCACCTGCCCTTCAGCTTCGGAGAGAGGAATGTTCATCTGCTCGGCCAGGGCTCTGGCTTCCGCCGCTGCCTCGCTGCTGCGCCGCTGGAACTCGCCCTCGATGGCATCGGCGTAAATCCGCGAAGGCTCCACCACTGCAAAATACCTCACCGGCGAAGCGGTCGCGGCGAAATAGCCGAAACTCGCCCCCACGATCAGGAACAGCGGCACAGCCGCCAGGCTCAGCCAGAAGCCCCAGGCTTTGACATAGCCAAGATAATCCCGCCGGAAGACCAGATAGATATTGCGCATCATACGGTCTCCTCAGTCGCAGCCCCGGCCGGCGCGTCCAGCGCCGCCGCCTCCGCCTCGCCCACCAGCGACACAAACACGTCCCGCAACCTTGCCTCTTCCGGCTGGAACCCGATCACCGGCGCGCCAGCCTCCAGCACAGCCCGCAGCGCGTCCTGCGGCCCTTGCCCCGGCGCCAGATCCACCCGCCAAGCCTCGCCCGGCCCTTTGTCGGCGGCGCGGTGAACGCCAAAGCCCTTCGGCGCCAGCGCGGCCGGCAGGTCAAAGCCCGGCTCCAGCGTGATCCGCGCCCCGCTGCCCAGCGTCGCATACGCCTCATCCAGCGTCCCATCGAGCACCTTCCGGCCGCGCGCCAGCATCACGATCCGGTCGCACAGCCGCTCGGCATGTTCCATCACATGTGTGGAGAAGAGGATCGTCGCGCCGCGCGCATGCTCGGCCTTGATCAGGTCTTCCAGCGTCTGCTGGTTCACCGGGTCGAGCCCCGAGAACGGTTCGTCAAGAATCAGAAAGTCCGGCCGGTGGGCCAGCGTGGAGAGGATCTGCACCTTCTGCGCCATGCCCTTGGAGAGCTTGGAAATCCGTGTCGTGCGAAACTTGCCAAGCCCGGTCGTCTCCAGAAGCTCGTCCGCACGCGCCCGCGCATCGCCCGCGCTCATGCCCTTCAGGCGCGCGAAATAGGTGATCGTGTCGCGCGCGTTCATCTTCTTATAGAGGCCGCGCTCTTCAGGGAGGAAACCGACACGCTTCAGGTTCTTGAGGTCCGGCCGCGCGCCAAACAGGCGCACCTCGCCTTCATCGGGTTGCATCACGCCCAGCGACATCCGCAGGCTGGTCGACTTGCCTGCCCCGTTGGGCCCCAGAAAGCCGATGATCTGACCGGCAGGCACCTCAAAGGAGAGATCATTGACCGCTGTAAAGCCGCCAAACCGCTTGGTTGCGTGTGACAGAACAAGTGGCGCGTCGCTCAAAGGCGGCCTCCCATAACCGGATAGACTCTTGAACTTTAGCGATTTTCGATAAAGTTCAAGAGGGTATGCGGCAGAAGGCTTTTCGGCAGTGTTAATCGCGCGCGCGAATTCCCCAAACGTCTGCGGGTTGAAGCGGCTGTTAGAGCAGGACGCCGAAGAGCCAGATGAAGGCCTGCACGATCAGGGCAAGCACGATCATCACGACAACCGTCGCCATCCAGCGGCCACCAAGGTTCATGAAGAGACCAGCGCCAAAGCCGAGGATCGCCATCAGGCCGAGGGCAACCATCCAGTTGAGGCCAATGGCAATCGCGAGGGTCGCATAGCCCACCACCATGATGGTGATCAGCGAGCCCCAGGTGGAGCCGGTGATGAAGCCATCCCAGGTCGCTTTCTGGCCGTGGATGTCCATTTCACCGCGATGATATTCCTGGCTCGCCATGAGGGCCTCCCCGACTTCAAACAATGACAAAAACGCCTGATTGCCGCCTTCTAAACAAGCCCTCTGCCACGTTCAAGCGCGGCAAAGCGCGCGGCCTCAATTGAGCGGCTGTTTACGTTTGGCAGATTTCGGCGGCTTGGGCGCGAAAGGCGCCGGCAGCGGCAAGGCCGGAATGCCTTCATCGGCCAGCGCCTCGCGTTCCTCGGGCGTCGTCTCGCCCCAGATCGGGCGGTGTTCCTGTTCGCCATAATAAATGGCGCGGGCCTCTTCGGCGAAATCTTCGCCTACATAATCAAAGTTCTGCGAGACATGTTCGCGGGCGCGGCGGACGAATTCCTTCATCAACGCCTCTTCGTCCATCTTGCCGGGCAGCGCCTTGTCCGACGGGCGCACGGCCGGCGCCATGATCTGCTTGCCCACCTTGTGCCCGCCACAGTCTGGGCAATCGATTTGCTTGCGTTTTGCAAGGCGCTCAAACGCTTCGGAGCTGGCAAACCAGCCCTCAAACTCGTGATCGCAGTCACCACAAACAAGCGCGTAGAGAATCACTGTGCGTGCTCCGCCCTCAGGCCTGCGCCAACATCGGATCGAGCTTGCCGGCCCGGTCGAGCGCCATCATGTCATCGCAGCCGCCGATATGGGTGTCGCCGACGAATATCTGCGGGAACGTCCGTCCGCCATTCGACCGCTGGATCATCTCCTCGCGCAGCGCCGCGTCCATCCCGGCGTCGATTTCCTTGAAATCGGCGCCTTTCTCCTTCAGCAGGGCTACAGCACGGGTGCAGTAGGGGCAGAACTGGCGGGTGTAGATCGTAACCTTCGCCATGGCGCGAAATCCTTTCGTAAAATCCGGGACCGTTCCGGCCTTTCTGCGGCCGAAACGTCATCAATCCGTTATATGGTGACATCTGTTGCACGGACAACGCGCGCCAGCACCAGAACGTCGATCTGCCGCGCGCCTGCCCGTTTCAGCGCCCGAACGCATGCATTCAGGGTCGCCCCAGTGGTCAGCACATCATCCACCAGAAGGACGCGCTTCCCCTCCACCAGCTTCCGGCGGGAGGGGCGGACATCGAACGCGCCCGTCACATTGCGGCGCCGCGCGCGCGTCGAAAGTCCTGCCTGGCTGGGTGTACGCCGCGTACGCCTCAATCCATCAACACAAACGCGCCGCCGGGAAACCTGTCCGATCGCCTGCGCCAGCCAGGCCGACTGGTTGAACCCCCGCATCACGAGGCGCGTGTAATGCAGGGGCACGGGCACGATCAGATCGGCCTCATCCACCAGCGGCCCGCCTGCCTGCAGCATCCAGCCGGCAAGTGTTTCCAGCCCGTCCCGGCGTCCGGCCCGCTTGAGGTCCAGTACCGGGCGGCGAGAAATGTCATCATAGATAAACGCGGCCCGGGCCCGGTCCCATCTTGGCGGCCGGGCGATGCAGGCGGCACATTCGGCCTCCGGCCCGGCATCATACTCCTGCGGAACGCCGCAGCGATGGCAGACTGGGTCAGAAATGAAACGGATTTTCGTGAACTCGTCCGGCCTCAATGGCCCGGCGCCCTCGCCCCGGTCGCCGCTGATCAGAGAGCGCGGCGGCCAGAGGAAATCCCGGGTCCGGCGGAATAGGCTCTTGGCCGCAAGCGTGCCAGCCTTCATATCCCCGCTCATGCCCGCCTCCCCTCAAGCCCCTTCCCCGCCGCAGATCTTTGACCGCGACAAGCTTCGCCGGCGCCGCCAGGCGTTTGCCCGCAACTACGCTGACTATGACTTCCTGCGCGCCCGTGTGTCGAGCGATCTTGAAACACGGGTCGCTGATACCCCGCGCATTTTCGAAGCCTTGCTGGAACTGGGCGGCGCGGACGGCGGCCTCGCCCGCGCGCTCCTTGCCCAAAATCGGGCAAAGTCGGCGGTCGTGAGCGATACGGCAGACCTCTTCCTCAGCGCCGCATCAGCCAACGGCCTGGAGACCATTTTTGCCGATGAGGAAGCGCTGCCGTTCGGAACGGAACGGTTCGATCTGGTCATATCGCCGCTCACCTTGCACTGGGTGAACGATCTTCCCGGCACGCTGGTGCAGATCCGCCGCGTGCTGAAACCTGATGGCCTTTTCCTTGGCGCGCTCTTTGGCGCCGGCACGCTGGCAGAGCTGCGCGAGGTGCTGAGCGAAGCCGAAACAGAGCTGACCGGCGGGCTCAGCCCCCGCCTCTCCCCCCTTCCGGGCTTGCGGGATATGGCGGGCCTTCTCCAGCGTGCCGGCTTTGCCTTGCCGGTGGCCGACCGGGATACCGTCACAGTTCGCTACAAGACGCCGGAAACCCTGCTGCACGATCTCAAAGGCATGGGCGAGCGGGCCGCCTTCGTGCCCGGCGTCACCCGCCCCCTGCCCCGCCGCGTACTCGCGAGAGCCATGGATCTCTACAAAGAGCGGTTTTCTGACCCCGATGGCCGCGTGCGCGCCACCTTCGAAATCGTTCACCTGTCAGGCTGGGCGCCAGCGCCTGGCCAGCCACAGCCGCTGAAACCCGGCAGCGCCAAAGCCAGCATGGCAGACGCAGTGAAGCGCGCGGGCAATTCGGGAAGCGAGAATGCAGGAGAGGAAAAAAGCTGAGCGCCTGTCAGACGATGAGTTCTTGCTCGATCAGCTCGTAATTGGCGTTGTTGGCATTGGCGACAGCCGACAAGCCGCCGAGAATGGCCACCACGACCAGCGCGGCAATGAGGCTGTATTCAATGGCGGTGCCCCCGCCTTCATCTGCGGAAAGCTTTTTCAGCCAGGTCTTCAAAAGGGCCATCACCGCTCCGCAAACGCTTGCTCCCTCAGCCAGTCGAACAGAGGCAAATCTGCCGGTGGCGCAGGATAATCTCTCAGCCTTGCAGGCTCTACCCAGGCGATGGCTTGCCCCTCGCGCGGAAGAATTGTCCCGGTCCAGCTTTCACAGCCATAGAGTGGCATGAGAAGGTGAAAGTCAGGGTAAGTGAAGCTCGCAAATGTCAGCGGCTTCAGTTCCTCTTCCTTAACCGTAATCGACAGCTCCTCGGCGAGCTCCCGCACCAGCGCTGCCTCCGGCGTCTCGCCCGGATCAATCTTGCCCCCCGGAAACTCCCAGAGGCCGGCGAGCTGCTTACCCTCCGGGCGCTGCGCCAGCAGGATCCGTCCCGTCTCGTCGATCAGCGCGGCAGCAACCACCAGCAACAGACGCCGGCTCATGTCCGGTAGGCGCCGTTGATATCGACATAGCCATGCGTGAGGTCGCAGGTCCAAACCGTTGCCCGGCCCGTGCCCGCGCCCACCGATACGCGGATCGCAAATTCGCTCTTGGCAAACACGGCACTCGCCGCGGCTTCGTCATAGTCAGGCGCCCGCGCGCCATCCTTTGCCACCTGCACATCGTCAAACCAGATGGCGAGGCTTTCCAGCTCGATCGGCTCAAACGCCTTGCCGACCGCCATGACGATCCGGCCCCAGTTGGCGTCGCCCGCTGCCATCGCCGTCTTGATCAGCGGCGAATTGGCAATCTCGCAGGCAATCTTCTTGGCAGAGGCCGGCGAGGCGGCGTCTTCCACGGTGATGGCGGCAATCTTGCTCGCCCCTTCCCCATCCTTCACCACCTGCATGGCGAGGTCGAGGCAGACGGTCTTCAGCGCCGCGGTGAACGCCCGGAACCGCAGGTCTTCTTCCGAAGTGACCGGCGCCATGCCGCTCGCCCCGGTCGCAAACACCATCAGCGTGTCGGAGGTGGAGGTGTCCCCATCCACCGTGATCG
>NZ_NCJT01000071.1:10382-14277 GCF_002282565.1 Hyphomonas sp. 34-62-18
CGCGCCAGCTTCTCCCAGTCCGGCGCGCCAAGCTTGGCCGCAAGGTCGGGCACAAAGGCGCCAACATAGTTGGGATCGCTGAGCGGCTCACCGATAACCCCCGTCGCCGCCAGGAAGCAATGCTCCTTCTGAACGCCGAGGGTCTCGGTCACCGCCTTCAGCGTCGCCTCATTCTTGAGCACGCCCTTGGGGCCCGTGAACGCATTGGAGTTGCCGGCATTGGCCACCAGCGCGGCCGCTTTCCCCCCGCCCTGCTCCAGCGCCTGCCGGCACCAGCGCACATCGGCCGAGGCCGTCAGCGAACGGGTATACACCCCCGCGCAGGTCGTCCCCGCATCGAATGCCACCAGGAACACATCGTCCCGCTCAATGCCCCGGCGCGCATAGAAGCCGCGGCTGCCGGCGGCGGCCTTCAGGCCGCGCACAGCGGGAAGCGCCGGAAAGGCGGCAGGGGCAAAGGGCGAAGGGGTCAGGTTCACAGTTCATCTCCGGTAAGGGCTTTGGCCGGCTCAGGCGCGTTTTCCGGCGTGTAGGCCTGGCCATCCACTTTCTCAATATTCGCTTCGGTGCGCAGCCGGCGGAGAATGCGGCTGACTTCACTCAGCGTCAGGAAGGTGGCGATCTCGGGCCGCATCTCCTCGCGCGTCTTCGGCGGCTCGGTGCGCCGGTCCTTCACCTTGATCAGCCGCCAGCTGCCGTCAGCCTCAAAGGGCGGCGACACCTCGCCCACCGGCGTATTGGCAATCACCACCGGATAGGGATCGGGCAGATCGTTGGGCGCCACATAGCCAAGGTCGCCATTCTCCATCCGGGTGGCGCTATCCTTGGAATGATTGAACACCAGGCTCTCGAACGCCTCCCCCGCCTGCACCCGCAGCCAGACAGCCTCGGCCTCCTCCTCGGTATCGGTCACGATATGCGCCACCGACACCTGATCATTCACCTGCTGCAGGCGCACCTGCTCGGCATACATCTTGTCGATGATCTCATCGGTCACCTGCTCGGCCACCACGCTTTCCACAAGAAGGTTGCCCATGATGCGCTCCTGCGCCATCTCGAGGCGGCGCTGGGCGGCAGGGTCTTTTTCGAGGCCGAGGCGCCTGGCTTCCTGTGCCATCAGCTTCTGGTCGATCAGCTGATCGAGCACCTGCTTGTAGGCCTCGTCTTCGGCCCGCAGCGCCGCGCCGGACACCACCAGCCCCCGCGCCACCGCCTCCAGCTCAACATCCGCAGAATAGATCTCCTCGCCATTCACCTTGGCGGCGACCTCCCGGCTCACCTCCCGCTGCTGCTCGTCCAGTTCGAAGCCGCCCTGCGAGCAGGCCGCCAGCGCCAACGCCGCCAGCGCGGCACAAAAGACCGTAAAATCAGCGCGCCGCCGGATCATGGGCCACACCTCTCTGGCTGAAGGCGCCGCATTGACACCCTTTGGCGGCGTTCTTAAGTCTGCCCCGCGCGCTGGTCGAGTGGTTTCATCCGGTGAAAGCGCGGTGGGAGAACCCGGAAAAGTCCTGTAAGGTGTCTGGCAGGATTAGAAATTTTCACCCGAACTGGTTGGTGCTGCTTATATGCTTTCCTTAGCCCGCAAGATTTTCGGTACGGTCAATGACCGTAAACTCAAGCCGCTTCAGGCACGGGTCAACCGGATCAACGCACTCGAGCCGATCATGGAGGCCCTCTCCGATCAGTCTCTGAAGGGCAAGACCGCCGAGTTCCGCAAACGCCTCGCTGACGGCGCCACGCTGGACAGCCTCCTGGAAGAAGCCTTCGCCGTCGTCCGCGAAGCGGCCAAGCGCGTCAACAACATGCGCCACTTCGACGTTCAGCTGATGGGCGGCATGATCCTCCATTCCGGCGCCATCGCCGAGATGCGCACCGGTGAGGGCAAGACGCTGGTGGCCACGCTCGCCGCCTATCTCAACGCCCTAGAAGGCAAGGGCGTCCACGTCATCACGGTCAACGACTATCTTGCCCGCCGCGACGCAGATTGGATGGGGCGCATCTACGCCGCCCTCGGCATGACGACCGGTGTGATCGTACACGGCATTTCCGAAGAGCAGCGCAAGGCCGGCTATGCCGCCGACATCACCTACGGCACGAACAATGAGTTCGGCTTCGACTATCTGCGCGACAACATGAAATACTCGCTGGACCAGATGGCCCAGCGCGGCCACCACTACGCCATCGTCGACGAGGTGGACTCCATCCTGATCGACGAAGCGCGCACGCCGCTGATCATCTCCGGCCCGACCGATGACCGCTCCGAGCTTTACATTGCCGTCGACAGCCTGATCCCGCGCCTGGAAGATACCGACTTCGAGCTGGACGAAAAACAGCGCTCGGTCGTCTTCACCGAAACCGGCACCGAGAAGATGGAAGAATGGCTTACCGAGCTCGGCGTGCTGGAAGGCTCGCTCTGGGAGCCGTCGAACATCTCCCTTGTTCACCATTCAAACCAGGCCCTGCGCGCCCACAAGCTTTATGCGCGGGACAAGGATTATATCGTCAAGGACGATCAGGTAATGCTGATCGACGAGTTCAGTGGACGGATGATGGAAGGCCGCCGCCTCTCCGAAGGCCTGCACCAGGCCATCGAGGCGAAAGAGCGCGTCGACATCAAGCCCGAGAACCAGACCCTCGCCTCGATCACCTTCCAGAACTATTTCCGCCTCTACAAAAAGCTCGCTGGCATGACCGGCACCGCGCTCACCGAAGCGTCGGAATTTGCCGACATCTACAAGCTTGAAGTCGTTGATCTGCCCACGAACAAACCTGTTCGCCGGATGGATGAGGACGATGTCGTCTACCGCACAGCCAAGGCAAAATATGCCGAGATCATCAAGGAAGTGCGCGCAGCCAATGCCAAAGGCCAGCCGATCCTCCTCGGCACCGCCTCCATCGAGAAGTCCGAACTCCTCTCCCACCTGCTCACGGCCCAGCGCATCCCGCACAAGGTTCTGAACGCGCGCCATCACGAGCAGGAAGCCTTCATCGTGGCTGAGGCCGGCGTGCCCGGCGCGGTGACCGTCGCCACCAACATGGCCGGCCGCGGCACCGACATTCAGCTCGGCGGCAACTATGAGATGCGCCTTGAGCAGGAGCGTACCGCGAAGGAAAAAGCCCTCGGGCGTGAGCTTTCCGAAGGCGAAATCTCGCTGCTTGGTGCCCAGATCAAGGCAGACATCGAAGTCAAGAAAAAGCAGGCGCTGGATGCCGGCGGCCTCTATGTTCTGGGCACGGAGCGTCACGAAAGCCGCCGGATCGATAACCAGCTGCGCGGCCGGACGGGCCGTCAGGGCGACCCTGGCAAATCGAAATTCTACATCTCCATCGAAGACGACCTGATGCGCATCTTCGCGGCCGACAGGATGGACGCTGTGATGCGCCGCCTCGGCATCAAGGAAGATGAGGGGATCACCCATCCCTGGATGAACAAGGCGATGGAAACCTCGCAGAAGAAGATCGAGGAACGCAACTTCGAGATCCGCAAGAACGTCCTCAAATATGACGACGTGATCAACGACCAGCGCAAAGCCATCTTCGAACAGCGCATGGAATTCCTGCGCTCCGATGATGTCTCTGACGTGATCGAAGACATGCGCGAAAGCGTGATTGATGCCCTTGTGGCCCGCACGATGCCTGAAAAGGCGTATGCGGAACAATGGGACATCGCCGGGCTGGAAGAGAGCCTGCAATCAGACCTCGCCCTGAACCTTCCCGTGCGGGAATGGGCCGCCGAAGAAGGCGTTGCCAACGAGGAAATCGCCGGCCGCATCCGCGAAGCCGTCAATGCACATTACGCCGATCTCATCGCCCAGATCGGCCCGCAGCAGATGCGCCGCATCGAGAAGCAGTTCCTGCTTCAGGTGCTCGACCTGCGCTGGCGCGAACACCT
>NZ_NCJT01000072.1 GCF_002282565.1 Hyphomonas sp. 34-62-18
GCACTTCCGCGACGGTGAAATCGGTCTTCTTCGCCGCCTCCAGCGTGTGCACCTGGGCCAGGCCCTTCAGGCCATGATCGGTCAGCACGTTGATCAGCCGGTCGGCTGATCCGGTCGACCAGGCGGCAAACACCACTGGCTTGCCGCTGGCATAGAGCGCACGGGCATGGGCGATCACGGTCTCGAAGATGTTTTCGTCCGTTCTCAGACGTTCAGGTGCAAAGTCGCGCCCCCGGCGCCCGCCCATATCGAACGTGGCCGGAGAAGGCTCGGCGGGCGAGAAGCGCACAACGGCATGGGTTGCCAGAAGATTGTCGAGTTCATCGACCTCGAGATAAAGCCGCCCCGGCGGCAGAACGCGCGCCTTGCGAATGTCGCCGCCGCCAGCTTCCAGGCGCGCGGCATGATAGTCGGCGGCCTGCGCCAGGCGCTCATGCGCCGCTTCGCTGGAAAGATGGCCCAGCGCGAAGAGCGCGCCCTCGCCGACATAGTCGAACAGTGTGTCGAGGCGCGGGTGGAACAGCGCCAGCCAGGATTCCACACCCTGCCGCCGGATGGACGCGCGGGCTGCTTCATACATCTGGTCGCCAGAGGGTGGTCCGAACACATCGAGGAACCGGTCGCGGAAAGCAGCCAGCACATTGTCGTTGAACAGGATCTCGCTGACCGGCGCGAAAGTCACCGCCTCGGCCTTGCCGGTGGAGCGCTGGGTCTCGGTGTCGAACGTACGGATCGTCTCCAGCACATCGCCGAAGAAGTCGAGCCGGAAGGGTTCGCCGGCGGTTGGCGGGAAGATGTCGATAATCCCTCCGCGCACGGCATATTCGCCCTGCTCGCGCACCGTGCCTGAGCGGACATAGCCATTGAAGGCCAGGTATTCGGTCAGCTCATTGGCCTTCACCGTTTCGCCTGCGCGGATGGAGAGCGAGGCTTTCCGCAGTGTTTCCACCGGCGCGGCCCGCTGCACCAGCGATCCTGCCGTGGTGATCACCAGCAGCGGCCCCTGCGCCTTCTCATAGCGGGATATGCGGGCAAGGCCCGCGCAGCGCCGCGCGGCCACCGCCGGCGTCGGGCTGATCCGGTCGTACGGCAACACGTCCCAGCCCGGCAGGTCCACCTGCTCCAGCCTCGGCGCCGCAAACAGCGCCATCCGCCGCGCGGCCTGCGCGAGGCGGTCATCCCGCGCCACATAGACGCCGATCCCGCCGCGCTTCTGCAGAGCCTCACAGAATGTGATCAGGTCGGCGCCGAACGGCGCACCGGCAAAAGCGGAAGGGCCGCTTAAGGATGAAAGGACATCAGCGGGGGTCATGGGCATCTCTTGTTCGGGCGGCCAGCCCCGGAAGGGTCAGCCACCCCGAGGGGCGTAGCGGAAGCCGATCAGCTGGTCCAGCACCGGGCCTTTATGTTTGTCAGGCACCTGCTCCTGACCCACAAGCCAGGCAAAGATTTCCCAGTCCGGAACCTCCAGCAGGCGCTCGAACTCGTCCAGCCCCTCCTGGCTCATCGAATCGAGGGCCTCGTCTGCAAAGCTGCCCATCAGGAGGTCCAGCTCGCGGAAGCCCCGTCTCCAGGCGCGGAATTTCAGCTTGCTGCGGCGGGTGTCGTCCATGAAGCCTCGGGTCCTTCTTCAGGCCATGAAAAACTCCAACGTCGTTGGAGTTTCCCTGGAGTTTTGGCTGCCCTCGTTGGAGGACGGTTGGAGTTTTCTGGCACCCTTATCCACGGGACAGGCGCGCGGCTATCCACCTAGTTTCGCGCCCCCCGAAAGGCAATTGAAGCGCGGCAGATTGTTCACCGCGCCTGCCCCGCGTAAGCTTTGCCGCGATGCGAGACGAGCGACTCTTTCCGCTGTTTGCCGGTCTTGAGACGCTTACTGGCGTCGGGCCCAAACTGACGCCCCTGCTGCAGAAGCTGGTGGGCGGCACGACCGTTTGGGACCTGCTGCTCCACCTGCCGGACCGCTGGCTGGACCGGCGCGTGCGGGAGAGCTTTGCTGACACCGTGGCTGGCGAAATCGCCACCGTCAGGGGGGAAGTCCACGCCTATCACCAGCCCTTCAATGATCGCTCCCCGCACCGCGTGCAACTCGTTGACTCCAGTGGCTTTTTGACCCTCGCCTTCTTCCGCGCTGATCCGCGCTGGATGAAATCCCAATTCCCGGTCGGCGCGATGCGCATTGTTTCCGGAAAGGTGGAGGAATATCGCGGCGAGCGCCAGATCACCCATCCGGACTTCGTGATCGACCCAGCCAAAGGCGAGGCCCCGCCAGTGGTCGAGCCGATTTACCCCCTCACGGCCGGGCTCACCAATCGCCGCGTCCACACGCTGATCCTGCAGGCGCTGCAACACGTCCCGGCGGATCTGCCGGAATGGGCAGACAAGCATCTGGTCGCCCAGAAAGGCTGGCCCGCCTTCCGCGAGGCGCTTGTCTGGCTGCATGATCCGCCCGCCTACGACGAAGACCGCATTACGCTGGCGCGGGAACGGCTTGCCTATGACGAGGCCCTCGCCCGCGAGTCTGCTTTCGCCCTGGCACAGGCTGCGCGCCGGCAGCGGCCTGCCCCGATCATCAAAGCGCCGCCCAGCGCCGTGAACCGCCTCATCGACACGCTGCCCTACCGGCCCACAGGCGCCCAGATGCGCGCGGCTGCGGACATCAGTTCAGACATGGCCCGCGGCTATCCGATGCGCCGCCTGCTGCAGGGGGATGTGGGCTCAGGCAAAACGCTGGTGGCGGCTTTCGCCGCTGTGGAGGCCGCCGCCGCCGGGTTCCAGTCTGCCTTCATGGCGCCAACCGAAGTGCTGGCCCGCCAGCAATATGACACGCTCGACGCCCTGCTCTCTCCCCTCGGCTACACCGTTGCAGCGCTGTCTGGCCGGGACCGGGGCGCGGCGCGGGAAGCGACCCTCATGGGCATCGCAGATGGCTCCATCCAGATCGCTGCGGGAACCCATGCGCTCTTTCAGGAAGCTGTGAGTTTCCGCAATCTCGGCCTGATCATCGTGGACGAGCAGCACCGTTTCGGCGTGTCGGACCGGATGAAACTCGCCGGTAAGGCCGAAAGCCCGCACATGCTGGTGATGAGTGCGACGCCCATCCCGCGCACCTTGGCCCAGGCGGTCCATGGTGACCTCGACGTGTCGATCCTCGACGAGAAGCCGCCAGGCCGCAAACCGGTTGAAACGCGCGCCGTGCCAGATACGCGCCTTGAGGATGTGATCGAAGCGATTGGCCGCGCGCTGAAGCGCGGCGAGCGGGCCTTCTGGGTGTGCCCACGCGTGGATGTGGACGACGATGATTCCTCAGCTGTGGCGCGGCATGCGGCGTTGGAAGATGAGCTTCAGGTCAAGGCGGGCCTCGTCCACGGACGGATGAAGCCGGCCGACAAGGACGCGGCGCTGGAAGACTTCCGCACCGGCCGCACCCGTATCCTCGTGGCGACCACCGTGATCGAGGTGGGGGTCAACGTCCCGGAAGCCACGATCATGGTGATCGAGCGCGCCGAGGGGTTTGGCCTTGCCCAGCTGCACCAGCTGCGCGGCCGCGTTGGCCGGGGCGACAAGCCAGGCTTCTGCATCCTGCTCTACCGCCCGCCGCTGGGCGAGACCGCGCGCGAACGTCTCGACACGCTGCGGCGTACGGAAGACGGGTTTGAGATTGCCGAGGCCGATTTCCGTCTGCGCGGCGCGGGCGATATTCTGGGCGTGCGCCAGGCTGGCGCGACCGACTACCGCGTGATCGATCTTGCAAGGCATGGCGCATTGCTGGAGATCGCCCGCAAGGATGCGGAGGCGGTGCTGGCGGCCGATCCGGACCGCAATAGCGAGCGCTGGCAGGCCCTGCGCATTGCCCGCGAATTGCTCACGCCGAAAGTGGCGCAGGGGCCGGAGACCGGCTCCTGACCGCGATCACTTGGCCGGATTGGTATTCGGGGAAAGCGGCTGGCCGGGGGGCGCCCAGTCCGGCAGGACCAGGCCATTGGAGATGATCGCCTTGGCGCCATCCTCCAGCGACATATCCAGACGGATCACCTTCGATTCCGGCAGGTAAATCAGGAAGCCGCCCGTGGGGTTTGGTGTCGTGGGCACGAAGACCCCGATGTAATCAGACCCGAGCTTCGCCTCGAGTTCGCCGCGAACCTTGCCGGCGACAAAGCCAATGCACCAGGCACCTTCCTTGGGATATTCGATCATCACGACTTCACGGAACTGGCCGCTGGCATTTGTCTGGAACACATCGCGGATCTGCTTGAACACCGAATAGATCGACCGCACGAACGGCACGCGCGCCATGATCCGGTCCGTCGCATCCACGACATATTTGCCAAGGAAATTGGTGGCGATGGCACCAAGAAGTGTCAGGAAGATCAGGAGAATGATCAGCCCGAAACCAGGCACCGCATAGTCAAGGTAGGTCTCCGGCCGCAGCCCGGGAGGCAGGATCGGCACAACCCAGCTGTCGATCATCTTGATGAGGAAATCGAGGATGGCAAAGGTCGCCACCATGGGCAGCGCGATCAGCATCCCGGCCACGAAACGGGAGCGCAGCCAGGCGAGCAGGCCGGGCTTTGGGGGCACGTTTACGACCACGATGCCGTAATCGGGCTTTTCATTCTCTGACATCTTCTGCCCCTGTGACGCTGCGGCTTTCCTCGGGGTGACCGCTTGGCGCGCCCCTTCTTCCGCGTAATTGTGGCGAAGATGGGAACCGCGAACGACATAGAAAAGGGCCTGAGTGATTGGGCCAGAGAGCATTATGGCGCAGCCGCTGCGATTGCCGGCCTGCGCCGGCTATCGGGAGGCGCCAGCCAGGAAACCTGGGCCTTTGAAATTGAGGCGGGTGAGAAAAGCGAACCGCTGATTCTCCGCCGGGCGCCGGGCGGCACGGCCGCTGCCCGCAGCTCTGAGGCCATTACGCTGGCGATCGAAGCGGCGCTGCTGGAAGCCACCGACAAGGCCGGTGTGCGCGTGCCAGGCGTACGGCATGTTTCGCCGCCCGGATCGGCGCTGGGCGAAGCGTTCGTGATGAAGCGGGTGGCCGGTGAAACGCTGGGGCGGAAGATCCTGCGGGACGCTGAGTTTGAGACAGCCCGCGCGCGGCTGACCCAGCAATGCGGCGAAGCGCTGGCGCGGATCCATTCGGTGCCGCTTACCGGCCTGCCGAAACTGCCGACAAGCCTCGGGCGGAACCAGATCGACAAGTATGAGGCGGTCTATCGCGAGTTTGACCTGCCCCGGCCGGTTTTCGAACTCGCCTTCGCCTGGCTGAAAGACAATGAACCCGAGCCGGCTGACCCGGTGCTGGTGCATGGGGATTTCCGCCTCGGGAACCTCATCGTGGATGAAAATGGCCTCGCCGCCGTACTCGACTGGGAACTCGCCCACATCGGAGATCCGCGTGAAGACATTGCCTGGCTGTGCGTCAATTCCTGGCGTTTCGGGCAGACCGAAAATCGCGTCGGCGGCTTCGGCCAGCTGGATGAGCTGCTCGACGCTTATGCCGCCGCCGGCGGCGCCCGCTACCGCCCGGCCGACATCGACTGGTGGGAAATCATGGGCAGCCTCAAATGGGGCGTGATGTGCATGACCATGTACGGCGCCTTCAAGACCGGCGCAGACCCCAGCGTCGAGCGCGCCGCCATTGGCCGCCGCGTGTCTGAAAACGAAATTGATCTCATCAACCTGTTTGAGGGACTCGGACGCCATGCATGACGCCCCCTCCGCCAAGGAACTGATCGAGGCGGTCAAATCCTTCCTCGACAAGACTGCCATGGTCCAGCTGCAGGGACACGCCGCTTTCCATGCGCGCGTTGCCTCAAACGCGCTTGCCACCGTGCTGCGCGAAATGGAGCAGCGGCCAGCCGCCGAAGCACGTGAACGGGATCGCCTGCAGGCACTTTTGAAGTCAGACGAGGCAGATGTCGGCAAGCTGAACCGCAAGCTGTGTGAGGAAATCCGGACCAAGCGGGTTGACCTCAGCACGCCGGGCCTGTTGACCCACCTAAAATCGACCACAATTGACCAATTGTCTGTCGATCAGCCGGGCTATTCGGGACTTCGTACCGCAGCCCGCTAAACATGCGAGGTGGCGATGAATAAGTTAGTTCTGATCGGCGGGGGTGCGGTGTTGCTGGCCGCAGGCGGCGTTGCGGCCTGGATGCTGCTGTCAGCCCCTGAGCCGGAGCCTATACCCCTCGATCCCTACGACTATACCGATGCTGCCAGCTGGGACGTGAAACCGGCCGAGCAGCCACCTGCCGTCTGGGATGGCGGCTGGGCAATTGATGTGGTGCAGCTGACCTCGGACATGCGCCGCGATCCGGCGGACATTGCCGCCGCACTGGACGAAATCGGCCCGGTCTATGCCCCCAAACTCCGCGCCCCCAATTTCGCCGAAGACGCCGCCGCCGCGCTGGAGGAGTATCTTGAGGCGAGCAATAATGGCCGCGCTTTTGTGATTGCGTCGGACCAACCCCTGCCCGCCAGCACGGTTCCGGTCATCAATGCCGATCCGATGGTGCGCGCGCGTTTTGGCGGCGTGCTGCTCCTCGACGGTCAGGAAACGGCGTTCGCGCCCGGCGTGAACCCGGCGAGCGTCTGTTCAGACCGGTTTGGCGCGGGCGAAATTTGCGCCGCGCCTGTGGACATCAAGCGCGCCGATGGCGAATGGGGCATTGCAGGCGAAGGGCCGGTGGGCGGCGCCGTGATCGACGGCTTCGCTGACTGGCTGGACGCGAGCGCCCCGAAACTTGCCGAGCCGCTGGGCGACCTGGAGGAGGTCGAGATCATCGACATCCGCCGCCCCGGCCAGACGGACTAGAGACGGACTAGGCAGGCTTCGCGGCAGGCTGGTTTTCCGGCGCGGCCAGCACGAACGGCTCAAGCCCCCGGCAAGCCGCATCCACCGCCAGAAGCCGTGGGAACGCATCCAGCGCCACCTTGAACCGGCGGGCATTGGCCATCTGCGGAATGAGGGCGATTTCGGCAAGGCCCGGCGTCTCCCCAAACAGGAAATCGCTGCCTTCAGAGGCCTTCGCCATTTCCTCAAGCGCCTTGAAACCCCGGACGATCCATTCGGCATACCAACACGAAATCGCCGCCTCATCGGCCCCGAATTCCTTGCGCAGATAAGCCAGCGGGCTGAGATTGTTGAGCGGGTGGATATCGCAGGCGATGACATCGGCAAAAGCCCGCGCCTGAAGGCGCGTCCACGGATCTTTCGGCAGGAGCGCTGGCCCTGGGAGGGCTTCGTCAATCCACTCGATGATCGCCATGGATTGCCCCGCCACGCGGCCATCCACTTCGATGGACGGCACACGCATCTGCGGATTGAGGGTGCGATATTCGTCCGTAAGCTGCTCATCGACACCACCGAGAATGTTGATGGGCACAAGATCATAGGTGGCCCCCTTCAGGTTGAGCGCTATGCGGACCCGGTAAGCTGCCGAAGAGCGCCAGTAGTCATAAAGGCGGATCATGCGATGTCCTCCAGTTCCAGCACGCGCAGCAATTCTTCCCGGGCGATGCGGCACTCATCGGCAAAAGCGGGATCTGCAAGATCGGCGGGTGAGAGCCGGTCCCGGTAGGTTTTGCGAATGACCGCCTGCAAATCATCGATCAACTCTTCATCCAGCAGCACACCGGAATGACATTCGGCAAGCTCATCTTCCGTCATCACGACGCGCAGACGCAGACAGGCAGGCCCGCCTCCATTGCGCATGGATTGGCGCACATCGACATACTCCACCCGGCCAATGGGGCCGTTGCCCGCCACCATCTGCTCGCAGAAGCGGCGCGTCGAGGCTGTCTCCTGCGCCTCGAGCGGCGCCACAAGCACCAGCCTGTCTTCACCGGGAAACTGCAGCAGCTGGGAATTGAAGAGGTAGGACCGGATCGCGTCTTCCAGCGGAACATCCGCCTCCGGAACCATGACAGGTTTCAGTTCGAACAAGCCATCACCCGTCCGGCGCACAGCATCCAGCGTGGCGCGCGTATCTTCGAACGCGGCTTCATGGAAAAAGAGCGTGTCGAGCGCGCCGACGCAGACCACATCATTGTGGAAGGCGCCCGCCTCGATTGCGCGCTTTGCCTGGCGCGCAAACACGGTGCGCCCTTCCTGAAGTCCATGCGACCGCGCAACGGATTGCGCCGCAAGCAAGGTCTGCCGTGCGGGGAAGCCGGAGACCATTTCCCCTGCCTCACGGCCATACACAAACAGCTCAACGCCTAGCGCGCCATGGTCTGCACACAGACGGACATGATTGGCCGCCCCCTCATCGGAGAAGTCCGCATGCGCCGGCAACGCGCTGTGAACGGCAAATCTGCGATCGCTGGCAAAGATGGAAATCAGCGTCGTGGTGGTGTCGGGATGCTCGAGGCTGCGGTGGAGC
The DNA here is from genome assembly GCF_002282565.1 of Hyphomonas sp. 34-62-18. Taxonomy (GTDB): domain Bacteria; phylum Pseudomonadota; class Alphaproteobacteria; order Caulobacterales; family Hyphomonadaceae; genus Hyphomonas. The sequence continues at coordinate 8,394 of NZ_NCJT01000072.1, forward strand.
ATGGTGGAAAGGTTTGCGGGCGTGAAATGCAACAGGCCATCTGCGGTATCGGCGGAGGGCGAAACCGTCGCAGCATTCGCGGTCCACATGCTGCTGGCCGAATAGGCTGCTTTCAGCAACCGCGGCGCGGTCTTGGCGGCTGCCTCAATGATATCGCCATCAGAGCCCGTAAACCCTGCAGACACCAAAAGATCAAAATTCGGGCGCGGCAAAGGCGGCAACACGCCCTGCACGAGCCCCGCGCGAACCAGGAAGCGCATCTTCTCCAGCCCCTGGACGGCGGCCTCGCGCGGGTTTGAAACGTCGCCGGCATTTCGCGAACTCGCGAGATTGCCATCCGACAGGCCGCCATAATTGTGGCTCGGACCGATCAGACCGTCAAAGTTGACTTCTGCTGCGAGTGTCATGCTTCCGCCTCAACGATCCAGGCCGCCGCTTTCAGCCGTGTGCGGCCATCATCCCCGGCCAGCTCCTTCAGCCGGTTGACGACGGCGCCCTTCACAACACTGGGATCAATCCCCTGTTCGGAGATCGCGCGGGACAGCGGCCCCATCTCCAGCATGAACTCGGCGGTATCCTCCGCAGAAGCGCCCGGCAGGATGAGATCTCCATCCCAAGGCGTGACCGAGATGTTGGACCAACCACTTTCCGTCAGTATACGGGTCACATATGCGGCATCCCCGAAAGCGAACGGTCCGGGAGTGCCGGGCGGCGGCGGCGCGGGCGGTGTCTTTAGGAGATGCATGGCCGCCTGCAGCGGCGCCAGTGCCCAGGTGTTTTCCGGCAAGGGCCGCCAACACGCAAACCGCAGCCGCCCCATGGGTTTTACGCCTGCCCGAATATTGGCGAAGGCCGCCACCGGATCGGCAAAGAACATCACGCCGAACCGGGAAATGACGAGATCTACAGGCTCTGCTGGCCGCCACACTGCTGCATCGGCCACGACAAATTCGATCCCCGCGCCCACGGCGGCGCAGCGTTTCTTTGCCAGTTCGATCAATGGCGCGGACACGTCCACGCCGGTGACTGAAACATTCACCGCGCTGGCCGCCAGATTCAGAGACAGCGCGCCCGCGCCACATCCGATATCAATGACGGACTGCCCCGGCGCCGGAAGAACGGAAGAAATGATTGGTTCGACGAAAGGCGACAGCATGACGTCCATCCGGTCCGCATCACGCACCCATTTCTGGCCTGCCGGGCCATTCCAATATTCAATCTGCGAGGTGTTATCCATTTTCTTGTCTCCTCTCAGGACGGAAAGCCCGGGGCCGTCATCCGGCTGGCTTTTGGCGCGAGCTGACTTGCCTGCGGCCAGGCGCAGTAATCAGCAGCATAATACGCCCCCGGACGGAAATTGCCGGAAAGCCCAGGGCCACCAAACGGCATGGCGCCGCTGGCACCGGCGGTCGGCCGGTTCCGGTTCAGAACACCGGCGCGCATCTCGCTGTATGCCCGCTCCCACAAGGCATCATCATCGCTGACCAGGCCGCCGGAGAGACCATATTTGGTTGCGTTAGCGCGGGTGATGGCCTCGTCAAAGCTTGCCGCGCGACTCACCTGGATCAGCGGCCCGAAAAGCTCCTCATCCGGAACATCCTGAGCCTCTGTTATATCCACGATCCCCGGCGAAACAAAGCCTGTTCCCTGCTGACCAGACTGGAGCGGCAGTATCGGCTTTGCCCCTTTCGACAGCAGCATTTCATAGAACTCAGCTGCCTGCGAGGCTGCCTTATGCGATACGAGCGGCCCCATGAAGATATCCGGCTCGTTCCACGCGCCTATGTGAATGCCGTTGCCGCGCGCGGCTATTGCTTCAACCACTGCATCCCCAAACGCGCCCTTGGGCAGGATCAGCCGGCGGGCGCAGGAACAGCGCTGGCCTGTCGTGAGATAGGCCGATTGAGCGGCTATATCTGCGGCGGCGTCCACATCCGCCGGTTCCCAGATGATGAGC
>NZ_NCJT01000314.1 GCF_002282565.1 Hyphomonas sp. 34-62-18
ATCTCGATGATGGAACCCTGGCGGCGGCACTGCGCGCGCGGCGGGGGCTTTAACCGGTATCGAGCCGCAACTGCCCGGCGGCATCATCGGCGAGGGCCTGCACGCTTTCCAGCAAATGGAAGTTCACGATGTGGTCGCTGGCCGCGCTGGCGGCATCATACCCACGGCGGGTCAGGATCTTTTGCGGCGTGGACGCCAGGAGACGGCGCATCCGCAGAATGTTCGCCTCCGGATCCAGGAAGACGGTTTCCAGCGCCCGGAGGCGGCGCACGAGCCGCGCCGTGGGCAGGAGGATATCTTCCGGCGCGCGAGGGTTGAGGCCAGCGGCAGCGGCCGGATAGGACGTAAGCGGAGGAATGGGCCACAAGCGGGGGAGCGGTGGCTCGGCAGTCTCTGTCAGGCAGAAGCGCGGCGCGGGTGCGTGATGATTGCCGGAAGCCTCAATGGCAGGCTTTGACGTGTGCGTTGCCTCACCGGGCGCGCGGGGGGGCGCCGCCTGCGCCGGGATCGCGCCGCGCAGGGCGGCGATGAGAAACAGGGCGCGGCGCACCATCGCTTCGATGAAGGTGAGTTCGGCCGCGATGGCCTGGTAAGCCGGCTTTGGCAGGAACACGGTGAAGCCGAAGCGGCCCAGACCGAGGCGCGGCACAAGGGCAACGGCCAGCATCTCTGCCGCAACCTGGGCAAAGCGGATGAGGCTGAGGGCCTTGGAAGAAAAGACAGCGCGCATAGGGAAAGAATGAAGGCGGCCGCTGCCTGCCGGATAAGGCGGAGGTGGCGCGGCAAAAAATCCTTACCGGCGCGCGCGCTGGCCCGGAAAGGGGGAGAGGATAGGCGCGCCTTTATCCGCCGATTTTGCAGCTATCGGCGCGGCCCGCCCCTGCCCTGCAGATCTTCCGCCCGCTGATTACTCATCCAGATCCGGAAACTTTTCCCGCAGGTTGAGGGCTATCCGGTTGAGCAAATCTGCATTCTTGTCAGCGTCGCTGCCGCGCGTGGCGGGGGCGGCGCGGCTGAAGGCGGCGGCGTGCTCCAGCGCGGCGCGGGCGTATTTTCGGGCCTCGCCGGGGCGAAACTCGTTCGCGGAAGCCGCGCGGCTGAAATAGGACGCCAGCGCCCAGTCAAAAAAGGCCGACCGCGCGATGCAGGCGGCTTGCAGGCGCTTCAACCGCGCGGACACAACGCCGACGGCGCCGGGCTCCGCCGAGGCCCTGGACAGGGCGTGGGCCTCATATTCTGCGCCGCTGCCGCGATTGGCCGTATAGGGACAGGCTTCAAGCGGGGTGTCTTCTGCGAAAATCGGATGCACACGTTCCATGCCCGCCGTGGTTGCCAGGACGGCCAGCTGGGGCACGATGGTGCTTTCCAGCGCGGAGAAGACCGGGCCGTAGAGATAGAGTTTCCGCTCAGCGCCGTCGGTGCCAGTGACGACCGTGCCTGTGCCATCGGCAAAGGTCAGATCGGTGCGCAGGGCGGCGTCATAGGCTTTGCCGAAGAGTTGCAGGCGCGCGTCGGGGTCGGGCACAGAGCCCGCCAGGGCCACGAACAGCAGGGCCGCCAGACCTTGGATGTCGCTGCTGCCGGGGCAACGGGTGGCTGCGATCTCAGCGGTCTCATAAACCTTCTGAAATGACGGGGCGGTGCCAAGCTCAACCGCCGCATGCATGTTGAAGACGATTTGAGCTGCGTTTTCGGGGCAAGGCTGGGGGTCGCCGGTGCCCTGCCCCGTTTCGGCCAAGGCCGGCGCCGCGGCAAGGCCGACGGCGGCAGCGGCGAGGAAAAAGCGAATCATGGCGCGCGTCATGGGGATGGTTCCTTCATTAGCAGGCCGAAAGTGGCATCGCCAGGTGCCGGGGGCCAGCCCCTGGACCGGGGGGAAACGGCGCGCCTGTTCAAAGATTGGGCAGGTTTGCCTGCGACCGGGGCAATGATGAGTGAACAACGGCAATTTTGTTCAGAAGGGGCCTGGCTGTCATTGCTTTGTCGCACCTGCGAGCTAATTGTTGCGATGCAGCATGAGTTGGGCCGCTCCGGTCAAGGCCATGGCGCAAGGCACCCCGTCCACCGGGGCCGCGCGCCATACCGGAGCAGGATAACCCCCCGAACGCGCTGCGGGAGGAGTTTTTTGCCGGCGAGACCGGCGCTAACTCTGAAGGACTGATCCTATGCTCAAAGCTACCTCCATGATCCTGGCCGCTGCCATGGTTCTTGCCCCTGTTGCCGCCGCAGACTCGCTCAAAGAAGTGACCCTGACGATGGACTATGATCCGGCCCTGCTGACCACCGAAGCCGGTGTCGAAACGCTGGTCTCCGACCTCGAAAGCAAGGCCCGGAAGCTCTGCTCGCAGCGCGTGCCGGCCATCGGCGCCATCTATGTCGACACCAACTGCTCGGCCTCGCTCGTGAAAGCTGCCGTGCAGCAGATCCATGCTGACCAGGCCAGCGCCGTTGAACTGGCGCCCGCCTTCCAGGAACTGGCCGCCGTGGACTTCGTGCTCGCCAACTAAGCGTTCCCCAATTCATCCGGAACAACGCCAGACCAATGTTTCCTCCCGGTCCGCGGCGTTGGAGGGGCCATCCGAGGCCAAAGGCTGAAACCGGCGCGCAGTTGACCCCATGGGCGACCCCGCCAATATTGCGCCGGGGTCTACGAGCGGGGCCATACCCATGGGTTTTCTATCGAGACGGGCGGGCCTTCTGGCGTTGCTGTGCGGGCTGGCGCTGGCGCCTGGCGCGGCGGCGGCTGAGCCTGTTGCCGGTGAAGACGGCGCCGCGCTGGAAGCGGCGTGTGGCGCGGGTGACGCCAGTGCCTGCCTGACGCTTGGCCAGCACTCTGCCGCGGGCGACGGGCCGGCGCAGGATTTGAACCGGGCTCTGACTTTATTCCGGGAAGCGTGCGCGCAGGGGCTGGGCGCCGGATGCTATGCCGCCGGCGCGCAGCTTTACATTGGCCGGGGCGCGGCAGCCGATGTTCCGGGGGCGGTGGACCTGTTCCGGCAGGGCTGCGACCTCGCCGATGGGGATGCCTGCCTGCGCCTTGCCGCAGAGCTGGCCTTCCCGGACTTTGGCGCGCCCGACACCGATGGCGCACTGGCGGCGTATGCGCGCGCCTGCGAGGCAGGGCGGCTGGAAGGCTGCGCCGAGGCAGGCATGGAGCCGCCGGCGGGCGCTGTGACCGATGGGCCTGAGCGGCCGGAAGAAGCGGCGGGGGCGCCTGTCGCGGCGGTGGAGGCAGACCGGGACGCGGCCGTGATCGTGACAGGCTTTGCGGCGCCTGCAGAAGATGAGGTCCTGTTGTCAGCCGGCGGCCCGAGCTTTGCCGCAGAGGCCCTGCCCGATCTGGATTTTGGCGCGGCGATTGCCGGGCCGGACACATTGCTGGAGGCCGAGGCGGTGACCGCAGACGCTGGCGAAGACGCTCTCACCGAAGCAGCAACGGCCGAAGATAGTCAGCCTTCAGAGGAAGCGCTTCTGGCCGAGGAGCGCCGGGGAATGGCCGAGGCCTGCGGGCGGAGCGATCTGGACGCCTGCGAGATATTTGCCGCCTGGCTGCGCGATGGAACGGGCGGGGATGCAGACCCTGTGCGCGCACGGCGGATATTCTCCGTGATCTGTACCGAAGGCTCGGTGAAGGGCTGCTATGAGCTGGCCTGGATGATGTATGACGGCGCGCAGGTGGGGGACACATCTGGCAGAGGCGCCCTTGAACTGTCGCGCGCGCGATTCCTCTTTTCGGATACCTGCAAGGCCGGCGTGACTGAGGCCTGCCTGCAGGCGGGCGATATGCGCCGGCATGGTGAAGGAGGCTCGCTGGACCTGGCGGGCGCGGCGCGCTTCTATGGCATTGCCTGCGAGGCCGGGCTTGAGCCTGGCTGCGGATTGGCGGCGGATGTGACGCCTGCGGAGGAGTCGGCGGATCCCTCTGCTGACGCAGCGGGCACCAAAGACGGCGATCCGCCTGCGGAGGAGCCTCAGCCTGCTGACCTCGCGCGAGCAAACGAAGAGCCGGTTTCGGACTGAGTCTGCTGGGGGGCTATTTCCGCCTATTTGCTGGTTGGGGTCTGGTCTTTCTGGCGGGTTTTGCCGACGCCCAGGACCATACCGAGGCCGAGCAGCGTGACAGCGCCAACGAGAATCCAGGTGAGCGCAACGCCCAGCAGGAACGCGCCATATGCAAGGCCGCCGACAAACAGCAGGAAGCCAATCAGATAGATGGCAAAGGACGACATGTTGAACTCCTCAATCCTTGTGATGAAGAGTTAAACGGCTGCCGGGCCAGTTGGTTCCTTTTGGAGCTGGCGGGCAAGAAAAAAGCCCTCCCCGGCAGCGGAGAGGGCTTTTTGCGGAGCGAGGGTCCCGGACAAGCGCGCTGCGCTTTCCGGGATAACACGGGCGGATTAAGCGTCGGCGCTCTGTTTGGCGCGGCGCTTGCGTTCGTTCGGGTCGAGGTAGATTTTCCGTAGGCGGATGTTTTTCGGGGTGACTTCGACGAGTTCATCGTCGGCAATGTAAGCAAGTGATTTTTCCAGCGTCATCATCAGCGGCGGCGTGAGGCGGACGGCTTCATCCGAGCCTGAGGCGCGCATGTTGGTGAGCTTCTTGCCCTTCAGGACGTTCACTTCCAGATCGTTGTCGCGGTTGTGTTCGCCGACGATCATGCCGCCATACACCTTGTCGCCCGGATGGATCATCATCGGGCCGCGGTCTTCCAGATTCCAGAGGGCGAAGGCGACAGCTTCGCCTTGCTCCATGGCGATCAGCACGCCGGTGTGGCGGCCCTGGATCTTGCCCTTGTGGGGGGCGTATTCGTGGAAGATGCGGTTCATGATGGCGGTGCCGCGC
>NZ_NCJT01000073.1 GCF_002282565.1 Hyphomonas sp. 34-62-18
GGCAGCAACTATCAGGAACTGGCCAACGCTCAGCTGCGGATGATGACGGCGCTTACCCAGCTTCAGGCCGAACACCCGGAACTGATGGAAATCATCGGAGAGGAAACAGACCGGCTGGGGCAATGAGCCCCGCCTGGCGCGCGCCTCAATGCGGGGTGCGCGCCGCCGGGCAGCGCCCGCCGGTGAGCTGCTCGACCACGGCCGGATTGCCATCGGTTCTGGCCGGTTCGATCCCCAGCGCGCAGGCGATCATCAGATAGACGTTCACATTCTCGAACGGTGCCGCCGTCTCCCCTTCCGGGAAAATGGGACCGGCAGCGATGAAGGTCGCCGCCATGGTGGGGTCGTAATTGTCATAGCCATGCTGGCCGGGGATCGGCGCGCGCCAGCCGCCCAGATTGGCGTTGCGCACCGACCAGCCCGGATCGGCCACCAGGAAGAGGTCCGGTCCACGCGTTGGATGGTCGAAATGATAATGCGCCGGCATGTCGCCGCGCTTGTAGACGTGGATATGCTCATCAAAATTCTTGAGGCCCTGATAGGCTTTGTCAAGCGCTTCACCTTCACCATAAATATGCAGGAAGGTGTGGTTCGATCCGCCATACGGGCCGTTGAATTGCGGCACCGTCAGTTCCTTCAGGTCCAGATGGGCACCGATATCGAGCACCTTTTCCGGGTCTATCCATTCCATGCCGTGGTCTGAGACCACAATGATCGTCGTGCGCTCCAGCAGCGCCCGGCTTTCGAGCCCCGCCAACAACTGGCCAACATAGCCATCGACCTCGGCGACAGCTTCCCTCGCTTTGTCAGACCTCGGACCAAAATAATGCGCTGCGGTATCGACCCGGTCGAAATAGATTGCTGCAAAGCGCGGCAGTTCTGCTTCTGGCGCGTCATACCAGCCAAGCACTTCGTCCACCCGGTCCTGATAGGGCTTGTTGTGTTCGTAAGGCGTCCAGCGCGTTGGCCGCACGCCGTCATGGGGCACTTCCGAGCCGAGCCAGAACATGATCGACGTCGGCAGGCCCTGCTTCTCAGCCGTCACCCAGATCGGCTCGCCCTGCCACCAGCGTTCTTCCTGCGGGCCGGTGGCACGGTCAAACTGTTCATCGGCGGCCTTGTCATAGGGGTAGTTCTCCACCATCCCATGGTGCTTGGGGTAAAGCCCTGTCGCGAGCGAGTAAAAGTTCACGAAGGTCACGCTCGGCATCACAGGCCGCATCGCTTCGGCGCGTACGCCGCGTGCGCCCAGCGCTTTCAGGTTTGGAGCCTCCCAACGATCGATCATCGACGGATGAAGCCCATCCAGCCCGATCATCAGCACCAATGGCGCTTCAATTGCTGGCGCGGCGCTTTTTGCCTCGTCAATCTGCGGCGACATCAGCGAAGCCGGTGGAGGCACTTCATTCGGCCCGGACTGGCAGGCCACCAGAATGATCGCTGCCAGTGCTGATAGTATCCCTGCTTTCAGCTGTCCCATTCCCTGCTCCTTGACGCCGATTTCAAACCTGATTGCGCCTTAGACCCTGAATGTAGCGGCGATGTGAAGCCCAGGAACTGAAAAAGGCGTGACGGCGGGGCTGAACGCACTAAACAAAACGTCATGAAAAACTTCTGATGGGGAAACCGCCATGACAAGACGCACCTTCCGCCTCGTATCCATTGCCGCGCTCGCCGCCGCCCTTGCCGCCTGTGCGCAGACCGCCACCGCGCCTGCCGCGCCGCTGACCGAAGCACCTGCTGCTCCGGCAGCTGTGGAGCGTGTGACCAAAGGCAACCTTGTCCTCGAATCGATCCCGGAAATTCCCCCCGAGATTTCTGAACGCCTTACAGCCTATGAGAATGTCCGGGGCCAGGCGATACCAATCAGGTCCATGAGGTCAAAGCCCCCGGCGGTGCCCGGCGGCAACTTACCTTCTATGAAGAGACGGTCAGCAACGCCGCGATGAGCCCCAAAGGTGGCGCTTTCCTGTTCGCGCGCGACAAAGGCGGGGACGAATACTATCAGGGCTACCGGTTTGACATGGAGACCGGCGTTGTCACAGGCTTCACTGAGCCAGGCACACGCAACGGCGCCCCCCTCTGGGCCGATAGCGGTGAGCTTGCCGCGTGGGCGCGCACCAAGCCGGGCGACCCCAATAATGACATCATCATCGGCAACCCGGCTGATCCAGCAAGCGTGCGCGTTGCCCTGGAAGGTGAAGGTGCCATCGGGCCGGTAGACTGGTCAGATGACGGATCAAAACTGCTTCTGCAGCGCTACATCTCCATCGCTGAAAGCCATCTCTTCGTTCTGGACCTGGCGTCTGGCGGTCTGACGCAGATCAATCCCGAAGATACGGTGGCCTATTCCGGCGGCGCCCTGCTGGGCGATGGCTCCATCATCACGGCGACCGATAAGGACAGCGAATTCACTAATCTTGTACGGATCGCGCCTGATGGCGCCGTCACCAACTATACCGCCGATATTGAATGGGGCGTGTCTGACTGGACGCTGTCGCCTGATGGCAACACGGTGGCGTTCACGCTCAATGAGGGCGGCCTCGGCACCATCCACCTCCTGGAAGTCGAAAGCGGCCATGTCCGCCCCGGCCCCACCCTCCCTGTCGGCATCGCTTCCGGCCTCGTCTTTTCCCGCAGCGGCAGCCATGTGGGCTTCACCTTCAACGCCGCCACCAGCCCGGCCGATGCATGGTCGTTCGATGTGGCAACGCTGAATCTTACCCGCTGGACCGAAGCGGAAACCGGCGGACTGAACCCCGACACCTTCATCGAGCCCGCCCTCTTCGATTATCCGAATACGGACGGCATGGATATTCCTGCCTTCATCTACAAGCCAAAGAGCGAAGGCCCGCACCCGGTCATCATTTCCATCCATGGCGGGCCGGAAGGCCAGTCGCGCCCCGGTTTTTCCTCTTCCTATCAATACTGGGCAAATGAGCTCGGCATCGCGGTCGTTGTGCCCAATGTCCGCGGTTCCTCCGGATATGGGAAAACCTATGTGTCGCTGGACAATGGCCTGAACCGGAAGAAGTCGGTTGAAGACATCGGCGCGCTACTCGACTGGATCGAAACGCAGCCTGATCTCAACAGTGACAAGGTGATTGTCTATGGCGGCTCTTATGGCGGCTACATGGTCCTTGCGTCGATGATTGATTATGGTGATCGGCTCGCTGGCGGCATCGACATTGTCGGCATTTCAGACTTCAAGACCTTTCTTGAAAACACCGAAGGCTACCGGGCAGACTTGCGCCGTGCCGAATACGGCGACGAACGGGACCCTGTGATGGCAGCGTTCTTCGACGAGATTTCACCGCTGAAGAATGCCTCCAAAATCACCAAGCCGCTCTTCGTGATCCAGGGCTATAACGATCCCCGCGTTCCGTATACGGAGGCCGAGCAGATCCTTGAAGCCGTCAAGGCCAATGGCGTGAAAGCCTGGTTCATGATGGCGATGGATGAAGGCCATGGCTTCCGCAAGAAATCGAACCGCGAAGCGCAGCGCGAGGCAGAGACCCTGTTCCTGCAGGAAGTGCTTGCTGAAAAATAAGGCATGCGCCGGGCCACTCTTTCCCGCGGCGTGCGGGAAAGAGTGGCCTCCGCCTCCCAATTCCGACTTTTCGCTCGACCCCGGCCAGCGGCGCGCTAAGTGTTAGCCTGGCGCCACCCCGGCGGAGAGGAACCCCCATGATCACCCTGCACCATCTTGAGAAGTCCCAGTCCATCCGAATTCTCTGGCTGCTGGAAGAATTGGGCGTCCCCTACGAGATCAAGCTCTACGACCGCGATCCACAGACACGGCTTGCTCCGGCAGCCTACAAAGCGATCTCCCCGCTCGGCACTGCGCCGGTGATCACCGATGGAGACATCACGCTGGCAGAGACCAACGCGATCGTGGACTATATCTGCGACAAGCGTGATACCGGCCGCCTGCGCCCCGCGCCTGGCTCGCCCGAGCGCGTGAAATATCTCTTCTGGTTCCACACCTCGCAGGGCAGCCTGCAGCCGCTGCTGACCAACAAGTTCGTGATGATGGCAATGCAGACGCGCGCGCCGTTTCTCGTTCGGCCGGTTGCCAAATCGCTTGTCGGCGCGCTGGACCAGGCCTTCTTCGGCCCGCGCCTTGCCGCGCTCTTCCGCGAAATCGAAAAAGCGCTCAACGAGAACAAATGGTTTGCGGGAGACCATCTGACCGCCGCCGACATGGTGATGGGCTATTCCATGGAACTCTGCGTGCATCGCGGTGGCATGGATGAAAAGACTTATCCGAACGCCTACCGCTTCCTGAAGCAGATGCGCGAATACCCCTCCTACATCCGCGCCATGGAGAAGGATGGCAAAGGCACCATCCTTCTCTAACCGTTCAGCCAACGGATGACTGCCTAATCAAGCACATCCTTCACGGCCGGACCCCAGGTCGAATTGCCGAGCATGGCGAGCTGCGTCTCGCGGGAAACCGCGTTGATACCTTCCTGCGGCTTGTTGCCGGGATGCACTGCCCGGCGCAGCGGGCGGGTGCCGCGCGGCATCGCGATGATCTCTGCAATCGCGCGCGGAATGTCCATAGGGTCTGTGGTGCCGCCCCCACTACTGGGCTGACCCATGCCGGCGGTCATCTCCGGATACGCGTCCAGCAATTCCTGCCGCGTGCGTGCCTTCAGCGCGGCGGCGCGCGCGGTGCTTTTTTCCCAGATCTTCGTGGGATAGCCGCCCGGCTGGATGATCGTCACTTCGATGCCCTGCGCCGCCACTTCATAGGCGAGGGTCTCCGACAACGCCTCGAGCGCGAACTTCGTGGGCGAATAATGCCCAATGCCCGGAATAATAACGCGGCCAAGCTGGGACGATACCTGAAAAATCTGCCCCTTCCCTGCCGCGCGCATGGCGGGCAGCACGGCCCGCGCCATCCGGTGGGGCCCGAACACGTTGGTCTCAAACAGAAGCTTCGTGGCTTCCATGTCCTGCACTTCGGCAGGCCCGCCAAGGCCAATCCCGGCATTGTTGATCAGCACGTCCAGCGTGCCGCCCGTCTTCTCCAGAACGGTGGCCACGCCGCTGGCGACGCTCTCGTCCGACATCACATCGATTTCGAGAACTTCAATCGCGAGCCCTTCATCGCGGGCAAGCTGGGAAAGTTCCTCAGCCTCCGGCCGGGGCAGGTTGCGCATCGTAGCGAACACGCGCGCGCCGAGGCGGGCATAATGCTCCGCCCCAAGACGGCCAAAGCCGGAGGCAGCCCCGGTGATGAGAATGGACTTGCCCTCCAGCGCGCCAGGCGGCGCTGCCTGCGGACCGGTCTCTCCCAGCGCTTTCGGCGCCCCGCTCATTGCGCCGAGCACCGCGGCAGATCCGCCGATCATCTGCCGCCGGGTTGCACCCTTTTTGCCCATAGCTCTCTCCCTCTCTATTGTCTGGCAAAAACAATAGGCGGAAAAACCGGTGAGACAAACAAAACCGGCACGCAGGCAATGCCCCGCCCCGGTAACAATTGCGTGGGGCGTTCAGCCCACTTCAGCCGAATAATTGATGGCAAAACAATGCTGCCCAGCTTTGTCCCGCCGGTCGCTCAGCGTGGGGAGCGCGTTTGTCGATTGATAGGAGAAAAGCCCATCATCCTGTTCCCGCTGCGTGGCAAAATCCGCGCAGATCTGAGTGACCTGGCCCTCCTTCTGCACCAGGGCAAAAGGCGCTTCGGTGATCGGGTCCACCCGCAGCTCACCATTGAAACACTTGTCAGGCGCCGAGGATCGATAGGTTTGCCACGCCGCCTCCAGCTGCTCGTGTGTCTCGGGGATATCAACCCCCGCCTCCTGCAGGCAGACAAGGGCGTTCGCCGTGGAGAGCAGCGCCGTTTCCCGCAGCTGATCTTCCTTCTGGCGGCGCGCCTCGCCCGGCCCGCCCGTTACCGCGAGCCCGGGCACAATAGCGGCCAGAACGATCACGATCAGCCCGGTCCCCATGGCCATATCCCGGCTAAATGCCATTGGCTTCGTCCCGCTCTGCATTGGTGATGAAGTAGCCGAAGATCGCCCCGGCAATCGCTGCCACGACAAGCGCCTTCAGGGCAAAGCGGAGCGTCAGCTCCCCGCTGAGGAAGCTGTAGACGACCGAGATGGCATCCGCGACGAGGATGGTGCCCGCGATGACGAGGCTGACATAGATCAGCCATTTGCGAATGCGCGAGCGCTGCAGGGCCGGATTGTTTTGCCGCGCCTTTAGCAGGATGCGCGCTAGCCACAGGAAAATCGGCGTGCCGACGACCAGCCCGGCAATGGCCGAGCGGATCTGCGTATCTGGCCCGCCCCAATAACGCACGCCCTGCTCGGTCTTGTCCGGCACGGCGGTATCGATCAGCGCAAACAGCAGCGAGCCGAGATTATAGGCGACCACACTCAGCACGATGAAGAAAAGAAGATAGAAGAACGCCTCGCGGGCCGAGAGATAGGATTGCGGCCGGGGCACGGCGATTGGGAAAGACATCTCGGCGAAGGCGGACAGCGACTCGTCAACTTCCTCAGCCCGCCATCCGGCATCCAGCAAGGCAGCGCGGATTGCGGGCCGCGCCTGGCCTCGCTCGAGGGCTTCCTTGACGAAATCTGTCAGTATGCTGTTGGCCATGATTTCCCCCGGTCAGGCGAGTTCTGCCGCACAGATTGGACGCCAATCACGGCGTTCACAAGGCAATTTCCAGGAGGAGAAGGTGGAGGCTTCTGTTGCCAGGCGCCTCCGGGCCCCGCCTAGGGGTCTGATACCCTAGGAGTTAAGGTCGGAAAACATCCGGCCGCTTACGCAGCCATCAGTTCGCCTTCAGCAAAGTTGTCGTTTGCAACTATTTGCTTGTGAGCTTCTAACGCAGCTCATGCGAGCGAAAGCCTCGTCTTTACACGTCCGTCGACACTATTTCGGCCCCGTCAGAAACAGACCTTCGGAGAGGTCTGCTTGTGGTGGAGCCGCCGGGTACCGCCCCCGGGTCCGAGCCGCTTATTACACGCGCGTTTATCGCCATAGTCCGAAGACCGGGCCAATATAGGGGATCGCGGGCGCAAAGGTAAGCCCCCACAATCCCCTATAGGCCCCATGGGCAGCCATCACCCGGCCTGCCCTGCCGCGCCGGCCGGGAGAGCCGGGCGGTATGCCTCCGCATTTGTTGTGAATTCGGCGTGACCATAGCGTTTGAGCAGCTTGTGGATTTTCGCCACCAGCTGCCGGTCTGCCAGCTCCCGCAGGCCGGGCACCTTCGCCGCCGCGCCATAAAGCGCCATTTTCACCCCGATCATCGGCAGCACCAAACCAGCGACAAGATAATCCAGGAAGCCCACCTCCACGCCCATGTCGCGCGCGGCCTTGACGCTGCCGCGGAGGAAACTTTGCACCAGCACCATCCGGCCCACCCGCCGCTCCAGCGAATTGTGGATACGGTTGCCCAGCGACTTGTCGGGTGGCAGGTAGGCGGCCAGCGTCGCGCGCACCAGTTCGCCGCAGGTGGCGTCGTCAAAGCCCTCGCGGATGGAAGCGCTCCGCGCGTTCATGATGTCGATGATGCCCTGCGGAGTATCCATCAGCAGGTCTTCCGGCAGGCCCAGAAGGTAGCAGCGATAGCGGCTGAACTCGACGCGGGCGCGTTCTTCATGCGTAAACTCCGTGCGCCCCTGCTCCACCATCTTGAAAGCCAGCAGGAATACATCAATCAGCCCGGCAGGCATCTGATCCACCTGCGGGATCGGGATACCGTAGACAGACTTGTCCCAGCTCTTGCTCATCCCGCGCAGTACGTTGAAGCGCACCATCGAATGCATGAGCCGCACCATCGCCGCCGCCTTGAATCCCTCCCCGCGTGGCTCCAGCGCCCCCGGCAGCGTCGTCACGGTGAAGAAGGTCGCCGTCTCGTTCACGCGTTTGGCTGCTGTTGTATTGGAGAGTGTTCCCGTCAGCGCCATGGGCAAGGCAGTATACTTGTTCATGAACGTTGCCAGGAACGCGCCGCGGATTGTCCATGGCGCAAACACCGCCATTGGCAGGCGATTGAGCTCTGCGCCCTTGCGCACAAGGTCCATGTTCAGCCAAGCTGGCTTCACTTCCATTTCCGCAATCAGCGCGGCCAGTTCCGGCGGCGCATCCGGCACCGCCGCAATGCCCTCATCGCAGGCCGTCTGCAACATGCTGACCAGCCGCTTGAACCCGTATTTGGGCATCAGCGCAGCATAGGCATCTGCCGTCACATCACCGAGCATCGTATAGGCGCGCACGCGCGCCACCATATCGGCCGGAGGGGCGGGAAACTTGTCGGCATAGGACGCCATCGAGCTGACAGAAATATCGTCGGTGTAGCGCTCCGGCGTCGCCGAAAAGTCCACCCCGCCATACATCACCGGCAAAACAGTCTTCTGAAGCTGGATGCGTTGGTGAACAGCGTCGAGGGATACAGTCATCGCGACAAGTCCTTGGCTACTTAAGGGAAATAATGTAAGTAATTCTCAGATTTTCCACTCGCATCAGAGAAAAGCTGGGCGACGGAAGGTTGGGGGACGCAAATGACTGAAAAGACGCGGAGAAATCCGAAACAAGCGCGTGCGCAGGCAACTGTCGACGCGATCCTGGCGGCAACCTTTCAGCTTCTGGAGAGCGAAGGGGAAGGCCGCCTGACCACAAACCGCATTGCTGAGCGCGCCGGTGTCAGCATCGGCACGCTTTATCAATACTTCAAGGACAGGGACGACATTCTCGCGGCGATGGGCGAACGCCAGGCCGAAGCGCTGCGCCAGAAGGTCACCAAGATTGTGCTTGCCGCGCCCGAGCAGGACGCCATCCGCACCGTCATCCAGGCGATCATGGGCGGCATTGAGGGGTCACCTGAAACACGCATCGTCCTGATGGATGCCCTCTTCAAGGCGCGCGGCGAAAGCATCATGAGCGAGCATCACCTGGCTTTCGTTGATGCAATCCGTGTCCGGAGCGATCTCAATCTTGTGCTTGGCCGGGAGTCCGCTTTTGTGCTCACCCATGCCGTGGTCTGCCTCTTGCGGGCAGCGGCGGCTGAGCCTGAACTGGCCCTTGATCCGAAAGCGCTGGAAGACGAGCTGGTGCTGCTGATCGAAAGCTATCTTGTTGCCCTCGGCGCACGCGCGGAAAAGGCGGCCGGCGAAGCCTAGCCGCCGTTGAAGTGGCCATAAATGCGGATAGCGAGGGCCTCATTGACGCCTTCCACTTCCATCAGGTCAGCCACCTTTGCCCGTGACACACCGCGCGCCGAACCGAAATGGTGTAGCAGCGCCTTCTTGCGGGCCGGGCCGATGCCTTCGATTTCATCCAGCGGGGAACGCGCCGCTTCTGCAGCGCGTTTCTGCCTGTGGGCGCCAATGGCCCAGCGGTGGGCCTCATCGCGCAGTCGCTGGAGATAATAGAGCACCGGCGCGTTCTCCGGCAGTTTGAACGGGGCTTTGCCGGGGCGGAAAAATTGCTCGCGTCCGGCATTGCGGTCCACCCCCTTGGCGATCGACACAAGCGTTACATCCTCCGGGGTCAAACCAAGTTCTGACAGGGTTTCCAGCGTCGCATTCAGCTGCCCGAGACCGCCATCGATCAACACCAGATCCGGCCAGTCCTGAACATTCCCGGCCTCTTTTTCTTTCAGCGCACGGGCAAAGCGGCGGCGCATCACTTCCCGCATCATGCCATAGTCGTCGCCGGGAGTGAGCTCTGTGTCCTTGATGTTGAACTTGCGATAGGCCTGCTTTCGGAAACCTTCGGGGCCGGCGACGATCATGCCGCCGACCGCGTTCGTGCCCTGGATGTGGGAGTTATCGTAAACCTCGATCCGCTCCGGTGGCTTGGCCAGATCAAACACCTTCTGCACTTCGGTGAGCAGCCGCTCCTGGCTCGCGCTTTCGGCGAGCTTGCGGGAGAGCGCTTCACTGGCATTGCGCTCGGCCTGGGTCAGCAAGTCACGCTTGGCCCCGCGTTCGGGCCGGCGCAGCTCAATCTTCCGCCCGGCCTTGAGAGCGAGGGCTTCCTCAATCAGTTCGGCCTGCTCTGGCAACTCGTTGACGAGGATCAGCCGTGGCGGCGGGCGCTTGTCATAGAACTGCACCAGGAAGGCGGCGAGGATCTCGCTCACAGACTGGTCGCGTTCATGGCGCGGGAAATGGGCGCTCGCCCCCCAATTCTGACCCGCGCGGATGAAAAACACCTGCACACAGGAAACCCCGCCCTCCATCGAGATGGCAAACACGTCGGCCTCCTCGATCCCGTCCGGGTTCACATCCTGGGTGGAGCGGACATGGGCAATGGCGCGGATACGGTCGCGCAGGCGGGCGGCGGTTTCAAATTCCATCGCTTCAGCTGCCGCTTCCATCTCTGCGGCCAGCCGCTTCTGAAGGTCTGCCCCCTTCCCGCGCAGAAAGTCAGCCGCCTCATTGGCAAGTTCGGTATAGTCTTCTTTCGAAATGAGCCCGACACAGGGGCCTGCGCAGCGCTTGATCTGATAGAGCATGCAGGGTCGTGTACGCGCCGAATACACACTGTCCTCGCAGGTGCGCAGCAGGAAGGCTTTCTGCAATGTGTCGAGTGTGCGCATCACTGCGCCCGCGCTGGCGAAGGGGCCGAAATAGTCGCCTTCGTCTTGCTTGCTGCCGCGATACTTCTTGATCTGCGGCGCTTCGTGATTGCGCCGGATCAGAATGTAGGGAAACGATTTGTCGTCGCGCAGCAACACATTGAAACGGGGCTTGAGCGATTTGACGAGGCTCGCCTCCAGCAGCAGCGCCTCGGTCTCGCTTTCGGTGACGACGAATTCCATCGCCCGCGTCATCGAGATCATCCGCGCGATACGCTGGGTATGACCGCCCATGCGCGTATAGTTGGAGACACGCGCTTTCAGGTCGCGCGCCTTGCCGACATACAGCACCTCACCCGCCTCGCCGAACATACGGTAGACGCCGGGCTTGGCCGGAAGATGCTTCAGATTCTCTTTGATAACGTCCACCCCGCGGATCGGGGCAGCGCCGGGGCTCGCTTCGCTCATGGCGCAGAGATAGTCGAGACCGGCGGGCCGGGAAAGCTCAAGCGCTGCGCGCGAGCTGTCAGAGGGAAATGTCGCCTGACAGAACCAGCCCTGCGAACACGCCTGCAGAGACGAACACCAGCAGAATACCCGCAAAATACCGGCCGCTGGGGTTGCCGGCGCCTTCGCCCCGGCCGCCAGGAAGAAACATGTAGCAGAGCATCAGTACGCCGAGCGCGCCCAGAAGGCTCCTCTCCACCAGGCTCAGCCCGGAGAGGAACGCTGTGAGATCACCGGCAAGCCCCGAAATTTCGTGGCTGGCGCGGGTAATGGCGGCGTCAAAATTCTGGTTCCAGCGATCCATGCTCATGGCACTGCTCCGGATGGTGTCTTCTGCCCGTGGGCAGGTTTATCCGCAACGCCGCAGATTTTAGGCCCGTTGCGTTAGCGCCGTCCGAAAAACCCGGTAAAATTTTATCAATCTGCTTTACCAGGCAGCCATCCCTGCCCCGCCTGACCCGCATCTGAACCGGACGGCGCAAATTCAGCGCCTTGAAGGCCCGCCGGGCCTCCAGTAAGCGTGCGCCAGAAGCCCTGCCCCTCCAGAGAAAAGGACCACCCCCATGGCCGCCGACCTCCGCCTGTCAGATGCAATCGACCGCGTGAAGCCCTCCGCAACGATTGCCGTCACGACCAAGGCAAACGAGATGAAGCGGCAGGGGCTGGACGTGATTGGTCTCGGCGCCGGGGAGCCGGATTTCGACACGCCGGAAAACATCAAGGAAGCCGCCATCCGCGCCATCCGCGAAGGCAAGACGAAATACACGCCTTCCGACGGCATCCCGGAACTGAAGGAAGCCATTGTCGCGAAATTCGCCCGCGAGAACGGCCTCACCTACAAGACCTCGCAGGTGAACGTGTCGCCAGGCGGCAAGGCCGTGCTGTTCAACGCCTTCATGGCCACGCTGAACGCGGGCGATGAGGTGGTGATCCCGGCGCCCTATTGGGT
>NZ_NCJT01000315.1 GCF_002282565.1 Hyphomonas sp. 34-62-18
CGCCGCTCTGTGGCCTATATTGGAGTCATGACATTCGCCGGCCGCGGGGCTGGCCAAGCATCGGAGAGAGAGACCATGAAACGCCTGTTTGCAGCCGCCGCGCTTGCTGCGGTTCTGGTTCAGGGAGCCCAGGCCGCCGAGATTACCGTCGGCTACGGGCCCGAATTCGCCAAGAAGCTCGAAGAAGACTATGGCATGAAGGAAGGCGACGTGCTCGCCGGGCGCGTGGAACGCGACCTGACGCGCGAGCTGGAAAAGGCCGGCGTGGATGTTGCCAGAATTGAAGTGACCATCCTTGACGCGCGCCCCTCCCGGCCCACCTTCAAACAGGCCGGTGACAAGCCGGGCCTCGACATGTTCCGCTCGGTCAGCGTTGGCGGGATGAAGCTCAAGGCAGTTGCCTATGACGCCGCCGGCGCACCTGCCGGTGAACTGGAATATGACTGGTACGAGAACGACATCCGCCAGGCGGGCCTGACCACCTGGCATGACGCCAGCCGCGCGTCTGACCGGTTTGCCCGCCGGTTTGCACAAGCTCTGGACTAGGCCCACACCCCTGGGGCCGTCCCGCCGCTGCCGCTAACCCTCCTTCAGCGGCAGCGGCATCAGCTTTCCTGATCGCCGCTTTTCTCTGCGCCGCCGGATTCAATCCGCACGCTGAGCGTGTCGGGCGATTTGATGTGCAGGTCGCGCTGCGGCATCGAGATATGGACCTCGTGCTTGTCCAGCGCCGAATGCACGGCCCAGACATAGTCTGCCATCACCTTCTGCGGCCGCAGGACGGCTTCATCCGTCAGCCAGACGATGAGTTCGAATTCGAGGCGGAACTCGCCGAACTTCACCAGCCAGACCTGGGGCGTATGCTCGCCCCGGTCATCATAAGTCCAGGGCACGCTGCCGGCGGCCTCAAGGCCTGCCTTCTGCACCAGATCCTTCGACGTGCCATAGGCCACGCCGAAGGGCACATGGATGCGGCGGCGGGCTTCGGTCATCGTCCAGTTGATCAGCTGGGCTTTGATGAACGCCTCATTGGGCACGATGATGTCGATATTGTCGTTCGTCATCACGACCGTGGAGCGGAAGTTGATCTCCTTCACCACGCCGCTGAGGCCGGACTGAAGCTCGATGAAGTCTCCCACTTTGAGCGACTTCTCCATCAGGATGATGACGCCGGAGATGAAGTTGGAGAAGACAGACTGAAGGCCAAAGCCGATGCCGACACCGAGGGCGCCTGAGAAGAAGGTGAGCGCGGCAATGTTCACGCCGAGGAAATTCAGCGCGATCAGCACGGCCACGATCATCACGCCGATCTTGATGCTCTGCCCCAGGAGCCCGCCGACCGAGGCGGGCAGATCCGGCGAGCCGCGCAGCTGCGACTGGGCCACATTGCCGATCAGCCGGCCGAGCCAGAGGGCAAACCAGGCAAGCGCCAGGCTGACGAAGATGCGCAGCAGCGAGACGTCATTCTCGCCCAGGTGAAAGGTGACGCTGTTCAGCCAGCCGGTGAACGGGCGCAGCCAGCCGACAATGTAAAGCGCGGTGACCGCCCAGGCGAAATAGGCAATCGCCTTTGACCAGAAGCCGCGCCGCATGCTGGCAGTGAAGACGCGCACGATGATCCAGGCGAGCAGAAGGCTGGTGGCGATGTGCAGCGTGTTGTTGCCGAGGCCGAGCGCCTCGAAGGCGGCGGTCGCCCCCGCCAGCAGGATGACGGTGAAGACCGGCCAGACGATGCGCGAGAGGGAATGGTAGGTGAGGAGAACGAAATCGATCCGCCCGCGCTTTTCCGCTGCCTGCATCAGCATCGTCTTCGGAATGCGCGAGAGGAGGTATCCGAGCAGCGCGGCCGCCACGAGCGCGCCGACCTGCCAGAGCGTGTCGGGCGAGCTCAGCTCGTCACGGGCCGCATCGATCAGCCGGGTCACCGATTCCTGAAGCTGGGCAATCAGCGGAGCAGCCGTTTCCGGCTGGAGTAGGTCGAGGCTCATCCCTGTGGCCAATCCTCAAAGGCATTGAATCGACAAGAGGAAACCTTATCGGCCTCCCCTGCCCTTGCAACCCCGGCAATGCGCCTCAGACGCGCTTGAGGACGAGTTCGCAGCGTTCGTTGAGGCTGGGGCGGGCGACGGCGACGCGGGCGAGGCCGGGGAGGGTCTTGCCGAGGTCGGCGGCGGCCCAGAGGCAGATGCGTTCCAGGGTGGGCACTTCCAAGCCTTCGATCTCGTTCAGCAGCTTGTGGTCAAGCTTGGCGGCGGTCGCCTCGAGCGTGGCGGTGAGGTGGCTGAAATCCTCCACCCATTGCTCGCCCGGCTTCACGACGCCGGCAACGGTCGCTTCCAGGCGGAAGGAATGGCCATGCACGGAGCGGTAGGGATGGCCTTCGGGCTTGCCACCCATGAAATGAGCCGCCTCGAAGAACACCGCCTTCGAGATCTCGAAAATCTGACCTTCGGCCTTCAGGGAAGACCGGTCAGTTTGTGGGTTTGCAAGCTCAGTCGCCATTTTGGATTCTTCAAGCAATAGGCCGCCACCGCCGCCACATGGCTGACGCCGGGTCCGTCGTCC
>NZ_NCJT01000074.1 GCF_002282565.1 Hyphomonas sp. 34-62-18
GAGCACGAGCCGCACCATGCGTCCAGCGGGATCAAGGGGCCAGTGATACAATCGAAGCATGCGCCACACTGTGGATAACATGCGTAAACGTTGTGTGGAGCCGCGCGCGATTGCGGGTTTTTTTTGACCTATGGCGCGGGGACGGCCGCCTGGCAGGCTGCGCGCAGGTCTGCGACCTGGGCGAGATAGGTTGCGGTAAACTCGGCTGACTGGAACGGAACGGTATGCTCGCTCGTCCGGCCGGGCGTGTCTTCCAGGATGCCCCCTTCGATACAGTCGCTGCCATCGGCACAGGTGAAGCGGATGCCTTCCTCGACGATTTGATGGCTGACGCCGTTCAGTGGCATGCGGTATCGCCCCCAGGCGTAATTGCGCCCGACGCCATGATCGAGCATGGCGCAATCGCCCCAGACCTGATGGTAGATGTACACATCATCGCCCGTTTTTCCGTGAAAACGCGGCGGACCGGCCAGAGTTGCTTCGGGCGAAGCTTCGGGGGCGGCAGCGATTGTGCCCGCCTCTGCAAGGTCTGACTGAGGCAGTGTCACGCCCGACGAAGCGCAACCCGCCAGCCCAAACGCGAGTAGCCCTGAAATAAACAATGATATGCGCATGACCGTCCCCTGTCTGATGAATAGCAGACAGAGGCAGTTTCGCTGAACCAATCCTGAACGCTGCCTCAGCGGCCCATGAACTGACGTACCGCGTCGGCTGACAGGGCGAACTTGGCGAAAGACCAGTCTCGATCCTTGCCGAGCGCGCCAAGCGTGGCGAGGAGCTGTTTGCGCCCTTCGCTGCGCGCCTCCAGCCAGGCCTCCACCCCGCCATCGGAGAGCGCCTCCTCCGACACGCTGGCCTGCAGGCGCACGAGTTCGGAGATGAGGCGCCGGCCCGCGACGCGGTCCCAGTAGGGCGCGTCCACAAGCCCCTCGCGGGCAGACGTCCGCAGACGATCAAGCCGCAGCGCGTCGCCCATCTGATAGAAGCTGGCGCCAGCTTCGGCGACCTTGCGGCCGGAGCGTTCGGCAATCTCCGTGACGACCAGGCCTTGGGCGAAATAGCTCATCGCGGCGGCCCAGCGGGCCAGCGCTTCAGGCGCGCCGCGTTTCATGAAGGCGCGGGCAGAGCGTTCGATGCGCGAGGCAGGATAGGCAGTCTGAATGCCGCTGAGGGCAGCTTTGAGTTCGTTCAACGGGCCGTGGGTCGCAGCGACGGCCTCCCCTGCCGTCTTCTCCGGCAGGGTACGGATGAACCAGGCGGCCGCTTCGTTGACAGCCTGGACCGCTTCGATCTGAAGCTCCGTCTGCAGACCGGCGGAGACTTTGTTGTCGAGCGCGAAGACTTCGCGGCGGAAGCCGGAAATATCCAGCACTGCGCGGGCTGCCTCTACGCCGCGGATAACGGCCGCCGGCGCGGCGCCGGTCAGCTCGCGCAAACGCTGGATCGCGACGGGACCTCCGAGATCGAGGCTGCGGTTGGCAATCACCGTGGCGATGATCTCCCGGCGCAGGCGGTGATTGGCGAGGGCCTCATCGAAACCGTCTATCGGGCTCGGAAAGTAGCCTTTCAGAACTTCGGTGAACCAGGGATCATCCGGCAGATCGGACGCGACGATGTCATCGAAAAGGACGATCTTCGACCAAGCCAGCAGCACGGCAAGCTCTGGCCGGGTCAGCGGGCGGCCTTCGGCGCCGCGCGCCTGCATTTCCTGAGTGGAGGGCAACCCTTCCAGCGGCCGGTTCAGCACGCCGCGTTCTTCCAGATAGACCATCAAGCGTTCCAGCGCTTCATGGTCCTCACTGGCGGTGGCCTCCGCCAGGCTCAGCGTGTTGGTCTGATCATAGTTGTGCGTCAGGACGAGGCGGGCGACGTCATCGGTCATCTGCGCCAGCATCGCGTTACGGTCAGCCTCCTTCAGCGCGCCGAGGCGGATGGCCTCTGCGGCGAGGATCTTGATGTTCACTTCGTGGTCAGACGAATCCACCCCGGCCGAGTTGTCGATGGCGTCTGTGTTCAGGCGCCCGCCAGCAAGGGCAAATTCGATGCGGGCGGCCTGGGTCATGCCGAGGTTTGCCCCTTCCCCGATCACCTTGGCCTTCAGATCACGGCCATTGACGCGCACGCCATCATTGGCGCGGTCACCAACATCGGCATGGCTTTCATGGGCCGCCTTCACATAGGTGCCGATGCCGCCAAACCAGAGCAGATCGGCTTCTGCCTTGAGCAGCGCATTGATCAGCTCGTCCGGCGTGACGACATCCTTGCCGATGCCGGCCAGCGACTTGACCTCCGGTGTCAGCGTGATCGACTTGGCGGAGCGCTCGAAAATGCCGCCGCCCTTGGAAATCAGCTTTGTATCATAGTCTGCCCAGCTTGATCGCGGCAGGGCGAACATGCGCTCGCGCTCGGCGAGGTTTTTCTTCGCGTCACCCGGATTGGGATCAAGGAAGATGTGCATATGGTTGAACGCTGCGACGAGGCGGATTTCCGGCGACAGCAGCATGCCATTGCCGAACACGTCGCCCGACATGTCGCCCACACCAATCACGGTGAAGGGCTCGGTCTGGATATCCTTGCCCATTTCGCGGAAATGGCGCTTGACTGCTTCCCAGGCGCCGCGCGCGGTGATGCCCATTTTCTTGTGGTCATAGCCGGCTGAGCCGCCCGAGGCGAAAGCGTCTCCGAGCCAGTGCCCCTTCTCAAGGCTGATAGCGTTGGCAGTGTCGGAGAAGGTTGCCGTGCCTTTGTCGGCGGCGACCACGAGATAGGGATCTTCCCCATCCCAGATGACCGTACGCTGAGGATGCACGACCTTGCCATGGACGATATTGTCCGTCACCCCAAGCAGCGCGGTGATGAACTGTTTGTAGGCGTCGCGCCCGCTTTCAAACCAGGCATCGCGGTCTGACCGGTCTGCCAGCTGTTTGGGATAGAAACCGCCTTTCGAGCCGACGGGCACGATGACAGCGTTTTTCACCTGCTGGGCCTTCACAAGGCCAAGCACTTCGGTGCGATAGTCCGACGGGCGGTCAGACCAGCGCAGGCCGCCGCGCGCCACCGGGCCAAAGCGCAGGTGAACCCCTTCCACCTTCGGGCTGTGCATGAAGATTTCACGGAAGGGCTTTGGCTCTGGCAGGTCTGCCAGTTCGCGGCTGGCTACCTTGAAGCTGATGAAGGGCCGCACGTCGCCATTCTCGTCTTCCTGATAGAAGTTTGTACGCTGAATGGCTTCGATGAGATGGAACAGCCGGCGCAGAACGATATCGTCTGCCAGGCTGACGACATCCTTCATTGCCTCTTCAAACTTCGCAGCAAGGGCGGACTGCGCCTTTTTGCGCGCATCAAGCGTCTTGTGCGCCTCAGGATCAAAACGGGTCGCGAACAGATCAAGCAGCAGGCGCGTGACGGCCGGATAGCGGGCGAGCGCCGCTTCCTGCACTTCCTGGGGCTGGTCAAGACCGCTCTGGCGGCGATAGGAGGCAAGCGCGCGGATCAGCGCGGCCTGGCGCCAGCTTGCCCCGGCGACGAGCACCAGCTTGTTGAAGCCATCATTTTCCGCAAGGCCGCCCCAGACTGCCAGGAATGCCTGCTCGAATGCATGCGCAATATCTTCCAGCGGGAGGGCAGATCCATCGGCTGTCTGCATCGACAGAGAGTGGACCCAATAGGTATCGGGCGCGTCTTCCACAGGCTTCGTGTGTGGGCGGACGGGATAGCCTGTCTCGAAATCCACAAACAGGCCGAGATTCTCAAACACCGGCACGCAGCGCGAGAGCGGGATGGAGCCTGTGCGCGCATAGATCTTCACGCGCACCTTGGATGCAGCGTCTGACTCCAGCCTGTAGGCACGCGCCACAATCGGTTTGCCCGCGCTCAGCTCTGCCATGCAGGTCACGTCGCGAAGGGCCTCTTCTGGCGGAAACGCTTCGCGGTAGGCCGCATTGAAGGCGCCGACAAAGCTGCGCGCCCCTTCCCGGTCTGCGCCGGAAAGGCCGGAACTCATGAGCAATTCGCGGAAGCCCTGATCCCAGGTGCGGGCCAGCTCGATGATGCGCCGCTCGATGTCTTCAGGGTCGGGCTCCGGGTGGTCCGGATGCAGCGCAATTTCGAAATGCACGCGGGCGAGCGGCCCGGAATCGAAATAGGGCTGGAAGCTTTTGAGGTCGCCCTGATAGGCCTCGGTCAGCAGCGCGCCGATGCGCTGGCGCAGGGCGGTGTCATAGGATTCGCGCGGCACGAAGACGAGCGCGGTGACGAACCGGTCAAACTCGTCCCGGCGCAGGAAGACGCGGGTGCGCGGGCGGCCAATCAGATGGAGCGCGCCCATGATCATCGGGCCAAGCACGGTCGACCGGGTCTGGAACAGCTCGTCGCGGGGCCAGGTCTCGATGAGGTTTGCGAGGGCCTTCTCCGTATGCCCCCCCGGAGCGGCGCCGGAGGCGGTCATGATCTTCTGCACGCGGCGGCGCACGAAGGGAATGGAGCGGGCGGTCTCGTCATAAGCCTCGGCCGTGAAAAGGCCGAGGAAGCGGACCTCGCCGTTCACACGGCCTTCGTCATCATACTTTTTCACGCCGATATAGTCGCACGGCACGCGGCGGTGGACCCGGCTCGGCAGGGTCGACTTGGCAATGATCAGTGGCACCGGCGATTGCAGGAACTCGCCGATTTCGCGGGTCAGCACCAGGGGCTCGCTGTCCCGGCTGAGAACGTTGAGATCCTCGTCACGCAGGATGCCGAGATTGGAGCCTTCGACCATCAGCGGCTCGGCCGGCAGCACCCGGCCCTCCGCATCTGTCTCGAAGTCATATTCCCGTGCGCCCAGGAAAACGAAATGCTCGCGGGAGAGCCATTCAAGGAAGGCAACCGCCTCGTCCCGCTCCGCAGACTGAATATGCTGCAGACCGGAGATACGCTTCATCTCGGCCCGCATCCGGGCGCGCATGGCCGCATGGTCAGCAACGGCGCGCTCCACATCGGCGAGGGTGGCGCGCACCCCCTCTTCCAGCCGCTTTGCCTCCGCTGCGGTGAGGAGGGCGGTGTGAACCTGGATCACCGATACCATCCGCCCATCCGCCATGGTGACTACGGGGTGGAACAGGGTTTTCACCTCGTGGCCCTGGGCGGCGCATTCCCCCAGCAGCGAATCAACCAGGAAAGGCATGTCCGGCCCGGTCACCTGAAGCAGGCTGCGCTGCAGCGGGCCGCTGGCGCCTTCGGCTTTCACGGAAACGTGAACGGCGCGCTGTCCGGCAGGAACCGTCTCCGCCCAATCCCACAGGCGCTGCGCCAGCGCCCGGATGTCTGCCTCACTCAGGCCGGTCACGTCCTCCCGGGCAGCTTCCTGTAGAATCTGATCGTGTACCTGGCTGGCAGGTCCGTGGGCGGTAGTGGAACGGGGCATGGAAACGACTCTTGCTCGAAAACCGGTCAAACACCGGGTCTAGCCGCCCTAAGGGAAGGCATCAAGAAACATGTTCCAAATGAAACGGTTGCGCGGATTCAGAAAGCCGGTGAGAGAGGCGCTGAAATAAGCGGACCCGCCAGACGGGGACATGTCCGGCGGGTCCTACAGGCAAATTCCGCAGGCTGGGTGGGGGGACGCACGCGGAAGCCTGATTTTGTCTTATGTTGTTCGTGATACCGGTAAATCAACTACATTCCGATGCCACAAACGTTAATTTTCGGTAGTGCGGCGACGCAGTTTCAGTCGCCTTACAGCCTCAACCCAAATCGCCTGTAACATTTCAATGGCGAATTGGCTAGCCTGACAGGCAGTCACGCTGCTTCGCTTTGCTCCAGTGCGCCGCCCTTGGGTTTGCCATCAGCCGACAGGAGGATGGCGATCCAGCGCGTGTGCGGAGACTGTGCAAAGAGGATCATCATCAGCACGGTCAGCGGGGCTGACAGGAACATGCCGGGGATGCCCCAGATCACGCCCCAGATCGCAAGCGCCAGCAGCACAACAAGCGCCGACAGGTTCAGCGAGTCGCCCATCATGCGGGGCTGGATGAAATTGCCGATCGAGAACTGCCAGAAGCTGACCACGGCAAAAACAATGGCGGCGTAAATGTAGGAATCCTGCAGCGCCACATCCGGCACCCAGCCGGGCACCGCAGGCTGCACCAGCGCAAACAGCGGCGGCACAAGCGCTGCGACAATAGAGCCCACGGTCGGGATATAGTTCAGTACGAAGATCAGCGCCGACAGGAACAGGGCATTCTGCACGCCCAGTGCCAATAGGGAGATGTAGGTCAGCAGGGTGATCAGGGCGGAGATGACCGTCTGGGTCCAGAGATAGGTCTCGATGGCAAGGCGGGCGTCGTTGCCGATCCGGCGCACGGCTTCGCGGCGCTGCGAATCGGGGAAGATGTTGTCCAGCTTCTGCGTCCACATCGACTGGGCCGTGAACAGGAAGGCGACATAGATCAGGATCAGCACAATATCGCCGGACAGGCCGCTGACGGAGTTGGCGATGGTGGCGAAGAAGCGCTGGCCGCCTTCATCAAACACCAGCTGGGTCAGCGTGGGCGCATCCTGAAGGTGGGCGATCGCGTAGATGTCGGCGATGAGGCTGTTGATCTTCTCCTCATAGTCGGCGCCGTCGCGCCCAAATTCTGCCAGGCCATTGGCCATGAGGGCGATGAAGCCAACAAAGCCGCCGACCACCAGCAACACCGCGAGAATGCGCGCAAGGCCGATATGAATGGTGCGCGAGGCATTGTTGATGACGGTGCCAAAGCCTTCAATGATGAGGAACAGGAATACGGCCATGGCGAAGGTCGCCAGGATATCGCGCCCCAGATAGAGAAGCGCGATGATCACGCCCGTGGCTATGATCCAGATGCCCGTCTTGGTGGCGCTGCCCATTCCCTGCTCCGGTTTGAGTGAATAGGCGCAGGGTGAGGCGGCGCCCCTTCCCCGTCAAGCGGGAGAAACCTGCGCGCTATAGCTTGCTGAAATCTCTGGAACGGCTAGCCTCTAGGCCTTGATTTCAGACCACATCGTTGAGGGGCCGGCGGCATGAGCGACACGATTTTCCTGGGCGGCGCAGATGCGGATGGTTCCGGCACGCCAGATGATGCCCAGTCGCTGATCCTGAAAGTGGCCAACCGGCACGGTCTCGTTGCCGGCGCTACCGGTACCGGCAAGACCGTAACCCTGCAGGTGATGGCGCAGGCCTTTGCCGATGCAGGCGTGCCGGTCTTTGCCGCCGACGTGAAGGGCGACCTTTCCGGCATCGCCTTCCCCGGCACCGAAACCCACAAGGCGCATGCCGCCTTCACCAGCCGCGCCGAAAAGATCGCCATGGGCCCGCTGACCTATCACCCTGCCCCGGTGATCTTCTGGGATGTGTTCGGGGAAAAGGGCCATCCGGTACGCACCACGATCGCAGAGATGGGGCCGGTGCTGCTGTCAAACCTGATGGGACTGACCGCCGTGCAGGAAGGCATCCTCAATATCGCCTTTCAGTATGCGGACGACCGCTGCGTCGATGATCCCGATTTCCGCATCCTTGACCTCAAAGACCTGCGCAAGCTGCTGGCCCATCTGGGAGAGCCCGGCATCCGCGAGGAAGTCAGCCGCAAATATGGCAATGTCGCCCCCGCGTCGCTTGCCGCCGTGCAGCGCGAATTGCTGGTACTGGAACGGGCCGGCGCAGAAAGCTTCTTCGGCGAGCCGGCGCTGGAACT
The DNA here is from genome assembly GCF_002282565.1 of Hyphomonas sp. 34-62-18. Classification (GTDB taxonomy): domain Bacteria; phylum Pseudomonadota; class Alphaproteobacteria; order Caulobacterales; family Hyphomonadaceae; genus Hyphomonas. The sequence continues at coordinate 7,695 of NZ_NCJT01000074.1, forward strand.
CAGCGACTTCATGCGCACGACCACCGATGGGCGCGGCTATGTGAACATCCTGGACGCGACCAAGCTGATCAACAGCCCGAAGCTCTATTCGACCTTCCTGCTCTGGCTCCTCTCGGAACTCTTCGAGGAGTTGCCGGAAGTGGGCGACCCGGAAAAACCGCGCCTCGTTTTCTTCTTTGACGAGGCCCATCTTCTGTTCACGGATACCCCGCCGGCCCTTTTGCAAAAGATCGAGCAGGTCGTGCGCCTCATCCGGTCGAAAGGCGTGGGTGTTTACTTCGTCACACAGAACCCGCGCGATGTGCCCGAGAGCGTCCTCGCCCAGCTTGGCAACCGGGTGCAGCATGCCCTGCGCGCCTACACGCCGATGGAACAGAAGGCGGTGAAATCAGCCGCCGCATCCTTCCGGCCGAACCCGGCTTTCAAGACAGAGACGGTGATCACAGAGCTCGGCGTCGGTGAAGCGCTGGTTTCCACGCTCGACGCCAAGGGGACGCCCTCCATCGTTCAGCGCACGCTGATCCGCCCGCCCGCCTCGCGCCTTGGCCCGGTGACCGATGCCGAGCGCGCGGAAATCCTGAAGGCAAGCCCGCTCTTTGGCCGCTATGACAAGATGGTCGACCGGGAGTCGGCCTACGAAATCCTCTCGAAGAAAGAGGCTGAAGCCGCCAAGCTCGCCGAAAAGGAACGCCTTGCCGCAGAGAAGGAAAAGGAAGCCGCTGCGAAGGCCAAGGCGAAAGCTCCGGCGAAAGGCCGTACGACCTCAAGCCGCTCGCGCCGGATGACACCCACGGAGCGCGCCACCAACACCGCCGCCACCACGATCAGCCGGGAAGTTACCCGCTACATCCTGCGCGGCATCTTCGGGAACATGAAAAAAAGATGAGACAGATCGCGCTCGCCCTTGCCGCCGCCGCCCTGCTTTCCGCCTGCGCCAGCGCGCCCAATGATGGCTGGACCGCCCGCGAGGGGGCCATGCCCTACGAATCCGCCCGCGCCGCCTGCCAGCAGATCAGCTATGGCATCGAGGTGAACTACATCACCTGCATGGCCGGGCGGGGCTGGGTGAAGGCGAAGAAGTAGACCCGCTGCCCTCCCCCCGCGTCAGGAGTGGCGAAAGCGTCACACCTCTCCTATAGTCAAGGAGATGGCTCAATAAGCTGTGCCCAAGGGAGGCCCTACTCATGCAACAGTATCTCAAATTCTATATCGATGGCGAATGGGTTGATCCGGTAACCCCGCGCACGCTGGAAGTCGAAAACCCTGCGACGGAAGAGAATTTTGCCGTGATCTCCATCGGCTCGGCTGCCGATGTGGACAAGGCCGTGGCCGCCGCCAAGCGCGCCTTCCCGAGCTTCTCGCAGACGAGCGTGGAGTATCGCGCAGACCTGCTCGACAAGATTGCCGCCGGCATCCAGAAGCGCATGCCGGACCTGGCCAAGGCTATCTCCGACGAGATGGGCGCGCCGATGTGGCTCGCCAATGCCGCCCAGGTGCCCTCGGGCATGGGCCACTTCGCCACCACCGCAGCCATCCTGCGCGAATACAAATGGGAAGAGCTGAAAGGCACCACCCTGCTGCGCAAGGAGCCGATCGGCGTCTGCGCGTTCATCACGCCTTGGAACTGGCCGCTGAACCAGATCGCCTGCAAAGTGGCGCCCGCGCTGGCCGCCGGCTGCACCATGGTGCTGAAGCCGTCTGAAATCGCGCCGCTCGACGCGATGATCTTTGCTGAAATCCTGCATGAGGCCGGCGTGCCGAAAGGCGTGTTCAACCTCGTCAACGGCGATGGCCCGGGCGTCGGCTCGGCCATGTCGTCCCACCCCGATGTCGACATGGTGTCCTTCACCGGCTCGACCCGCGCCGGTGTGCTGGTGGCCCAGGCCGCAGCCCCGACGGTGAAGCGCGTTGCCCAGGAGCTTGGCGGCAAGAGCCCGAACATTGTTCTGCCTACGGCCGATCTCCAGAAAGCTGTTTCCAGCGGCATCATGAACATGATGACCAATTCGGGCCAGAGCTGTAACGCCCCCTCGCGCATGTTCGTGCAGAAGGACCAGCAGGAACAGGCCATCGCGATTGCCAAGGCCACCGCCGAGGCCGTGAAGGTTGCCAATCCGGCAGACGCCCCTCCCGGCGCCATCGGCCCGATCTCCAATGGCAACCAGTACCAGAAGGTTCAGGACCTGATCCAGAAAGGCATTGAGGAGGGCGCAACCCTCGTTGCCGGTGGCCCTGGCCGTCCGGAAGGCTTCAACAAGGGCTATTTCGCCCGCCCGACCGTGTTTGCCAACGTCACCAATGACATGACCATCGCGCGCGAGGAAATCTTCGGGCCGGTGCTCGTCATGATCCCTTATGATACCGTGGACGACGCAGTCGCCATGGCCAATGACACCGTCTACGGTCTCGCCGGCTATGTTCAGGGCCCGGACAAGGAAGCCCACGCTGTCGCCAACCGCATCCGCGCTGGCCAGATCCTCGTCAATGGCGCACGCCCTGACTTCTCGGCGCCCTTCGGCGGCTACGGGCAGTCGGGCAATGGCCGCGAATGGGGCGAGCATGGCTT
>NZ_NCJT01000316.1 GCF_002282565.1 Hyphomonas sp. 34-62-18
CGCGCCTAGAGCTTTCCTTTACCAGCGAGGGCGTTAAAAGGCGCGTTCTCCAACAGAAAGGCTCTGAAAAGGCCCCATGACCCAGCAACGGCGCATCCTCATCACCTCGGCCCTGCCCTACATCAACGGCGTGAAGCATCTCGGCAATCTCGCCGGCTCGATGCTTCCGGCAGACGTGTATGCGCGTGTGATGCGCCTGATGGGCCATGAAGTGACCTATATCTGCGCGACAGACGAGCACGGCACCCCGGCCGAGCTCGCCGCCCAGGCGGCCGGCCAGACCGTGCAGGCCTATTGCGACGAGCAGTATGAGATTCAGCGCAAGGCGGGCGAAGGCTTCAACCTGTCTTTTGACTGGTTTGGCCGAACATCGCGCCCGGCAAACCACAAGATCACCCAGCATCTGGCTCAGCAGCTGGAAAAGAATGGCCTGATCGAAGTGCGCACCTCCAAACAGGTTTACGCAGTCGATGATGGCCGCTTCCTGCCAGATCGCTATGTTGAGGGCACTTGCCCCCATTGCGGCTATGAAAAAGCCCGCGGCGACCAGTGTGACAGCTGCGGCCGCCTGCTTGATCCAGTCGACCTGATCAATCCCTACTCGGCCGTCACCGGCAGCCGGAACATCGAAATCCGGGATACCGACCATCTCTATCTGCTCCAGACCGGCATGCAGGACCGCATCCGTGAATGGGTGAACGAGAAGGGCAAGAACTGGCCTTCGCTGGCAGTGTCCATCGCCAATAAATGGCTCGATGAGGGCCTGATCGCCCGCTCGATCACGCGCGACCTCAGCTGGGGCGTGAAGGTGACGGATGCCGACGGCAATCCTCGCCCCGGCTTTGAGAATAAGGTCTTCTATGTCTGGTTCGATGCGCCGATCGGCTACATCTCCGCCACTCAGGAATGGGCCGAGGCCACCGGCAATAACTGGGAAAAACTCTGGCTCACCGACAAGGGCGCAGACCAGACCGAATACGTCCAGTTTATGGGCAAGGATAACGTCGCCTTCCACACCGTCAGCTTCCCGGTCACCCTGCTTGGCTCCGGCGAGCCCTGGAAAACGGTCGACAAGCTGAAAGCCTTCAACTGGGTTACCTGGTATGGCGGCAAGTTCTCCACCAGCCAGAAGCGCGGCGTGTTCATGGACCAGGCGCTGAGCCTTCTGCCATCTGACTATTGGCGCTGGTATCTCATTTCCAATGCGCCTGAGGGCTCCGATGCCGCTTTCACCTGGGAAGGTTTCCAGGCGGCGGTGAACTCTGACCTTGCCAACGTCCTCGGCAACTTCGTCAACCGGATCACCAAATACTGCGCCTCGAAATTCGACGGCAAAGTACCGGAAGCGGGTACCTCCGGTGAAGCGGAAGCGTGGATGGCGAGCGAATTGGCAGAGCGGCTTCCGCGCTTGGTGGAATTCTACGAAGCAATGGAGTTCCGCAAGGCCGCCGCTGAAACACGCGCCATCTGGGCTGCCGGCAATGAATACCTCACCAAGGCGGAGCCTTGGGTGAAGTATAAGAATGATGTGGACGGCGCAGCTGTCGGCGTGCGCGCCGGCATCAATCTGGCCGCCCTCTTCGGCATCATCGCTCAGCCAATCATTCCGGATGCGGCCAAGAAGATCCTCGATGCGCTCGGTGTCCCTGAAGAAAATCGCAAGATGCCAGTTGCCTCAAACGCTGAGGACTTCGCTGCGCTGCTCGACGCCCTCCCGCGCGGCCATGCCATCACGCCGCCGGATGTCCTCTTCCAGAAGATCGAGGATACGCAGGTTGCCGAATGGACCGAACGGTTCGGTGGCGGCAAGGAATGAGGTTTGGCGGGGCCTTTGGGTCCCGCCGTACGCAGAAGGCCTACATCTTTCGAAAGACTACCATCAGATTGTTGGCAGGCATCTCGATCACATTGGCGAGGCGCAAACCTGCCCTGCCGGCCAGCGGCACGAGGTCCAACTCCAGATCCCTTACGCCCCAGCGCGCATCACGGCTCTTGAGGCTTTCATCAAATGCAGCATTTGATGGCGCGATCACACCATTCTGGGCAAACGGCCCATACAGCACGAGCATCCCACCCGGTTTCAGCAGGCGTCCCGCTCCTGTGATCAGTCCTTCCGCCGCCTCAAACGGCGCAATGTGAACCATATTGGCGCTGAATATCGCATCCCAGGCGCCCATCTGTTCCGCCTCGCCCCAATCTGATTGCGCGGCATTGATCTCCAGCGGCCCGTGCAGACTTTCTGATTGCGCGGCAGCCTTCCAGGCTCTCTGGCTCTCAAGGCTTGGCGGATCAATATCGGAGTAAGTCCAATCCAGCCCGGGCAATTCATTCACGAGGAACGCGCCGTGCTCTCCGGTTCCCGATGCAATTTCCAGGACGCAGGCTGGCAGGCCTAAATGCGCCTTCAGCGTATCCCTTATCGGCTCCCGGTTGCGCGCAGCAGACGGTGAGTAGCGCCGTCCGTCGCCGCCCTCGCCGCGATCCTCCAGCGCTACAGGCGGTTTATCGGCCATGCTGCGCTTTCTCGAACTCAAACATCTCCGTGGTCACACTGGCCT
>NZ_NCJT01000317.1 GCF_002282565.1 Hyphomonas sp. 34-62-18
TCGCCGCGCACGTCGAGGTCGTATTCGCGCACCTTGCGGTAAAGCGTGGAGCGGCCAATCCCGAGACGGCGCGAGACTTCGCTCATATGGCCATCATAGAAGTCGATCGCATACTGAAGAAGATCGCGTTCGATGTCCTGCAGGCTGCGGATCTCACCATCGGCGTCCTTGATGGCAACGGGCACATCCCCCACCATCGGCACACCGGCCGGGCGGGCATCATTGGCCGGCACGGGCGGGGGCTCTGACGCACGCGCCGGCATGGCGGGCAGCATCTTCACTTCGCCCATCAGGCTCGAAATCTGGGGGAAGTCCTGCGGGCGCAGCTCATCCCCGTCACACAGCACCACCGCGCGGAAGACCGCGTTTTCCAGCTGGCGCACGTTGCCCGGCCAGTCATAGGCGTAGAGCATCTGCAGCGTGTCTTCGGCCGCGCCGGTCACCTTGGTGCCCTCACTCGCATTGAAGCGGGCAATGAAATGATCGACGAGGGCCGAAATGTCATCCCGGCGTTCGCGCAGCGACGGCATGTCGATGGGGAACACGTTGAGGCGGTAGAACAGGTCTTCGCGGAAGGTGCCGGCTTTCACCTGGGCGGCCAGATCACGGTTCGTCGCCGAGATGATGCGCACGTCCACCTTGGTCGGGCGGCGCGAGCCAACGGCATCGACCTCCCCTTCCTGCAGGGCACGGAGCAGTTTCACCTGCGCGTCGAGCGGCAACTCGCCCACCTCATCGAGGAACAGCGTGCCGCCATCGGCTTCTACAAACTTGCCGGGAGACTTGGAAACAGCGCCGGTAAACGCGCCCTTCTCATGGCCGAAGAGGATCGACTCGACGAGGTTTTCCGGAATGGCGCCGCAGTTGACCGTCACGAACGGTTTGCCCGCCCGGGCGCTGGCGCCCTGGATGCAGCGCGCGATCACTTCCTTACCCACGCCGCTTTCGCCCAGGATCAGCATCGGAATGTCCGACGCCGCCCCGCGCTCGGCCATGCGGATGACACTGCGCATCGCCGGGGCAGAGGCAATCATGTCCTCGAATTTCATGCCGCCTTCGGCCTTGCGCGAGAGGCGTTTCACTTCGCCTGTCAGGCTCTGCATCTTCAGCGCATTGCGGATCGAGACCACCACGCGTTCGGGATTGGCCGGCTTGACGATGAAGTCCACCGCCCCGCGCCGCATCGTCTGCACGATCGTGTCGATGCCGCTCGTCGCCGTCAGCATGATCACCGGCAGGTCCGGGCGCTTTGTGTTCAGCCGCTCCAGCGTCTCCATGCCCGACAGCCCCGGCATCGTCAGATCCAGCAGCACCACATCCACGCCCTCGCGCGCATCGGATGCCAGTTGCAGGCCCGTCTCGCCATCAGGCGCCGTGCGGCAGGCAAAGCCGGCCTTTTCCACAGCTGCCTGCAGCAGGCGGCGCTGCGTTGGATCGTCATCGACCACCAGGATCGTCTTGGCCATGGGTACACCCTTCATCCATTGCGGCCAGCACGCCTCTCTCGGGCGCCCCGTGCCGTTTCGCTACGCCCCGTTCTGACACAGACGCATGGAATTACGGTTTTCGCAGTCGTTTGAATTTCATCGAAATCTTTGCCAACCGGGCGGCGAGTTTTATGACGGCCACGTGACATCTGCAGCTTCCCGCCGGAATATCGGGCAGTCCGGCTTGCAAATTGCCGGCGCTTGCGGCTTGTGCGCCTCACATCGTCTAGAGCGCGGGGGCTTCAATGGTGGACGGCAAGGAACCTGTGATCGTCAAGGAGACGCTCGACAAAGACCTTGCAAAGATCGGAAAAGCCGAAGCCGCGACCGCCACCCTGGCGCGCGGCCTGGTCGGCCCCGGCTTTGCCTTCCTGTTTCTGGCCATCATTGTCGTGATCGGCACGGCCATGTTCGGCAACCAGACCAACGGCCTCCTGATCGTCGCGGCCGCCGCCATCGGCGGCTATATGGCGCTCAACATCGGCGCCAATGATGTGGCCAACAATGTCGGCCCCGCCGTCGGCTCGCGCGCGCTGACCATGGTGGGCGCCATCATCATGGCCGCCATCTGCGAGAGCGCCGGCGCCCTGCTTGCGGGCGGCGATGTCGTCTCCACCATCTCCAAGGGCATCATCAACCCGGCCAATGTCGCCGATACGGAAACCTTCGTCTGGCTGATGATGGCCGCACTGATCTCCGCTGCCCTCTGGATCAACCTCGCCACCATCCTCAACGCGCCGGTGTCCACCACCCACTCCATCGTCGGCGGCGTCATGGGCGCCGGCATCGCGGCTGCCGGCTTCAGCGCCGTCAGCTGGCCGGTGATGGCGGGCATTGCCGCCTCCTGGGTCGTCTCGCCGGTGCTCGGCGGCATCATCGCCGCCGCCGTCCTCGCCTTCATCAAGATCGCCATCATCTACCGGGAAGACAAGATCGCTGCCGCCCGCCGCTGGGTGCCCGTGCTGATCGGCGTCATGGCCGGCGCCTTCGGCACCTATATGGCGCTGAAAGGCGTCAGCAAGCTGATCGACATTTCCCTGCCCCATTCCCTGCTGATCGGCCTCGCCAT
>NZ_NCJT01000075.1 GCF_002282565.1 Hyphomonas sp. 34-62-18
TCGACGCAAGTGACGTGCACCAACATTAATCCATATAACCATTTTTTACAAGGCACTAACTTCAAAGCACTTCTGTAATGTATCCCATCTTGTACTCAGATTGTATATCAGCACGATCACACAGCTTAGCATTCTTGCTAACAGATTAAGCGGATCGGACTGCCATGACAAAGAGCTGCGCCGAGCCGCAGTTATCTGCTCGATTCTCTACGTCCGTATCCCTGCTGATCTGGCGCCTAAACAATACCCCACTCGGACAACTGAGAGGCAGACCCTCGCAATCAAAAAGAGGAACTGGAATGTACAATCAACCTTACACCGAGTTAGACAACCACAAACGATTTCCGAGAAGCTAAACCTCGATCTGATCCGCAACGGCGACTTATCAAGACTGAGGTGAGGAGCGGAACAGGTCCCGCCCCTCCTGCTGCAATCAGATAACGCGCTTTACTTCAGTGTAAGCCCCGCGCACGCGAAGTGTCAGCTGCACATCGGCATCACCTCGATTGCGCCAGAACCAGCCATGCGCGCCATCGAACGCAGCTGTCAGTTCACCGGCATTCCCTGCCTCTGCGCGACCTTTGCGATAGCTGGTCGCTTGGCCACCCTTGCCGTCGCCGTGCAGGTCGGAGTTGAGGTTGCCGCTTTGAACGGCCCACTCATACTGGGCCGTTTCTCCAGCCTTCATGGTCAACTTGATTTCAGCTGCCTCCCCAGGCGCCAGCGTCAGGACAACTTCATCCTTCCAGTCAGCGGCTTGCAGGTCAGGCTCAGAAGGCGACGCGGCGTTTTCGGATCCTTCACCAGCGGCCGGGACACCTGAGGCATCCATATCCGCCGTCTGCAAAGGTATGGCTGACTGAGCACCTGCGGATGCAGCCGCATCCATCTCCGCCTCTTCAGCAAGCTGCTGCTTGATTTCACCCATCTGTGTGAGGCCAAGCACGCGGCCAAAACCCGTCGGATCGACTGCATACTCAGAGGGCAGCACGACCGTCACAAGGATCGCCGCAGCGGCTGCCAGGGCTAACAGCGTTGACCGGATGAGTTGCTTTGTCGTGGGGAGTTCGGCGCGTGTCGGAACATCGGAATTATACATGGATCATATCCTCAAGCAGAAACAACAAGCCCAGCCAGCTGATAGCCGACCAGAATGAAACCAGCCGCCATCATGACGACATTTGCGGTGTAGGCATTTTTGAGAAAGCTGGAGGTCCTTCTCCAGAAGCCCATCAGGATCAGTATCGCGCCCAGCGCCAGGAGTTGGCCAATCTCAACGCCAACATTGAACGCGAGCAGGTTCGGGATCAGTCCATCCGGGGAGATTTCATAGTCGATAATCTTCGAGGCAAGGCCAAACCCGTGGCAGAAGCCGAAAATGAGCGTCGCAGCTTTTGTATTGGGCTGGAATCCAAACCATCTCTGGTATGCGCCCATGTTATCCAAAGCCTTGTAAACGATGGACAACCCAATGATCGCATCAATGATGTAACTGTTGATGCCGAAATTGAAGATGACACCCAGCAGCATCGTCGTGGAGTGTCCGAGTGCGAACAGACTCACATAGATGCCGATATCCTTCATCCGGTAGAGGAAAAAGATCACACCCAGCAGGAATAGGATGTGATCGTATCCCGTCACCATGTGTTTCGCGCCGAGGTACAGAAATGAGAAAAGGTGGACTCCGGTGATTTCCTGAATGTACCCTTTATCTCCTTCTGCTACAGCATGTGCGAGCACTTCCCCGGCAAACGCCAGTTGAGCGAGAACGAACACGAGGCAGAGCTTTCCGATCGACGAAAAGCCCGTCCTAAGTCCGTTTACAGATAATCCTATTTCGGTTTTGGCCATTTCTTGTGCAACTCATCAATGTGGAAAATGTGATCCGGGCTACCGGACCGGTGGTCTGCAATGATGTGGGGGTGATCATTGGGCAGATTTTCGTGCGAATGTGGCGCGCGCTCATCATCAGCGGCGGGCCATAGGCACAGCGCGAGCAAGAAGCCCACAAGCGAGAGTAAACCCATGCCCGCGAGAGCCGCATTCTGGCCAAACGCCGAGCCCAACCAACCGGCGAGAGGATAGGCTACAAGCCAGCAGGCATGACTGAGAGCGAATTGCGCCGCAAAGAGCGAAGGCCGTTCCTCACTCGGGCCCGATTTGCGCAGCAGCCTGCCGGACGGTGTCACGCAAAGGGAATAGGCGCTTCCCAGCAGAAACCAGCCCGCAGCAAGGAGTGGCAGACTCAAGCCAAACCCGCTTCCAGCCAATGCAAGACCGAGCAGGAAGATGGAGAGCATCATGGACGCGCCAATCATCAGGGAACGTTCACTCAGTCTCTCCAGCATCGGCGTCAGCGCAAAGGCAGCGAGCATGGAGCCAAGTCCGTATGCGCCAAGTGCAAGCGCATACATTGTCTGACCAAGGGCCAGATCCTCACGGACAATGACGATTGTGTTGACGATCACCATCGCGCTGGCGGCGGCGGCCGACAGGGTCACTGCCAGCAAGCCAACCAACCTTGGCGTGGCGATGTATGTCCGGATCCCGCGCGTTGTCCGGCTCAGAAGACCTCCCGCCGTCGAGGCAGCCACCTGAAGCGCTGGAAGCCTGACAGACACAACCAGCAATGCTGACCCCAGAAACCCTGCGGCGGTACCGGCGAAGAGACCATTGAAACTGATTACAGTCAGGAGCATCGCTGCGAAAAGCGGGCTCAGCAGGCTTTCCATATCGTATGCCAGCCGCGACAGGGACAGAGCCCTTGTATAGTCTTTCTCATCGGGCAGGATATCCGGAATGGTCGCCTGGAATGCAGGGGTAAACGCCGCAGACGCAGACTGAAGCAGGAAGACCAGAAAATATATCTGCCAGACCTCGGTCACGAATGGCAGTGAAAGTGCGACCAGCGCACGTACAAGGTCGAGCAGAACGAGAAGTGTGCGCCGCGGAAGAACATTGACGAACGCACCCGCAATCGGCGCGATACCAATGTATGCCACCATCTTTATGGCCAGCGCAGTACCGAGAACCTGTCCGGCATCCGCGCCGGATATGTCATAAGCGAGAAGGCCCAGCGCGACAGTGAGCAGCCCGGTTCCCAAAAGGGCGACCAGTTGAGCAAGGAAGAGGTGCCTGTAGGTCCGATTAGACAATACACTCAGCATATGCGCTTACCTTCAGTGATATCATTTACAGAGCCGCATGTGCGAACCTGTCTCTCCGAGGCGCCTCTTGCGAAGCGCCCCGGGCAACATCCCAACGGGCATCGGACAACATTCATACTCCGCGTACTCCTGCGTCCGGCCGGCAAACGGATCACCGGCCCCTGCCCCCCTCATTCAGTAAACTGAGCTTCTTGAAGGGAACCATCGGTATCAGGTCTTCTCCGCTCCTCTCCGGAATGGACAATCCTGTATAGGGCCGGAAGCACCAGCAAGGTGAGAATTGTGGAGGATATGATCCCGCCAATAACCACCGTCGCAAGTGGTCTCTGGACTTCACTTCCAAGCCCCACGTTCAGGGCCATGGGGACAAAGCCGAGGCTCGCAACAAGGGCTGTCATGAGGACCGGACGCAGTCTCAGCAGCGCGCCGCCGAATATGGCTTCGTCAAGCTCCATGCCGGATTCCCGGCGCTGCTTGATAAAGCTCAGCATCACGACGCCGTTCAAGACTGCGACACCGGACAGGGCAATGAACCCGACACCGGCCGTAATCGAAAATGGAAGGTCTCGAAGCGCAAGGGCTGCCACACCGCCGGTCAGGGCGAGAGGCACACCGGAAAACACAATTCCAGCGTCCTTGAATGTCCCAAACAGCATCAGCAGAAGTCCAAAGATCATTACCAGCGCAACTGGCACGACAATGGACAGCCTCTGGCTCGCCGAAACGAGCTGTTGCCAGGTTCCGCCATACTCAATCCAGTAGCCATCGGGTAGCTCAATGCTGGAATCCACAGATGTCTGTAGATCCGTTATGAAGGAACTCAGGTCCCGGCCGCGGACGTTGCTGGTCACGGTCAGTTTTCGCTTTCCATTCTCCCGGCTGATCTGGTTGGGGCCGAGCGCAATCTCGACCTTTGCAATTTCAGAAAGCGGTACAAAGAGCATTCCCGTTTCGTCCTGGCGGCTCTCCGGCAAAGGCACCGGCAATCTCCGGATCGCAGAAAGGTCCGTCCGCAAATGCTCCGGAAACCGGACCACGATGTCGAAACGTCTGTCCCCCTCGAAATAGCGACCGGCCACTTCTCCGCCGAGCGCAACCTGAGCAACGCGCTGAACATCCTCGACATCCAGCTGGTACCGGGCAAGTGCGGCCCGGTCCGGTATGATGGACAGGATTGGCAATCCTGTTACCTGCTCCGACTGAACGTCTGCTGAACCTGGAACACCGCTCACCACCGCTTCAAGCTCAGCCGCAAGACCTGCAAGTGTTTCAAGATCGTCGCCGTAAATTTTCAGGGCAACGTCAGCCCGGACACCTGAAATCAATTCGTTGAACCGCATTTCAATCGGCTGAGTGATTTCATACTTGCTTCCGGGTATCTCCTCGAGCGCCAGCTGGATCTCCTGAACCAGCTGTGTCTTGGACTTTCTCGGATCAGGCCATTCCGATCTTGGCTTCATGATCAGGAACGTGTCTGCCACACTTGGCGGGACGGGATCTGTCGCGATCTCGGGTGTTCCAATTTTGGCAAACACACGTTCGACCTCCGGAATCTCGGTGATCCGGCGTTCCAGCATTTCCTGCATCTCGATCGCCTGCGACAGACTTGTACCGGGAATGCGGAGCGCGTGAACGGCGACATCTCCCTCGTCTAGATTCGGGATAAACTCCGCCCCCAGACGGCTTGCTCCCCAACCTGCTATAACCACCAGGACTGCCGCGCCGGCAACAACCAGGTATCGTGTACGAAGCGCAAAGGTGAGCGCCGGCTGATAGATGGTTCTCGCGCCACGCATCAGCCAGTTCTCCTTTTCCGTGACCTTGCCACGGATGAGCAAGGCAACAGCTGCCGGAACAAAGGTGAGGGACAGGATTAGGGCCGCCGTCAATGCCAACACGACGGTGAACGCCATCGGGTGGAACATTTTCCCTTCGATGCCTGTGAGAGCAAAGATTGGAAGGTAAACAACGGTGATGATGATGATACCGAAAATCGATGGCTGGATAACCTCACTGGAAGCTGTCGCCGCCAACTTGAAGCGTTCATCCCGTGTGAGAAGCCGCCCAAGTTGATGCTGTGCCTCCGCAAAGCGTCTCAGGCAGTTCTCGACGATGATGACTGCGCCGTCGACGATCAGGCCGAAATCCAGAGCTCCAAGGCTCATCAGGTTTCCGGAAACCTTGTTCTCGACCATGCCGGTCACCGTCATCAACATGGCGAGCGGGATAACCACAGCCGTCAGAAGTGCTGCACGGATGTTCCCGAGCAACAGGAACAGGACGAGGATGACTAGCAATGCCCCTTCGGCAAGGTTCTTCTCGACGGTCTTGATGGTCGCGTCGACAAGGTTGGTGCGATTATAGACGGGCGTTATCGAGATGCCATCGGGCAGTCCGGGTCGGATCTGGTCGACTTTCTCGTCTACGGCGATGGATACAGTCCGGCTATTCTCTCCCACCAGCATGAAAGCTGTGCCCAGTACGATTTCAGAACCGTTCTGGGTGGCCGCGCCGGAGCGAAGTTCTTCGCCTTCCTTGATTTCAGCGATATCACCGAGGCTCAGGCTTACGGCGCCCGTATCCTTGATGGTGATTGCTCGCAGATCATCGAGGGTTGCCGCCTGCCCCGGTACGCGGATCAGGTTCTGTGAGCCGTGCCGCTCAATGTATCCTGCCCCCGCATTGGAGTTGTTTCGCTCAACCGCGCGGACAACGTCGTCGAGCGTCAAACCGTAGCCAGACATTGCACCGGGGTCAGGCAGGATGTGGATTTCCCGCTTGAAGCCACCGATCGTGTTCACTTCCGTAACGCCTTTGACCGTCCGGAGCTGAGGCAGAACGATCCAGTCATTCAGAGTGCGCAGGTCCATTGGGGTCCATGCGGTGCCGTCTTCCTTTACCGCTCCGGGCTCGGCCGACACGATGTACATGTAAATCTCGCCGAGTCCGGTCGCGATCGGTCCAAGTTCGGGGGTAGTCAGAGGGGGCAGATCAGCCTGAACTGACTGAACACGCTCGCTGACCAATTGCCGGGCCTGGAAGATGTCCGTGCCGTCTTCAAAGACAACCGTAACCTGACTTAGCCCGTAACGCGAAACAGACCGCGTGTAGGAAAGCCCCGGAAGCCCGGAGATTGCGTTCTCCACCGGGAACGTAATGCGTTGTTCCGCTTCAAGCGGCGAGAGACCTGGCGCTTCGGTATTCACCTGGACCTGGACATTCGTGATGTCCGGTACGGCATCAATCGGAAGCCGATTGAAGTTCCATATACCTATACCGGCCAATGCGATTACCGCGGCGAGGACAAGCCAGCGTTGGCGAATTGAAAATTCGATAATGCGTTCGAGCATGAACCCCTCCTAGTGATCGTGGCTGGCGCCGGACTTGTCGATGTCGGCTTTGATCAGGAAGGAATTTTCCGCGACATAGACCTCCCCCGGACGCAATCCGCCCAGAACCTCAGCATACGTTCCATCCTGCTTTCCAAGCTCCAGCATCCTGACTTCATACGTATCGCCCACCTTGGCGTAGACGACGGTGAAATCCCGGAAGGACTGCATACCGCTCTCCCGGACAGCGAGCGGCACTTCGGCTTCAGCTGTTGTCACTTCCGCAACAACCCGCATCCCGGGCTGCAAACCTGTACCGGCCGGTATCGTTGCCGAAGCGATACGGGTTTGAGTGGACGCGCCGGTCAGAGGCAGAAACCTGTCTATCTTGGTCTCAGCTGTGAGCTCGCCACCCGCGATGCCGAGCCGCAGGGCTTGGCCAGCCTCTATGAGGGCAACATCCTTCGGAAACACATGCAGGCGAGCTTCAAGGGCGTTGACGTCAGCAATGACAAACAATGCTTCGGCGCCCGCGACATCTCCGACATTGGTACGCCGCTCAAGAATGGTGCCCGATATGGGAGCAAGGACCGGATATTCCTGAAGACTGGCCGAGGATTCAATACGGGCGAGTACCGCCCCACGTTGCACGGTGTCTCCCATTTTTGCCGTTACGCTTACGACAGGCCCTGGGTATTTTGCCCGCACTTCCGCTGTCGCGGAGGGCGCAACCGCTACGGTCCCTGTAAGGGTAACGAAGTCACGCATGATTGCAGGCCCCGCCACCTCAGTGACGATGCCGGCCTCAGCGGCTCTCGCATCTGGAATGGAGGTTCGCCCTTCGAAGGACTCATAGCGCCAGGCGTGAACCTTCCCTGCCCTTCTGGCTTCCAGTTCTACTTCGAATGAATGCGGTTCTGTAACGACACCGCTGCCCACCAGATAATCCTGCTGCGGAGCAAAGGAAAACTCATCCACGATCCCGCCCAGACGGTGAAGCCTGAGGGTAAGATC
The DNA here is from genome assembly GCF_002282565.1 of Hyphomonas sp. 34-62-18. GTDB lineage: Bacteria > Pseudomonadota > Alphaproteobacteria > Caulobacterales > Hyphomonadaceae > Hyphomonas. The sequence goes on from NZ_NCJT01000075.1 coordinate 7,511, forward strand.
CACCAGCGAGGGATCGATCGGTGTTCCGCTTTCATATGGATAGAGACGGTACTGGGGTGGCACGCCGGTCTCAAAAATCGTGACTTCAAGTGCAAAGTCGCCATCCTGCAGAAGCCGTCCCCCGTGGGGACCTTCAGGGTATTCTTCAGCCGCTCCGGATTCGGATGCAGATACAGACGCCGCATCCTTCCCGGCCGAGCCGCAGGCGGGCAGGACAACAAGGCAAGACATGGCAACCAATGTTGCCGCTGCGAGTTTCGTGTTCATGGGAATGTCTCCAGACGAGATGCCATCGGGCTCAGGAGCCGCGACAGCGCTGCCTCGTTCAATGAATAGGTCAGAAGGTGGGACAAGCGGGCTTCCCGAAGTTCAGTCAGAACCCGCTGGGCGTCGATGATTTCCAGGTAAGAGAACGCGCCGCGTTGATAACCATCCCTTGCCAGTTGCAGGGCGTTTTCTGCTGCGGGGATCAGGGTGGCATCTATTTCTTCAATCGCGTCACGTGCGCTGAGGGATGCCCTGCGATATGACATGACATCCCGCAGAAGCTGCTGACGCGCGGCTTCTGCCTCAGCTGTGACACGGCGAACGTTAGCCTGGGCGCTGGCAACATTCGCCTCAGCCCGTGAGGCCGTTCCGAGCGGTATGGATATACCTCCGACGACAGCTGCATCGTCCTGGAAGCCATACTTCCGGGCGCCTATGCTCCAGGTGACATCCGGTTTGGCAGACGCGCGCTCCAGTTCGACCCTGGCAAGCTGCGCGCGGCGCTCCGCCTCAAGACGATCCAGCTCGGGAGAACTCAGATTGTCGAATTCAATGGGGCGTAAAGGGGCGAGCCGGTCCAGTACAGCAGGGTCAAGCCGGATATCCTCGTCACCTCCCCAGTATGAGGCCATGGCCGCCCGGGCATCGCGTGCCTGAGCGGCAAAGCGGCGCGCGTCTGCTTCTGCCTTGAGCCGGTCGGAACTAACCCGCGCGCCGGCCAGCAATGGGTCTCTTGCGGCAGTGACCCTTCGATCAATTGCGGTCTGCAGGTCGGCAGAAATTTCCACGCGCTCACAGGCAAGCGCATATTGCTGCTCAAGATAGACTGCCTGGATGTAGAGGGTCTCGATTTCCGACCGTATCTGTATACCGGTCCCGGACCTTCCGGTCTCGGCAAGCTGACGGCTACGTTCTGCCAGAGTTTCCCTGGCCTGCCGCTTGCCGCCGCGCTCCCAGACCCTCGAGAACTGACCAGTAACTTGCAGGTTGTCGGAGGAACCGCCGATACCAATACCAGGAAAATCCTCAATATCCAGTGACAGCGTATCGGCTGGCCGCAGGCGGGCGATTGCCATTTCTGTGGCTGCCGCCGCCACATTTGCATCCCCTACGGCAGTCCGCAGATCAGCCTTCTGTGCCCTCAGGGTTGCGGCCTCGAGTTTGATTTCCTCCGGCGCTACGCCTTCGGTCTTGCAGGGTTGGGGCGCCGTTTGCGCATCGACATGCGCAGCCGGCAGAGCCAGCGCGAACGCCAAGCCCAAGTATTTGATTGACATGGAAAAATTGCCTTATCGCGAGAACAAGCTGCGCGCACGGCTTTCGCCGCGCGGCCGGGTTCAGGCGTCAGGCTCGATCAGGGTCCGGATCGGTCGGCAGGAGCGGATCGACGGGGCTTCTCGCATTGAACAATAGCCGGTCATCAGCTGGTAAGACCGATAGAGCAGCAGTCATGGAGGTCGGCTGCAAGGCTACGAAATGAAGTTCGGCGCCATGGTTGGAATGGTGATCCACACAGTCAGAATCACCATGCAGGTCATCAACATGTCCTGCCCGCGCAGCCCCATGATCATGGTCCTCTTCATAGTAGCCGCGCTCGTCTGCGTCCACTGAGCTGCTAATCTCTGCATGCGCCAGCATGTGCTTTGCAGGCACAAACGTGCCGAACACCGTGAAGGTGATGCAAAGAATAAGGGCAAACAGAGAGCGCATATTCATAAGCTGCGCAATTACCTGAGCAAAGTAAAGACTTATTGAAGTCACGGCAGAAAATGCCGCACACTTGGCAATCGGAACCTGCGCGCCCCCCACGGTTAGGCAGAGACAATGAAACGAGATTTTACAACGAAGAAACAAAAAACTTCGATCTCCAGACCGATTAATCGATGGGTACAGGGATGGATTCTAGCCGGCACTTGAGCGACCCGCGGCAAACCCTAAGCGACGGGCAAGCGAGACGGAGCGCTTGGCACGACATCTGAAAAGTGTCTATTCGAAGCATGCCAGTGGCCACGTCGCCGATCCAAAGATGAGCATCCTACGCAGCCGTCGCAAGGTTGGCGCGATTTCCAAGTATGAAGTTGTCAAGGACTACCACTTCCTTCACGTCCTGGTTCAACAACAACTCAACCGTATGTTATCCAACAAAACCTGCTTGATCGGTCAGCTCAAGGCCGGTTCTCCGGACACTGCCCCTCAATGAAAATCCCGGCTGTAGAAGAGCTTCTTCGCCTGCTCGCGGGGATGGCGCGCACCTGCACCATAGCGCAAAATCCTGGTGCGCTGCAGCTCAGCGGTGATGTCCTCTGAGAGCGGTTTGCGATCCGGGCGCCGCGGGCCATAGGCCCCGCTGGGACCCGGCCGCCGGGCCTCGTCGGCATTGTCCCGGGACGGATCAATACGGTCTCTCGCAGCAGCAGCGTCCCCCAACGTGTCGAGCAGAGGCGAGAGGTCTGTAATCTGCCGGGC
>NZ_NCJT01000076.1 GCF_002282565.1 Hyphomonas sp. 34-62-18
CTCGTTAGGCGATACCGGCCTCTTCATCGAAGAGACGCCCTATGACCCGTCCTCGCCCTATTCGGCGTCGAAGGCAGCATCAGACCATCTCGCCAAGGCCTGGCAGCGCACCTATGGCCTGCCGGTGGTGGTGTCGAACTGTTCCAACAATTACGGGCCCTATCACTTTCCGGAGAAGCTGATCCCACTGGTGACGCTTAACGCGCTGGAAGGTAAGCCGCTGCCGGTTTACGGCAAGGGCGACAATATCCGCGACTGGCTATTCGTTGAAGACCATGCGCGGGCGCTGGCGATGATCGCGTCGAAGGGCCGGCCGGGGGAGACTTACAATGTGGGCGGGCGCAATGAGCGCACAAACCTACAGGTGGTCAAGGCGATCTGTGATGAGTTGGACCGGCTGATGCCGGGGGCGGCGCCACGCCGTAACTTGATCACTTTCGTTGCCGATCGTCCCGGACATGATCACCGCTACGCAATCGATGCGACAAAGCTGGAGGGGGAACTTGGCTGGCGCGCTCATGAAAACTTCGAGACCGGTCTGCGCAAGACAATTGCCTGGTTTCTTGAGAACGAGGCTTGGTGGGGCCCGCTGCGCAAGACGATGTATTCTGGCCCGCGCCTCGGTCTTGCCGAAAAGGCTCCGGCCTGAAGCCGCGCCCTGGCGAATTTAAGAGAGTTTCCATGACGACATTGACTGTCCTCATTGCCGGCAGGACCGGGCAGGTGGCGCGCGTGCCTGGTGCCTCCGTGCCGGAAGGCGTGAGCACGGCCTGCCTCTCGCGGCTGGACTGCGGCGCGCTGGCGGGGCCTATGGCGGAACACTGCCCAGTTGGCGGGAAAGCACCCGCAGCGTGGTAGAAGAACTGGTCAGAACGAAAGGTTGGAGTGCATGAAGGGCATTATTCTGGCGGGAGGCAAGGGCACTCGCCTTTACCCGATCACGCGCGGCGTTTCGAAACAGCTGCTACCGGTCTATGATAAGCCGATGATCTTCCATCCCGTCACGACACTGATGATGGCGGGTATCCGGGACATCGTGGTGATTTCCATGCCTGAGGCGCTTCCGGCCTATCAACGCCTCCTAGGTACGGGTGAAGACTGGGGGATGAATTTCAGCTATGCTGAGCAGCCTGAAGCGCGCGGCCTTGCAGAAGCGTTCCTTATTAGCGCGGATTTCGTGCGCGGCGGCCCGAGCGCGCTGGCGCTGGGAGACAACATGTTCTACGGCGCAGGCCTGCGCGGGGACCTTCAGGAAGCCGGCAGCATTACCAAAGGCGCACAAGTGTTTGCCTTCCAGGTGACCAATCCTTGCGAGTTCGGCGTGGTCGAGATCAACAAGGAAGGCATTGCCCTCTCGATCGAGGAAAAACCGGTCAAGCCGCGTAGCAACTGGGCGGTGACTGGCCTCTATTTCTATGACGATCAGGTGGTCGACATCGCGCGCGAGGTGAAGCCCTCCGCCCGCGGTGAGCTTGAGATCACTTCGATCAATGACTTCTATCTGCAGAAGGGGCAGCTCCATGTAAAGCGCCTTCCGCGTGGCACGGCCTGGCTTGATGCGGGCACGTTTGATGGGCTGATCCAGGCCTCGCAATTCGTCCAGACGCTGGAGAAACGCCAGGGGCTGAAGGTTGCGTGTCCCGAAGAGGTTGCCTGGCGCTGCGGCTTCATTGACGACGCACAGGTGGAAAAGCTCGCGGCCGGATACAAGAACGAATATGGCGACTATCTGCGCCACCTGCTCTTGAGCGATCACTGATCGGCAGGTTTGCTCGTCAGATCACGGACATGCGCCTTGCGTGTGCTCATGCGCCAGGGGTTCCAGGCCATTCTTGAAAGAAGCCGGCGCGTTTTCAGCGCGCGCCGGGGCAACTTCCAGACGGATGGCCTGCAAATGGCTGGCAGCCCCGCAACGCCATCAACAACGCCCCGCAACATAGGCTTGAAGCGCGGCGTGAAGGCGTTTCTGACAATGATGTAGAGGGTCAATGCGATATGGCCGGGCAGGGTTACCAGAAGTATCCCCGGCGGCATGTTTTTGAAGTAGGTCCAAATCCTGTTGCGCGTTCCGTGATAGGTGGAGAAAGCGCTCGCCCGTCCGGTAATTCCGCTTCCGGCGTGATGAACAACGGCCGTATTGACGAACAGGCAATCGTGCCCGGCCAGTTGCAGGCGAAATCCCAGATCGACATCTTCGCAATAACAGAAAAAGCGCTCATCGAAGCCGCCGATTTCGCGGAACAGGGCCAAATCATACATGGCTGCGGCCCCGCATGCGCTGAAACACCATCCCATGCCTGGAAGCTCGCTTGCCCGCCTCCCGAACCCGCCCCGCCAGGGAATACCAAAGACAAGATAGGCGTCTCCCGCGCCATCGAGTGTATCGGCCGAGTTCAGATCCAATTGAGCTGAGGCGAAGTTGCGGCATTCAGGATGGGCATCGGCGGCCGCGAGCAGCTTTTCCAGCCAGTCGGGCTCCGCAACCGTGTCGGGATTGAGCAGGGCCAGCCATTTGCCGGTGGCAAGGTCTGCGGCACGGTTGTTCCCGCTGGCAAATCCAATATTCTCAGCGCTGCGCACCAATCGCCCGGCCGGAATGCCCGAAAGGTCAAGCATTTCGGCAGATCCGTCCGTTGACGCATTATCAAACACAATCAGCTCGAAATCCCGGAAGGTCTGCCGGCTGAGGGAATTGACGGCCTGCTGCAGGAACGCGCCGCCATTATAGTTGATGATGATGACGGAAACTCTGGGGGGGCTCATCACAGGCTGCCGCCTACTCGCCATTCACCGCCTGATGAATGCGTTTCAAGGTCGAGAGAAGTTCGCTGGCGCCGGAAAGGGGCAGGCAGCTTGGGCCATCGCAAAGTGCCTTGTCCGGATCGGTATGGAATTCCAGGAAAACCCCGTCAGCGCCTGCGGCCACGGCCGATTTGGCGATGATGGAAACGCCGTCCCGGCGGCCGCCGGTGGAGGCGCCGGCCGTGCGAGGGTCGGCACCGGGAAGCTGGACGGCATGGGTGGCGTCGATGGTCACCGGGCAGCCGAGCTTCTTCATTTCCGGAATGGAGAGCATGTCGACGACCAGATTGTTGTAGCCGAAGCTGACGCCCCGCTCACAGAGGATAACGCCGGTTTCCGGCGCCACTTCGGCAATCTTGGTAAGGATGTTCTTTGCATCCCACGGCGCCATGAACTGAGCCTTCTTCGCCTGAATCAGGGTTTTTTCCTTTGCCGCAGCTTTCGCCATTGCGATGACCAGATCCGTCTGACGCACCAGGAAGGCAGGCAGCTGGAGGATGTCAGCGACAGCGGCGACGGGCTCAGCCTGGAACGGCTCATGCAGATCTGTGACCACCGGCACACCGAGCTTTGCCTTCACATTCGCGAGGATCTTCAGGCCAGCCTCGAGACCCGGCCCGCGATAGGATTTGATCGAAGAGCGGTTTGCCTTGTCGAAGCTAGCCTTGAACACATAAGGCAGGCCCAGCGCCGCGCAGATGCGCTTAAGCTCCGTGCCAACCTCAAGCGCCAGCCCCTCATCTTCCAGAACATTCAGGCCCGCCATCACGGCCAGCGGCCCGTTTCCGCCGATGGTCCAGCCAGAAGGGGTGTGGGTCAGCGCTGTCATGATCGGGCACTCCGGATTGCAGTATCGCGGCTTGTTAGCGCAGATTCACCCTGATCGCGAACCTGTTTCATCACCCTCAGAAACAAAGAAGCCGCCCTGTCGAAGGGCGGCTCCCGTGAGCCCCGTGGGGCCCGTCAGATCGGGATGCGTTTCAGCATCCAACCTGTATCTCTAGGCGCCGGCTGGAGGCTGCTCCAGCCAGACACCATAGGATACAGACCCAACGGCCTCACCTGGTTTCTCACTCGACATTGGATCACCTCCTTTCAGGCGTGCAACAGGCACGTTCTTTTGCCCTGGACCATCCGGAGCAAGGAGAAGCTAATCACGATTTGCGCCAAATGTAAGTTAACATCGCGGTGAATCCGGAATTGGCCGCAGAATGCAAAAAAAGCCGCCGCGTGTGTCTCGCGGCGGCTCGGAAGGAAGGCTTGGAGAGGGGTAGCCTTATTTCTTTGCGGCGGTGTTGCACTCGACCAGCTCTTCAGCGGTCAGTTCAGCCGACGTATTGCGGAAAGCGGTTACAGTGCCGACTTCTTTCGCGATCTTTTTGCAGACGCGCACAGTCGGAGATTTACGCTTCAGGTCGCCGGTGCAGACGGTGCCGTCGCAGGACCAGACGACGCTTTCAGCGATGACGCGCTTTTGCGAGACTGGCTCAGCGGTTTCAAAAGTGTAGCTTGCGAAGGCCGGCAGGGCGAGGCCAGCGAATGCCAGAGCGGCGATTGCGGAACGGAGCATGGGAGGCTGCCTATGATCGAGGTTGTTGCTGCGATTTTTTCGGTGAGGCATTGCTGCCTGATTTTCAGGCTAAAGAATGCTGAACATTTCGTCAAGCGTTCAGAGTGCTGAATTCAAGATTTCGGAGAACGGTTCGTACCATTTGCTGCGCTGCAGCACATTCTGCGGGCTTCATTGCCCCGGCGGCACAAATTGTCCAGCGCGCGTGCTCGCGTAAGGTGGGCGCAAACTGACGCAGCCCGAGGAAACGCCCATGGATTTCAACATCCCGCAGGACATCGCCGATTATCTGGTGGTGCTCGACAAGTTCATCGAAGACGAGATCAAGCCGCTCCAGGCCCAGGACGATAATGAGCGCTTCTTCGACCATCGCCGCGAATGGGCGCGGACCGACTTCGAGAATGGCGGCCTGCCGCGCCATGAGTGGGAGCAGTTGCTGAAGGAAGCCAAGCGCCGCGCCGACAAGGCCGGCCATCTGCGCTATGCCCTGCCGAAAGACTTCGGCGGCCAGGACGGCACCAATCTCGGCATGGCGATCATCCGCGAGCATTTTGCGCGCAAGGGCCTCGGCCTCCATAACGACCTGCAGAACGAACATTCGATCGTCGGCAATTTCCCTCAGATCCTGATGCTGCGCGACTTTGCCCGGCCAGACCAGAAACACCTCGCCACAGCAGCGCTCGAAGGAAAGTTCATCGCCTGCTTCGGCCTGACCGAGCCCCACCACGGCTCGGACGCCACCCATATGGAAACCCGCGCTGTCCGCCACAAGAAAGACGGCAAGGATGGCTGGCTCATCAATGGCGAGAAGATGTGGATCACGGGCATGCACGTGGCCACCCACATCATGCTCTTCTGCCGCACCAGCGGTAAGGACGGCGACGCGAAGGGCATCACCTGCCTGATCATCCCGGCGCGCGATCCCGGCGTGATCATTGAAGAGTATATGTGGACCTTCAACATGCCGACGGACCACCCGCGCCTGACCATCAAGGATGTCTGGGTGCCCGAAGACGCCGTATTCGGCCCGCCGGAGGGCGGTCTGGCGCTCGCCCAGCACTTCGTCCACGAAAACCGCATCCGCCAGGCTGCCTCCTCCTGCGGCGCCGCGCTCTACTGCATTGAGGAGAGCGTCAAATACGCCAAGGAACGCAAGCCCTTCGGCAAGCCGCTGGCCACCAACCAGGCGATCCAGTTCCCGCTCGTGGAACTTGCCACCCAGGCAGAAATGCTCCGCCTGCTGATCTTCAAGACCGCCTGGGAAATGGACCAGATGTCGAAGCCGGAAGTGGCCATCAAGCTCTCCGACAAGGTGTCGATGTGTAACTATTACGCCAACCGCCTCGTCTGCGAAGCGGCCGATCGGGCGATGCAGGTGCATGGCGGCATCGGCTATTCGCGCCACAAGCCGTTCGAGCACATCTACCGCCACCACCGCCGCTACCGGATCACCGAAGGCTCTGAAGAGATCCAGATCCGCAAAGTGGCCGGCCATATGTTCGGCTTCATGGGCCCCGGCAAGCATGGCCAGCCCAAAGGCGAAACCGATGGCAAGGGCAAGAGCACAGAGCCGACGGATTTCGCAGTCAGATAAGGGCGCCCTGCCTCTCAAATGCAAAAGCCTTCGCGGAGTTCTGCGAAGGCTTTTTCTTTGGTGTTCGGGGTCAGTTGAACTCGAAACGCACCGGCAGGCTCTTCAGGCCAGAGACGAAATTGGCGCGCGTGTTTTTCGGCTCGCCGGCCAGCTCGATGGATTTGAGGCGCGGCAGCAGCTCGGCAAACAAGGCCCTGATTTCCATCCGGGCAAGGTGCATTCCGAGGCAGAGATGCACGCCATGCCCGAAGGCCACCTGCTTCTTCACATCCCGGTCCACCCGGAACTCGAAAGGCTTGTCGAACACGTCCTCATCCCGGTTGCCCGACCAGTAGAAGAGGGCCAGCCCATCGCCCTTGCGGATGGTCTTGCCGCGAAGCTCATAATCCTGCGTCGCCGTGCGCATGAAATGCTTCACCGGCGTCACCCAGCGGATCATCTCCTCCACCGCATTGGGCAAGAGGGAGAGATCATTCTTCAGCTTCATGAGCTGGCCGGGCTGGCGCATCAGCTGCAGCAGGCCGCCGGAAGCCGTGGAGCTTGTCGTGTCATGGCCGGCGGTCGCCACGATGATGTAATAGCTCATCGCCTCGCGTTCGCCGATCGGCGCGCCATCGATCTTGCCATTGGCGATGATGCTGGCGAGATCGTCTTTCGGGTGGGCCCGGCGGTCCGCCGTGATCGCCCCGAAATAGGCGAACAGCTCCTGCGCCGTCTGCAACAGGTTGATCCCCTGATCGCTGGTCATCGAGGCGCCATCTTCGGAGACGTTGCTGCTTTCTGCCGCCACATCCGGATCGCCCGGCCCGAAGATTTCCTGCGTCATCTTCATGATGAACTTTTCATCCGATCGCGGAATACCGAGGATCGAGTTGATTACCCGCAGCGGATACCAGAGCGCCACTTCCTTCACGAAATCACACTCGCTGCCCAGGCTTTGCATATGATCCACATGCTCCTTGGCAAGACCGGCGATCCGGTCTTCCAGCTTGCGCAGGCTCGGCGGCATGAACCAGCCCTGCGTCAGCGCGCGCAGCTTTATGTGTGTGGGGTCATCAAGGTCCACCAGCGTGCGGAAAAGGTGGGAGTCGCCGGTCATGGATTTGATCCATTCCTCCCCGGCAATCGGGCTGAGATAGGTCCGCGCGCTGTTGATGAAAATCGGATGCTGGCGCTCGATCTCCAGAATGTCGGCCTGTTTGGTCACAGACCAGAACGGCCGGAAACCCTCCGGCTGCGTCCAGTAGAGCGGGTCTTCCCGTCTCAGCCGCGTATAGACATCATGGATCTCTTCGCTGGCATAAAGCTCCGGATTGACAATCTCATCATCAATCCGCCCCCGCTTGAACCCCGCAAAAACCGCCGGCGCACCATCTTCGGCCATGACTTTCCTCCTCCCAAAACTGCTATTTTGAGAAGACTGGACGCCATGACCGAAGGGGCGTCAAGCGCTCACTAATGTTTGAAACAGTTCTCGCGGTGCCACCCTAGGAAATTGGGGTGTGGTCTCAATTGTTCATCAATTGGTCGATGCGCTTTTCGATCCTTGTTAGCCAATGCCCAGATTTGATCTGGATTGTTGACTTGGCGGGAAACCAAAAGGTCGAGATCATCTGAGAAGGAGATCAAGCCTCGATCAAACATCCAATGTACGGTTCCGGATAACGCAATTCCATTGCGGATACTGTCAGGGCCGCCATTCGCAACCGGTTTGATATGTGCCGCCTCAACTTCTGCTCTGCCGCCGCCATTTATTAGCTGCAGACCGGTCACAGCGCACTTTCGATCATATGCTTCTATTACCGTCTTTCGGAAGATCCGATCTCGGACGGCTCGGTTCAGTGTCTGTTCAATTCGTGGCCGCTCAATCTCGAAGTCAAACCCCGTAGCGGGTTCTTGAACGCCAACATAGTGGCTTTCCCGTGGACCTTCTCCAACCCGAGGCAAAGTCTGGTCATCTGATTCAAACGCCCTCGAAAGGATTCGATAGAAATCATGATCCGATATTTCGCGGACTGCGTTTCTTATCAAGCCGCTTGGCTTGTTGCTTCCGGTCTCCAGCCCGCTTTCAAGAAAGCCAGTTTCTGAATAGTAGGAAACAAACCGCTCGAATGGCAGGAAGGAGCCGGGTTCTATAATCGCGATAAACATGTCTGCTATGGTCGGATCGGGAATTACCTGCTGAACCTTCGCCACAGCATTGTATCCAAGGCGCCCACCGCCACCCCGGGGTTCGTAGTATATGATCCGATCGCCGATGAGCTTATCAACGCGAGACTTGTAGATCTTTGGAAATTAATACCGGGTTTCGGGCAAGTCGTCATAGATCGAGTCAGGACGATGCGCAAAAATGCCTTTGACCATGAACGTAACTCTAGAAATTTATTGAAGACGACTCAGTTAAAACGAAACACGTCGTCATACCATTCCAAAGCGCGCTCAGTTTCTCCGAGGTCGGGTAACTGCCACATCTGAAATGCCGATTGGATCGTGCCCATCACTCGCGCCGACCAATGATGATATTGCGTTATCGCCGATTGGGGGCTGTCCGCGTCAATGAAAACATTCGCGTTTTCGCCATCTGAGTTCACGGCGCTGAAAAAGTAACGTTTCATCCTTCCCTCCAAGAGGGAAGGATTCTCACGTTATCGTGGAGCTGTTTATGAAAATGCCGGCGCCCCCTAAAGCCTCTCAAACGCCGCCGTGAAATGCCGCATCATCGGCGGCTCCTTCACGATGCGCAGGCCTTTCAGCCGGTCCTTCGTTGCGGCGACCTCCTCGATCACTTCCACCACATAGTCCGCATGGCTCTGCGTGTAGACGCGCCGGGGCATGGCGAGGCGGACGAGGTCCATCGCGGCAGGCGCTTCGCTGCCATCAGGCTTGCGGCCAAACATCACCGTGCCGATTTCGCAGGCGCGTATGCCGCCCGTTTCATACATCGCGCAAGTCAGCGCCTGGCCGGGATATTCCAGCGGCGGAATATGCGGCAGGAAGGCGCGCGCATCGATGAACACGGCATGCCCGCCCGCAGGCTTCACCACCGGCACGCCCATCGCGTCGAGCCGCTCGGCGATATAGGCATTCGTCCGTACACGGTATCTCAGGTAGTCTTCATCGACGATTTCCTTCAGGCCCTGCGCGATGGCGTCCAGGTCCCGGCCCGCCAGGCCGCCATAGGTGGGGAAGCCCTCGGTCTGGATCAGCAGGGTGCGCGCCCGCTCTGCCAGCGCGTCATCGTTCAGCGCCAGCCAGCCGCCGATATTGGCGAAGGCGTCCTTCTTCGCGCTCATCGTCATGCCGTCGGTCACGGCAAAGATGTCACGCACGATGTCCTTGATGGTGCGGTCTTTCTGGCCTTCCTCGCGCAGTTTGATGAACCAGGCATTCTCTGCAAAGCGGCAGCCATCAATATAGAACGCCTTGCCGAACTTCTTGGCGAGAGCAGCGGCTCCGCGAATATTCTCCAGGCTGACAGGCTGGCCGCCCCCGGCATTGTTGGTGATGGTCATCATCACCGCGGGAATGCGGTGGCCTTCCTCGGTCAGCACACGCTCCAGCGCGGCAAGATCCATATTGCCCTTGAACGGATGATCGAGCGAGGGTACGCGCCCTTCGGCAATCGGAATGTCCAGCGCCTCGGCCCCCATCGCTTCGATATTGCCGCGGGTGGTGTCGAAATGGGTGTTGGAGGGGATGAGGTCGCCCTGTTTGGCGATCAGGCTGAAGAGAAGGTGTTCGGCCGCCCGGCCCTGATGGGCGGGGATGATGTGGGCAAAGTCCATCAGATCCTTCACCGCCGCTTCAAACCGGTAAAAGCTCGGCGCCCCCGCATAGCTTTCATCCCCCGTCATCACCGCGCCCCATTGGGCCGCGCTCATGGCGGAGGTGCCACTGTCGGTCAGAAGGTCGATGATCACGTCATCAGAATGCAGCTTGAACAGGTTGTAGCCCGCCTTGGCCAGCAGGGCCTCGCGCTCGGCGCGCGTCGTCATGCGGATCGGCTCAACCGATTTGATGCGGAAAGGTTCAATGATGGTCTTCATAAGGGTCACTCCCGGCTGGAACGGTCCTGGGAGTGGGGCCTTGACGGCAGTTGCCCCGCGCACAGGAACCTCTGCGCCGCGGTTGCCTCTCCGCCCCCCAAACATGGGAAACCGGAAGACGGCCGCGCTCAGCGCCTGTTGCGAATAGGGGGCAGATAACATGGCCTCCGGCCGGTTGCCAACCCGCCGGGATGTCACCCGGGCGTCATAAGGTTAACAGCGCGTTCTCACCAATTCAGGCCAGTGATACTCTGCTGATTTGCTCTCAGGATGAGACCATGACCCTGCTTGAACGCGTCATTCGCGCCCATCGTTGCCGCTCCACCCATCATTTCATCGCTTTTGATGCGCTGTCCCTGATCGGGGGGGAGCATGCCGAAGGCTGGAAATCGCTGATGCTGGTGCACCATGAGCACCTGCTGAAGGGCGCCAAGGCGCCCGATGACACGTTCAAGGATTTCAAGAACCATGTCCTGCATGTGGGCGAGGGCGAATGGGGCGGGGCGCGCGCCAAGGCCGCTGAATGGTATGCCATTGCGGTCGACCTGCTCCGCCGCAAGCGCTGGAGCGATGCGGCCTGGGCCTTCGGCGTGCTCAGCCATTATTATGCCGACCCGATCCAGCCCTTCCACACAGGCCAGACCGAGGCCGAAGGGGTCATCCACCGCGCCGTGGAATGGAGCATCGCCAAATCGCGTCCTGAAATTGACGCCCGCATCGCCCGGCAGGGCTACCCCGCAATCAAGGTGCCGGACGGCCTGGGCTTTGTGTCCGACATGGTACGCGAAGGCGCCCTGCGCTCGCATGCCTACTACAATGTCTTCATCGACCATTACGACATCGATGCCGGTGTCGCCGACCCGCCCTCGGGCCTCGACGAGACGATGCGCAGCGCCATTGTGGA
>NZ_NCJT01000318.1 GCF_002282565.1 Hyphomonas sp. 34-62-18
ACCTTGTCCGGGCCCAGCGCATCGGCGGCAATGGCGGCGGTGATCGCGCTGTCGATGCCGCCTGACATGACGAGGACAACGCCGGGGAACTTGTTCTTGCGGACATAATCGCCCAGCCCCTGCATCGCAGCGCGGTATTCGGCGTGCCAGCCTTCAAGGTCTGCTGCGCAGCCCTTTCCAAGGCCCACGAACTGCTTCGTGGACGGATCGAACTCGACCAGCGCCGTGCCGGTTTCAAACTGGCCGACAAGGCCGCAGCGCGCGCCATGGGTGGAGTTTGTGGCATAGGAGGCGCCGTCAAAGACAAGCTCGTCCTGCCCACCCATCTGGTTGACGAAGAGGTAGGGGAGGCCAAGGTCTGACCAGCGATCAAAGGCGGCGGCGCGTTCGGCCTGGATGGCGCGGCGCCAGGGCGAGGCGTTGGGCACGATCAGCAGGTCTGCGCCGGCCGCATGGGTGGCGCGGGGCACGCGCTCGAACCAGATGTCCTCGCAGATGGCGCGAACCAGATGTCCTCGCAGATGGCGACGCCGATGCGCACGCCTTGCAACGTGATGACCAGCGGCGGGCCTTCGCCGGGCTGGTAATGGCGCTTTTCGTCGAACACGCCGTAATTGGGCAGCTCCCGCTTGTCATAGCGCGCCTTTAGGGCGCCGCCTTCCAGATAGCAGGCGGAATTGTGCAGCTTGCCATTCTCGCGCCAGGGCGTGCCGATGAGGATGGCCGGGCCGTCTTTCGTGTCCGCCGCAAGGGCCGCGACCGCCGCCATCGACAGCTCGACAGCGGAGGGCTTCAGCACCAGGTCTTCGGCGGGGTAGCCGAGCAGGAAATGCTCGCTCAGCACCAGCAGATGCGCGCGTTGCTGGCGGGCCTGCGCGTAGGCGTCACGGGCAAGGGCGAGATTGCCCTGGATATCCCCGACGATGGGGTTGAGCTGGGCGGCGAGGATGCGGAGATTATTGCTCATGATGAGCATTTAGGACGATGCGCGGGGGATGTCATCAGGGGATTGGCCGGGATGGCTGCGGGGCGAGGCTGGGCAGCGCATGTTGGATAGGGCCGCGCTTATCCTCGCTTTGCCCCACCCCATCCCTCCCCATGACTATGGGGAGGGTTGGGGTGGGGTACTCAAGCCCAAAAAGAAAGGCGCCTGGATCAATACCCAGCAGAGACTTCCATCAGCTGGGTGCGCAGCATGTTGGGGTTGCCGGAGAGGTGGGTGTCCACCTCGTCATGCGTGGCGCGCCAGATGGGGACGGCGGCGGCGAGCACCTTGCGGCCGGCATCTGTCAGCACGAGGCGGCGGGAGCGCTTGTCTTCCTTGTCCGGAATGATTTCGACATAGCCGAGCCGCTCCAGCGGTTTCAGATTGGCCGTCAGCGTGGTGCGGTCCATCGCCAGGAAGGCGGCGGCCTCCCCGAGGCGCGGCGGCTCTGGCCGGTTGAGCGACATCATCAGCGAATATTGCCCGTGGCTGATGCCAAGATGGGCGAAGGCGGCGTCAAACCGGCGGGCCAGCGTGCGCGCGGCCCGGTGCATGCCGAAGCAGAGGCAGCGATTGTAAACCTCTAACGTGGTGTCGAACGGCAGGGTCTGTTTCATGACAAAAGTAATATGTTGACATCAACGTATTTGTCAATGAAAAAGCGCATCAGCTTCCGGTGGAAGGCCGGGACTCGGAAAAAGCAGAAGGGCGGGCGCGCGGCGCCGCTATTGGGATGAGGGAGAAGAGAATGCGGGAAGTGACCGCCTATACATGGGTGCCGGATTTTGCGCAGGGATTTGTGAAGGATCTTCGCGTGCGCTGGGCGCTGGAAGAGGCGGGATTGCCGTATACGGAACGCCTGATCGACCATCAGCAGAAGCTGATGCCGGAACACCTGGCGCGCCAGCCCTTTGCGCAGGTGCCGGTTTACAGGGATGATGAGGTGGAGCTGTTCGAATCCGGCGCGATCGTTCTCTATATCGCCGAAGGATCGCCGGTGCTGATGCCGGAAGACTCTGCCGCGCGGGCGCGGGTGATGAGCTGGGCGTTTGCGGCGCTGAATTCGATTGAGCCGCATGTGGCCAATGTCACAGGAACGCAGCTGTTCCACAACGAGGCCCTCTGGGCGGCGGGGTATTTGGACAAGGAACAGCAGATGATGAACGGGCGCTTGAAGCGATTGTCGCGCTGGATGGAAGGGCGGGAATATCTGGAGGCGGAGCGTTTCACGGCGGCCGATCTGCTGATGGCGAGCGTGCTGCGCGAACTTGAGCGGAGTGGCAGTTTCGAGCGCTTTCCGGATCTTGCCGCCTATTGCGAGCGCTGCACGTCGCGGCCCGCGTTCTCGCGGGCGCTGGAGGCGCAGTTGAAGGTATTTGCGGCGGCTGAAGCCCCAGCGGGATTTTGAAGGAGGAATTGATGGCGGGACTTGAGAAAAAAGTACGAACCTGCTTCTGGTTTCAGGCAGGCGGGCTGAAAGCGGCGGAGTTTTATGTGTCGCTGCTGCCTGATAGCCGGATCGACGCTGTGTTCGAGCATGGTGTTCCGCAGGATCCTATGGTGGTGGAGTTCACCCTGGCAGGCGCGCCGATGATGATCCTGACCGGTGGGCCGACGTATAAGCTGACCCCGGCCGCTTCCATCTCTGTGCTGACGAAAGACCAGGCGGAGACCGACCGGCTATGGGCCGAGCTGCTGGAGGGCGGCGGGCAGGAAAGCATGTGCGGCTGGCTGGAGGACAAGTACGGCGTTTCCTGGCAGATCGTGCCGGAAATCCTGCCGCGCCTTATCGGTGACGAAGACCGGGACGCCGGGCGCCGCGCGCAGCAGGCGATGTTGCACATGCGCAAGATTGACATTGCAAAAATCAAGGCCGCGTTTGCGGGCCAGGCAGCATGAAGGAGAAGGCGTCATGAGCGCGAAGAGACCGGTAGCGGAGATTGCTGCCGAAATGGGCGTAGGGCTGATCACACCGCACCTCACCTGTG
>NZ_NCJT01000319.1 GCF_002282565.1 Hyphomonas sp. 34-62-18
CGGCTGACCACCTTGCGCGTTACTATCCCCCTGAAGCCGTGTAAGGACAGTTTCCATTTCCACGGCGGGCACATTGATCAATGGAATTGTTTCTGTGACGGTCTGGTCACGATCCACTGTTTCGACAATGCGGCGCACACGCTCAAGATTTGACGCATAGTCGACCACGACTAGCGTGTTGGTGGCGGTATTGGCGACCACCTGGCCCTGCGTATCGAGCAGGGGCTTGATCATTTGCGCGGTTTCCATCGCATTCGCGCGGTCGAGCTTGATTACCTCAGTGATGAATGCGTTCGCGCCGGGCCCAGCCATCGGAGCCTCAGTGGAAGCAATGGCGCGCGGCACAATGCGGTAAGTGTCTTTGCCGGCCGGGACGGCAGCAAAACCCTGAATGCGGAGGGTTGTCAGGAAAACCTGGAAGAGTTCCTGCGTCGACATCGGGGTCTGCGAGACGACGGAAACGCGCGCCTTGCGCACGTCCGGGTGGGTAACGAATGTGTATCCCGTCAACATCGAGATATCTTCGATGAGCGTGTTCAACTCGACATCTTCAAGATTGAGGACGTGCTTGTCCTGAGTTGGCGCAGGGGCCTGCGCGGCCGCAAACTGGCTGGCGGAGAGCGCGGCCGCAGCCGCGAGCAATATAGGTTTTGTCATTGAGAAAGGCCGGATTCAGGAGAAAGCCGTAGGCGGACGATCGCGCCGTTGCGAACAACATCAAGAGCGATGGATTGAGAACTCATAACTGCAGACTGAATGGTCTCTGGCGCCATGCCTTCAATGCTCGTGCCATTGACACGAAGGATAAGATCACCGTCCTCAAGACCCGCCGCCTGGAAGTGCCCTTGTCCACGCGGGGAAAGGCGATACCCGGCCACAGCTCCGTTCCGGAGTTCCGGCTGCATGTCTACGTCTGTCAGCAAGAGCGCTGGTGTCACTGGCGCGGCGCCAGAGCTGGTGCGGGGAGTAGGAGGAGTGGGTAAAGCTGAGGCTCGTTGATAGGGTTGGACGCCCGCTTCAGAAGCGCTTGCCGATGAAGGGCTATTGGCAAACAGCGGCTTGTTCGGATCGTTCAGGAGAAGCTCCTGAAGCTGACCGTTGAATCTGAGGAAAACACGATCGATTGCCACAGTTTCCAGAACGGCGCCGGAGATGATCTGATCACCAACAGAAAAGCGCTTTTGTGTGTTGTCCGGCAGGATCAGAACGGCGCTGCTTGCGCCATCTGTGCCTTCAGACCAGCGCAAGCCTGCGATCTTCAAATTAAGTGACGTCGGCACAGCCAACTGGCTTCCCTCTGGCGCACCCGACCGAAACGGATCGGTTTGCGTCAGCAGCGCAAGTGCAGGATGGGCATCAGAGACGACATTGACTGCGGCCAGCTGTTGCACTGCGCCTGCGCCATCGGCTGGCGCCGCGATGAGCCAGGCAAAGCGAGCGAGGAGGAGCCCGGTGGTAAGGGCAAGTGCCGCTTCAATCGCAGTGCGGCCGATCGAACCATACGCCAACCGGGCGCCGCCTTCTGGTCCGAACAATTTCATCAGCCTTAGACTCCTGCGAAATACAGAGCTTCTTAATCACACTCTTGCGACAGTTCTGAGACGAACTCGAACCAATAAGCACAGGTCATCTGCAGATCGTGAACAGGATTGTATCCGATTTTCCGTAGCTCAAAAGGCCTGAGACTTCACTAAAAATATGAGGCGCAGCAGGTAGTTGCGTCCCGCTGCGCCTCCAATTCTCACCGGCTTCCCCGGTGGCGCGAAAATTAACCGGAGTTAGAATTCCGCGCTGAGGCCAACCGACAGGGTGGTGCCGACTTCGTACTGGTTAACCTGCACAAAACCGCCATTGCCGCTCTGATATTCTTCGAAGTCCTCCTGGAGGAGATTTTTTGCCTTGATGTCGAGGGTGAAAGCTTTGCCCCGGATATCGAACCCTTTTTTATAGACGAGATCGAGGTTTATCCCCGGATCCTGCAGAAAGTCAGGCTGCCCGGCAGGGGCGCGGGCAGTAACCCGTTCGCTCGCATAGTTGGCGAGGAGGGTCAGCTGCGACCGGGCGGCCTCATCTTCCCAACCGATCTGAAGGTTGGCGATATGCTCTGACTGGCCTTGCAGGCGTGTGCCGTCGACAATGAAGTCGGTTGCAGGGCGGGGTTGGCCTGCAGCCTGCAGCGGAAACACGACGTCTCCAGCGCCCGCTTTCACTTCGGAAGTCGTGTAAGTGTAGTTGGCCTGCAGCAGGAATTCTTTGGTATCAAAGAAAGCACCTTTGATCGGGCTGTCAAAGACACGTTTGAAGTCGACTTCCGCGCCATACAGGATCGCTTCAGGCGCGTTCAGGTAAGTCTGGAAAACCGAAGCGCTCTGCTGAACCACGACAGCTTCCACTGGGCGGTCAAGTTGCTTGAAGAAGACGCCTGCAGTCAGGGCCTGTCCACGATCAAAGTACATCTCGTAGCGCGCGTCGAGGTTCAGGATTTCCGTATCGGTCAGATAGGGGTTACCGATAAAGATCCG
>NZ_NCJT01000077.1 GCF_002282565.1 Hyphomonas sp. 34-62-18
TACATGCCCTTCTATGCCGACGCGCCCTGGTATGAAGATGGCCAGCCCGCCTCGCTGCCGGAAGATTTCTATTCCTCCAGTTTCATCGTCGACAAGATGATCGACTATCTCGGCGAAGGCGACGCGAACGCGCCTTTCCTCGCCTATCTGGGATTCCAGGCGATCCACATTCCGGTTCAGGCGCCGCCGGAGTTTACCGCGAACTATCTGGAAACTTATCGCGACGGCTGGGAAGCGCTGCAGACCCGCCGCTGGCAACGCGCGCAGGAACTCGGCCTCGTGCCTGCAGGCGCAGCCCAGCCCGGACTGCACCCGGACCTGCGCAAATGGGACGAGCTTTCGGAAGATCAGCAACGCCTCTTTGCTGCCCGAATGGCCGTCAATGCCGGTATGCTGGAAGCGATGGACCATCATATCGGCCGCCTGGTCGCGCATCTGAAGGCAACGGGTGATTATGACAACACGGTGTTCGTCATCACATCCGACAATGGCCCGGAACCCTCCACTGCCGAAGATCCACGCTTCGGCCCATGGATGGCCGCCAATGGCTATCATATCGGTATTGAAGGCATCGGCGAGAAAGGCAGCTACGGCTTCATCGGGCCGGAATTTGCCAGCGCGGCTTCTTCCCCCAGCTACCTCTTCAAGTTCTACGTTTCCGAGGGTGGCCTGCGTGTGCCGCTCATCATGTCCGGCCCCGGAATATCTCCCGGACGTGTCGATGCCTTCGCTGTCGTCACTGACGTCGCCCCCACCCTGCTGGAGATGGCAGACGCCGGCCCGCCCCCGGCGGAAAGCGTCTCTATGGATGGCCGCAGCCTTCTGCCCCTCCTTACCGGCGCCGCCCCGGCAGTCTATTCAGAGAATGATCCGGTAGGGATCGAAGTTTCCGGCAACGCCGCGCTCTATAAAGGCCCCTGGAAGATCGTCCGCAATCTTCAGCCCTGGGGCGATGGCAACTGGCGTCTCTTCAATCTTGAAACCGATCCCGGCGAAACTCTGGATCTGAGCGCAGACCACCCCGAGATTTTTGAAGAGATGCAGGCAGACTACGCCGCTTTTGCAAACCGGGTGGGCGTTCTGGACGTGCCTGCGGGCTATAATTCCGTCGCCCAGGTCGAAAAGAACATGACCGCTGCCGTGCTCAAGCGGAACATGCCGAAGATCGTCGCTTTCGGCATTGCCGGTCTTCTGCTGATCGCCGGCGTGATCTGGCTGATTGTCAAATTCGTCCGTAACCGGAAAGGAAAGGCCTGAGCCATGCTGCGCAAGATCCTGATCGGACTGGCTATTCTGATTGTCGGTGCGGGCGCGCTGGCCTTCTTCAATCGTAAGGAAATCATCCTTTACCTCGTCACTCGCGCCGAGCGCCCGCCGATTGCGGCCAATCGGCCGATAGACTGGATGAAGGGTCCAGCGACAGCGGACACCTCTGGCGCTGATCGCCCGCCCAACATCATTTTCATCCTGGCTGACGATCTGGGCATCAACGACATCTCCACCTTTGGCGGCGGCGTGGCCGGCGGCCGCGTGCCGACGCCGAACATTGACCGGCTGGCGGCCGAGGGCGCCCTCTTCTCGACTGCCTATTCCGGCACCGGCACCTGCGCGCCCTCGCGCGCCATGCTGATGACGGGGCGTTACCCCACCCGCACAGGCTTCGAATATACGCCGACCCCGCCAGGCATGTCCCGCATCGTGCCGATGTTTGCCAACGATATGCGCACCGGCCTGCCACCCACAGAGTATGTGAAGGAGAATGACAAGGTCATGCCTCCTTTCGCCGAGCAGGGTCTGCCCAGCGAAGAAATCACCATCGCCGAAGTGTTGAAAGAACGCGGCTACCACACCGTTCATATCGGCAAGTGGCATCTGGGGAATGCCTCCCCCTTCAAACCGAATGATCAAGGCTTTGATGAAAGCCTGGATATGGCCAGCGGCATGTTCCTTCCGCCGGGCGACCCGCGCGGCGTCGAGGCCCGGCTGGACTTTGACCCCATCGACAAATTCCTCTGGGCGCGCATGGATTTTGCCGCCAGCTATAATGGCAGCGAGTGGTTCGAGCCGGGCGGCTACCTTACTGACTATTGGACTGACGAGTCCCTGAAAGTCATCGAGGCAAACCGGAACCGTCCCTTCTTCCTTTATCTCGCTCATTGGGGTGTGCACACCCCGCTGCAGGCGACAAAGGAAGACTATGAAGCTGTCGGTGACATCGAGCCCCACCGCCTGCGCGTCTACGCCGCCATGCTGCGCGCCGTTGACCGCAGCGTTGGCCGCATCATGGAGAAGCTGGAAGAAGAGGGCCTTGCCGACAACACCATCATCGTCTTCTCCAGCGACAATGGCGGCGCCGGCTATATCGGTATTCCCGAGGTGAACCAGCCTTATCGAGGCTGGAAGATCACCCTGTTTGAAGGGGGCATCCGTGTGCCCCTCTTCATGAAATGGCCGGGCGTCATCCAACCGGGCACGGTGGTCGATGAACCCGTCGCGCATATAGACATGATGCCGACTCTGGCCGCGGTTGCGGGCGCGCCGCTGCCCGCGGGCGTTGAGATCGACGGGCAAAACCTCCTGCCTCTGGCAACGGGAGCCGATGGCTTCTCCCGTCCCGGTGACGCGATCTTCTGGTCAAGCGGCTATTACAAGGTTGTTCGCGCAGGTGGCTGGAAACTTCAGGTCAATGAGCGCCAGAAGAAATCCTGGCTCTTCAATCTGAATACTGATCCCACTGAGCAGACAAACCTCGCCGCCTCAGAGCCGGAGAAGCTTGCCGAACTGCAGGCCCTGATCGACGCCCACTGGAAAGATGCCCGCGCGCCGCTTTATCCGTACACGATTGAGAGCCCGATCAAGATCGACCACACCCTGGCCGACCCGTATATAGACGGCGAAGAATACATCTACTGGCCGAACTGATCACAACCTATTCGGCTTCCAGATCCTTCACGATCCGGAAGCCGATATGGTTTGAGGAGAAGTCCACCTCCTGCGGATGGCGTGCGGCGGGGCGATACCGGCGGCAGAAATTGTCCGCGCAGAGATAGCTGCCGCCCTTGATCGTGTTGCTGCCAGGCGCAAACGGCGTATCCGTCCACTCCCAGACATTGCCGATCATGTCGTAAAGGCCCAGCCGGTCCGCCGGGAAACAACCGACCGGCGCTGTTCCGGCAAATCCGTCATCCCCGGCATTCGCCACCGGGAAGATGCCCTGCCAGGTGTTCGCCCTCGGCTTGCCGTCTTCTTCGAATGCGCCGGAGGTATCCCGCTCCGGATCTGGCAGGCCAAGGCGCGCGGCGTGTTCCCATTCCTCTTCGCTGGGAAGCCGCCCACCCGCCCATGCGGCATAGGCCATCGCATCGGCCAGTGACACATGGATCACCGGAAGCGCACCCTTGCCCTCAATATCCGAACCCGGACCATCAGGCGCTTTCCAGCTTGCGCCCGAAACCAGATGCCAGCGGGCATTGCGGAACACTGCCGAACCAGCCCCTGGCCTGTTCTCGATCACACCCCCCTCAGCGTCGGTCACATAGCCTGTCGCCGCCACAAAGGCCGCGAACTGATCATTGGTCACTTCGTGCGCCTGGATCCGGAACCCATCGACATGCAGGTCCATTTCGGGCCGTTCTTCCGGATAGAGGGCATCCTCGCCCTTCCGCAGCACGCCGCCCGGCACGGTTACGAACTGCCCCATGGCGGGCTCGCTCAATCCGCAACTTCCGGCAATCGGCTCATCCGAAGAAGAAGCGCCGCAAGCGGCCAGCACGCAAAGCGACAGACTGGCAAAGCGTGCGCGCATGGAACCTGATCAGACAGAGGCTAGCAGCGCTTCGACCAGCTTGCGCACCGCCGCTCTGGCTTCCTCTACCGACAGACCGCGATCCTGGCGCAGGCGCCGCCAGGTATCAAAGCCAAGCACGCTGTCAAACGCTGCCTCAAGCACCACATCGGTGCGCACCTCTTCTGGCAGTACCGAATCAAGAATGGAGCGTTCCATGGTCACGAAATCCTGATGCCCCTGCATCAGATAGGCAGACCGGAAGCGCCGGATGCTGCCGCACACGCGGTAAGGCATGATCCGCTCGAACACTTCCGAGCGCCGCTGCACCAGTTCCAGTACGGTATCGCGCCAGTTCGTGCTGTTGAAGGGCGCCTTGACGATCGGCATCACCTCCTCTTTCACCCGGCGGTTCATCTCCTGGTAGAGCCCGTCAACCTCCTCGAAGTGCCGGAACACTGTACGCAGGCTGACATTTGCTACTTCTGCGATCCGCGCTGCGCCTGGGTCGAGTTCGCCCTGAGCGACCAGTTCGAACATCGCCTCGATGATCTGCTCACGGCTGCGCTCAGACCGGCGCTTGCGCCCGTCTTCGCTTTCGGTTGCCGGGTCCATCATGTCCGGCGCGTTATCGAGAAGTTCTGACATGTCGCTTCCTTGCTGGGCCAGGGTTCTGGCTCTTTAATAGCGATTAAGCCCGGCCCTGCCTATGCCTTGATACCCATTTGCGACAGCAAGGCCTCTTTCATGCCCGGTTGAAGCACAGTTTCGATGTTCAGCTGCCCTTTTAGGCCCGCCGTGCGGTGCACTGCCGCTTCCTGCCATTCGGCCGACATTGACATGCGTACCATATCGGCACGTTTGGGATACATGGCGATCGCCACCTCATCCCAAAGCTCCTCGGCCTTGCCCAGCGACAGGAAGGTCACATCGCCGGTAAAGATCGCCTTGCCGCCAAACTTCGGCAGGATGTCGGTCACGGCGCGGCCATAAATCATGTATGCATCCCGGCCGGAAAGGTCGCTTGCCCGGCCATCTTCATACTCTGCCTTCTCCTTGAACTTCAGGAGATTGACCATGAAGATCGGCCCATCCGGCCCTGGCTTCATCAGCTCCTGAACCACCGCCGGATCTGTCGGGAACACTTCATTGATGACCTGCATTCTTTCCTCCCTGTGCGGATTTTTCCTACTTCGCCAACGCGTCTTCGATGATCCACATCCGGTCCTGCCCCCAGGTGGCGACATCACCCACCCGGAAACTCGGCACGCCCCAGATGCCGAGGCCCATCATCTCCGCCCGGTTTGCCTCGGCCTCTGCGCGCCAATGGTCCCCGCCGATCAACGTCCGCGCCTTGCTCCAGTCGAGCCCCGCGCGCTCAACAATCTTCCTCAGCCCGGCGTCACTGCCCGCATCAATGCCTTCAGCCCAAACGCCCTTCAGGAAGGATTGGCAGTAATCAAACCCCACCCCTGCCTCCATCGCCATCGGCAGGATGGCGTAGCCCCGTTCCACAGGCGTGCCGACAGGATCAGCGATTTTGCCGAACGGAATGCCCATCCGCCGGGCCTCACGGGCAACATCCTTGGTGATGTACATCCCCTTCATCCGCGGCACGGGCAGCCCGCGCATCACCATTGGCAGGACAAAGCGCAGCTTCAGCTCCGCCCCATAGGCTTCCGCCAGGGCGCGAATGCGCTCTGCCGCAATGTATGTATACGGACTCCGGAAGGACAGGTAGAAGTGAACCTCTTTCCCGCCTGCTCCACGCTTCGCCTCCGTCTGGGGACTTTCTGGCTGCACGAAGATGTATGCCTCCGGCGCCCCGGCCTTCTGAGCGCCCAGCTCCCGCAACCGCCGCTCCAGATAGTGCAGCCGGTCGACACCCCAATACCATTCGCCCTCATAGTGCAGCATGCCGCCCAGATAATGCCCTAGCGCCTCGCGCCGCTGCCCGCCTTCGGCCAGTGCCGCCTCTGCCGATCCTGCCCCGGCGGGCAAACCCCCGCCTGACCACAGTGCCTCGCTGATTTCCAGCGCCCGGGCGGCGAAATCCGGCGCGTCCAGGATGCCCGCCAGCGCCGCTTCGGCCTGTGCCAATCGCTCTGCAGAAGGCTGTGCCCCAGGATCGGTAAAGTGCAGGCCCGCCTTGGTGGCCAGCCGGGCGGCGTCTTCCCTCGAATAGTCCTCAAGTTTCTGCCGCTCTGGCGCGGCCCAATCGGGTGGCGGCGGCGCCAGCCTGGGCACTACGGCAATGTCATAACGCGCCATCAGCTGCGGCAGTGCCTGGAGCATCAGATGCGAGTAAGGATCGCCCGCCACATGGAAGTATTCTGCCTGATGCATCCGCCCGTCCCTTTGTCTCTTGCGTTCGGCGGCGGCGCGCAGCTTTGCCTGGCGCGCTTCGCCTGTCACATACTGCGTCACCTGCGAGACCAGCTGCGTTTTCAATGACACTTGAGCCTCCCCCGACAAGACGCTACCTGCCCCATACCGGCACGCGATCAGGACATTCATCTATTGGGAAAACGGTATCTATTGACACTCATGGTGTCAATTGCCTCGTGCGACAGTGACCCTCGCGGGAAATTCTTAATTCCTGCGTCCTGAATATTCACCAATCACGCGAACGCGGCCGCAGCCGCTCCCGCTTCTGGCGCTGAACTTGCAACGCTTCGGCAGAACCCTGCCGGTGTGCCAGCCGGCTTTGCCCCTGTGAACGCTGGAAAGGACACGCCGTGCGCAATCAGACTGTCCCTCGCCTCAGCCCGGCTCCGCCCCGGCCGCTGCGCCACACGCTGGACCGGATCGCGATCCTCAACAGTTCCGGCCATGTTTCCGGCGCCCGCAGCCATCTTACAGCTCTGCTCGCGGATCAATGGAGCGCAGCAGGCATTGAAGTGATCGAACTTGCCGGAACCCGGAGCTTCGTGGAGGCCGACCTCCTCTTCCTCAATCTCAGCCGCCCGGTCGTCCCGGAAGAATACACCCGCTTTGCCGCACAATATCCGGTCACGTTCAATGCCGGCGCCATGGATCTGCGCAAACATCGCTATGCGGATGGGCTTCTCCAGGCCGGCGCGTCCTATAAGGGCGCGGTTATCGTCAAGGCTGACCCGGCTCACGCTGGACACGCCGCGCCCGAACGCGCCAGCCTTCTGCGCCGCCTCACCGGCTTTCATCGCACCGCAGAACCGCGCGAAGCGACCGCCAACGACAATTACCGCATTTATGCGTGCATCAATGATGTACCGGCCGAAAAATTTGCGCCCGGATACATAGTCCAGAAATTCCTGCCCGAAGAAAGCGCTGGCCGCTACATCCTTCGCCAGTATCATTTCCTCGGGCACGAGCATTTCCTCAGCCTGCAGACTTCCGGTGCAGCCATCATCCGCACGTCCATTCCGCAAAGTCTTGAAGAGTGGGCGCCGCCTCAGGAACTTCTCGATTTGCGCGCGCGCCTGAAGCTCGACTATGGCCGCATTGATTTCGTCGAAGTCGATGGGAAGCCTTTCGTGATCAGCGTCAGCCGCTCGCCGGCCCTGCCCGTCAGCAAGGAACCCGGTTTCGTCCCTCCGGCCTATTTCCGCCTTGCCGAAGCCCTCGCCGACGCTATGGTTGACATCTACAGCACCACGGAAAAAGCCGTCTTCTGAGGCCAGCCCCGGCCATCAGCCTTGTGCTGCAGAATGAGGATCGCCCGCTGCCCGTCTGACAGCCAGCAAGAGAGGCGCGTCGTCAGCCGGTCCGCCAGCGCCTTGTCCAGCCCGGCAAAAGGCTCGTCCAGGATAAGAAGTTCCGGCTCAGCCAGCAGCGCCCGCGCGAGGCCCAGCCGGCGCAACTCGCCGCCCGAAAACCCTGCCCCAGCCTCGCCTATCCGGCTCTCCAGCCCATCGGCCCGCGCGAACACGAACTCATCAGCCACCGCTGTTTCCAGCGCTGCCCGCATCTCAGCTTCATTTGCTTCAGGCCTTGCCAGCCGTAGCTGGTCCGCCACCGTACCCGGCAGGAATGCTGGCATCTGCGGGCTCATGGCAATCCGCTCCAGCACCGAAGCGATCCGTACACCGCACGCATCGACGCCGCCATAGCTCAGCATTCCCGGTGCCACAGGATGCAGCCGCATCAGCGCCTCAGCCAGCGTAGATTTGCCCACGCCCGACGCCCCGGTCAGCTGGATCACGTCGCCCGCCTCAATGCGAAAACTCACCACCGGCGTCTGTGGCGCGCCCGGCGCTGCCGATACCGTCAGCCCACGAACTTCGATTGGAAAAAGTCTCTCAATGACGTGCGCTGCCTCTGGCGCTGCGTCCCAGACCGCTTCT
The DNA here is from genome assembly GCF_002282565.1 of Hyphomonas sp. 34-62-18. Classification (GTDB taxonomy): domain Bacteria; phylum Pseudomonadota; class Alphaproteobacteria; order Caulobacterales; family Hyphomonadaceae; genus Hyphomonas. The sequence goes on from NZ_NCJT01000077.1 coordinate 8,110, forward strand.
CCAACTTGCAGCCGCTCTGCCAACCGGTCTGACGCTGCCTTCGCTTTCGGCGCGGCTTCCATCACCTTCAACATCGCTGCGGCCGCTTCGAACGCCGCCATCAGTGCGAGGGCCGCGCCCGCGGCCATCGGCAGATCCCCTTGCGTGATCGCCGCGCCCCATAGCGCCAGAACGCCCATACCAACGCCCATTGCGCTGAGGATCGCCGAAAGCCCCCGGAATGGCAGCTCCAGCGTTTCGCTTTGCCTCTGCCAATGCGCCAGGGCCGCCTCGGCTTCGCCTGCATACCGGCTCAGCGCGCCATAGACTTCCAGTTCCGTTGCGTTCTCGATCAGGCGCGCCACATCCGCACGTGCTGCCTCTGCCTCAAGGCTCAGCACAGCCGCGCGCCGCTGCGCCGCCTGAACAGCTAGAAACGGCAGCGCGCACGCCGCCAGCGCCGCGGCCAATACCGCGAGGATAAACAGCACCACATCGCTCGCCAACGCAAAGCCAAGCGCGATGGCAAAACCGGAAACCACGCCAATGCCCGGGAGGATCACCTTCAGGAACGCGCCTTCGGCCGCGTCCATATCATCCACCAGCGCCGTCAGCTCTGCCGACGCCATCGGCGACAGTCCTCTGCGGCTGCGCGCACCGGCCTCGAAAATGCGCGGGCGCAGCCGCGCTGAAAGACTTAAGATTGCGTCGTGCCCGGAAAGTTGCTCGCCGTACCGGCCCAGCACCCGCGCTAGCGCCGCCCCGCGCACGCCCGCGCTCGGGAACAGATGATTGAAGCTATGGCCGGCTCCCGCAGCACCTGCCAGCGCGCCCGCAACCAGGAACCAGCCTGACAGGCCCATCAATACCACACCGGCAATCGATGCGGCGGCGGCCAGCCCCATCGCTAATCGGAACTGCAGCCGCCCCGGCGCCTCAAGCGATGACCAGAGCTTCAGCATGGCGCTGTCTCTCGCCGGTAAGCAGAAAGATCGATCACGCTGTCACAGGCGGCCCACAGCTTCTCCGAATGTGTGCCCAGAATAACCGTCCGTGTCCGGAAAATCTCCCGTAGCGCCTGAATGAAATCCTCTTCAGCGCCTTCGTCCAAATGCGCCGTCGGCTCGTCCAGCAAAAGAAGGCTCGATCCCCGGAGGATGACCCGCGCCAGCCCGATGCGTTGCCGCTGCCCGCCGGAAAGTCCGCTGCCACTGCGGCCGAGCTGCCGCGCCAGCAAGGCGTCTGCCTCAGCGGACGTGGCGAGCCCCACTGCCACGAGTGCAGCGCGCAGTGCCTCGTCTGCGGCTTCTGGCGCGGCGAGGCGCAGATTGTCCGCCACGCTGCCTTCGATCATCCAGGGCGTCTGGCTGATCCAGGTCGCGCTCTCCGCCAGGCTCGCGCCCGGCGCCAGCGGCGCCTCATCCACCAGCACGTCGCCAGTGGCCGCTACGCCTTGCCCCATGAGCAGCTTCAGCAATGTTGTCTTGCCCACCCCCGAGGGTCCGGTCAGTGCCACCATGGCGCCCGGCTGCGCACTGAAGCTTACCGCTTCCAGCCCTGCGCCATTTTCATACGTGACAGATACATTCCGAAACGTAACCACAGGCGGGTCGGTCAGCGCCGCCATCCTCACCGGTTCGGGCCGGGCCATCGCCGCGTCCAGCCAATCGCCCAGAAATCCCGCCGCTGCCGCCCCATCGGCGCGGTCATGGTGGAGGGCGGACAGTTTCCGGATTGGCGCAAAGAATTCCGGCACCAGGATCAGGATCGTCATGCCCTCGGCCAGGGTCAGCGTCTCTCCCGTCGCAAAGGGAAAAACGCCCAGCAGCTTGAACCCGACATAAACGGCCACCATTGCCACAGAAATCGAAGCGAAAAACTCCAATGCCGCTGTCGACAGGAATGCCACGCGCAGCACCTTCATCGTCCGCTCCCGGAGGTCTGAAGACGCCTGCGCCAAAGCCGCCGTTTCCCGCGTCACCGCGCGGAAGGCACGGATGATGCCGGCCTGCGCGGCCCGTGCTTGAAATGCACCTGACAGCTGATCCAGCGATGTCTGCTG
>NZ_NCJT01000078.1 GCF_002282565.1 Hyphomonas sp. 34-62-18
CCGGCGGAGCATCCGGGCGAGGCGCAGAGCGTGTTTTTCCGGATGGTTCAGCACGATGGCGAGCCGCCTGGCGGCCTCCATCATCAGCGCCCATTGCACGAAGGGGGTGTCGGCGCCGTCTGATTTCGAGGCGGCGCGGGCGGGGCAGGTTTCTTCGATCAGGCGGAAGAGGGCTTCGCGGCGCGCTTTGTTTGTCCTTGGAGTTTCGTTGGAGTTTTTTGCGGGCGCTCCAACGGGGCGCGGCTCCGGCAGGGTGATCTCAGCGGCGAGCACATGGATGTAGCGGCGGACAAGCGCGGTGGCGGCGAGGAGCTGGGCGCGGGCATCGGCGGCGATCCGGTGGAAGTGTTCCGGCACAGCCCCGCGCAGCAGGGCCCGCAGCGCGCCGAGCAGGGCGGCGATGCGGGTCCAGAGTTCCGGGCGGAGCGCGGTGATGTCCATGACGCCGAGGATGGGGGCGGGGGGAAGCCGGGCGGATAAGGGAGTGGCACACCCCCGGGAAACAGCGGCTTTTCCGTGCGTCCGGTGAAGCGGAGAGGGGGATAGGCGGTTGGCCTATCCCCCAATCTTCAGGCCTCTTTACTCCGCCGCTTGCAGTGCGGGCTTTGCCTGCGCGGCTTTGGCGGGGATGTGGAACTGCATGACGCCGTCTTCGATGGGCAGTTCACGGAGGTTCTTCCGGTCAACGAAATAGTTCTGGTTGAGTTTCCAGGGCGCCTCTGTGTGCTGACGCGGGAATTGGTCCATCACGCGCTGGAAATAGCCCGAAGAGAAGTCCACGAAGGGTTCTGTCTCGTTCGGGAAGGCAGCGAGGTACGGCATGGTAGACGTTGCGCCTTTTTCATCCATCAGATTGAGCAGACGGCTGACATATTCGCTGGTGAGATCGGCTTTCAGCGTCCAGGAGGCGTTGGTGTAGCCAAAGGTGACGGCGAGGTTTGGCACGTTCGACAGCATTACGCCCTTATAGTTGAGCAGGCGGCCCGGATCGACCTTCGCGCCGTCGAGGTAGACTTCGACGCCGTTCATGAAAACGAGGTTGAGGCCAGTAGCGGTGACGATGATGTCGGCCTCAAGGGTTTTGCCGGATTTCAGCAGGATGCCTTTTTCGGTGAAGCGCTCGATATGGTCTGTCTCGATGCTGGCCTTGCCGGATTTGAGAGCCTTGAAGAGGTCCGAATCCGGAACAAGGCAGAGGCGCTGTTCCCAAGGATTGTAGGCGGGGTTGAAGTGCTTATCGACGTCATAGTCGGGCCCGAGTTCCTCGCGCACCATTTTCAGGAGGCGCTCGCGGGCGGCCGCCGGGTCTGACCGGGTTTTGCGGAAGAAGAATTGCTGGAAGGCAACGTTCCGCCAGCGGATCAGGTTATAGGCCCACTGATCGGGCAGGATCTTGCGCAGGAAGTTGGCAAAACCGTCCACCGCCGGGCGCGAGACCACATAGGTGGGTGAGCGTTGCAGCATGGTGACGTGGCCGGCCCTCTCCGCCATTGAGGGCACCAGCGTCATGGCGGTGGCGCCGGAGCCTATGACGACGACTTTCTTGCCCGAATAGTCGAGGTCTTCGGGCCAGTGCTGCGGGTGGATGATCTGTCCCCGGAAGGCCGCTTCGCCGGGAAAATCCGGGCGGTAGCCCTCGTCATAACGGTAATAGCCCCCGCACATGAACAGGAAGCGGCAGGTGGTCTTTTCCTGGGCGCCGGTTTTCACGTTCTCGCTGGTGACCGTCCAGGCCTGATCGGCGCTCGACCAGTTGGCGGCGACGATCTTGGTATTGAAGGAGATATTCTTGCGGATGCCGTATTCATCGGCGGTGTCGTTGACATATTTGCGGATGGAGGGGCCATCGGCGATGGCCTTGGCATCGGTCCAGGGTTTGAAATTGTAGCCCAGCGTGTGCATGTCCGAATCCGAGCGGATGCCGGGATAGCGGAAGAGATCCCATGTGCCGCCGATGGCCTCGCGCGCCTCATAGATGCGGTAACGCTTGCCGGGGCTGCGCTTGGTGAGGTGGACGGCAGCGCCAATGCCGGAGAGGCCGGCGCCAATGATGAGAACGTCTGTGTCGAGCTGGGTCATGGCGCGCATGATTACGCGATTTTGCCCGAAATGAAATACGTGACGCGCGCGTCACGTAAATTAAACTGGCATTAGGAGTGCAAATACCTGCTTCGGCAGGCCGTCAGACCTTGGCGGCCTTGCCGAAGGAGGCGGCGTGGCGCAGCTGTTCCATGACGCCGGGGACGATGTCTTCATTGCCGGCGAGGATGTTGCCGGTTTTCATCACGTCGCCGCCCTCGATTTCCTCGATGATGCCGCCTGCCTCGCGCACCAGGACAATGCCGGCGGCGATGTCCCACGGTTTCAGGCCGCGTTCCCAGAAGGCGTCAAACCGGCCGGCGGCGACCCAGGCAAGGTCCAGCGCAGCCGAGCCATAGCGGCGGATGCCGGCGGTGGCGGGCGTCATCGCAGCCATTTCGCGGGCGAAGGTGATGTGGCTTTCCTCGCTCTTGCCCATCCATGGCGTGCCGGTGGCGACAACCGCTTCGCCAAGCTTCTTGCGGGCGGCCACGCGCAGCTTGCGCTGTTCCAGCCAGCAGCCGCGGCCGGTTTCGGCCCAGAAGATCTCGTTCTTGGCGACATCAAACACCACGCCGGCAAACGGTTTACCGTCCCGCTCCAGGCCAATGGAGATGGCGTAATGGGGCTGGCCGTGCATGAAGTTCAGCGTGCCGTCGAGCGGGTCGACGATGAAGCGGTTGGACTTGTCGGTGCCTTCGACGATGCCGCGCTCTTCCATCAGGAAGCCATAGCCGGGGCGAGCCTTGGTGAGGCTGTTATAGATGATCTCTTCGGCGCGCATGTCGGCGCTGGTGACGAAGTCTGCCGGGCCCTTGCGGGAGACCTGCAGGTTTTCAACCTCGCCGAAGTCGCGGGCGAGGCTGCGGCCGGCGGCAAGCGCGGCGACGATCATCACAGTGCCAACGGGGGAGGGTTTCGACATCGGATCGTCTCGTCTGGGCGCAATTCTGGCGGGAAGCGGGGGCGTAAGCCTTTGATCGCTCAGGGTCAAGGCGCCGGAGTGTTAATGGGGGCGCCGCCGTGTGGCGGGCGGCCCTGGCGTTCTGGGGCGCGCCGGGCCTAGGGGGCCAGTTCGTCAAACAGCGCGTTGAAGGCGCGGACGGCGGCGGCGGGGCCGTCTTCATGGGCCCAGACACCGCTGGAGACAGCGAGGAAGTCTGCCCCGGCGGTGACCAGCGGAGCGGCGTTGGCGACCGTAATGCCGCCGATGGCAACGCAGGGAATGAGCATCGCGGCCTGCCAGACTTCCAGGAGTTCAAGCTCGGCCGGGACAGTGCCCTGCTTGGTGGCGGTGGGGTAGAAGGCGCCGAAGGCGACGTAATCTGCCCCGTCTTCCCCGGCCTGCATGGCGCGGTGATAGGAGTTCTTGGCGGTGGCGCCGATGATGGCATCCGGCCCAAGCAGTTTGCGGACCGTTTTCACCGGCATGTCATCCCAGCCGACATGGACGCCGTCTGCGCCGAGTTCCTGCGCGAGTTCGGCAGAATCGTTGATCAACACGGCGACACCGGCTTCCTGGGCGAGGGCGGTGACGGCGCGGCCGACTTCCCTCGTCGCCTGCATATCTATCATGCCGTCCTGGCTCTTGAGGCGCAGCTGCAGGGAGGCCACATCCCCGGCGCGGAGGACGTCCTCCAGTGATTTTCCGAAGGCCTGCACATCGCCGATCTGCGGCGGCGTGATGAGATAGAGACGTGTGCGGGCGCGGGGCGGGGCTTTGTCAGACATGGCGGCAGCCTCTGGCGCCGCAGCTTTGGGAAGTCAACGGAAGGCGTGGACCTCGCGCAGCAATGGTAATAAGTTCTGAAATGGAACTTTACTCTTTCGGGATACTGACCCTATGAGCAAGAAACTGCCCGTCCGCCTGTTCCAGCCCCTGTTCGGCCTGTTCATGGCGTTTTTCATGAGTTTCCTGATGTCGGGCGCCATCACGGCCATCAATGTGGGCCTGCCACCGGATTTCGTCAGCCGCTGGATGCATTCCTGGGGGCTGGCTTTCCTGCTGGCCTATCCGGCGATCCTGATCGTGGCGCCTTTGGCCCGGCGGCTTGCCCTGCGCTTTGTGGAGTCGCCTTTTGCCCCGGCTGCGCCAGTGGCGGGCACGAAGGGCTGAAAGGGGGGAGCTAGCCCTTCTTCAGCACACGTTTCGTGCTGGCGGGATTTTTGGCCAGCGCGGCGCCCCGGCGCATTGGGCGGGGCTCCAGATCGCCCCGGCAATTGGGGCAGACCCCGTCCAGCTCTCCATCCGCGCACTCATCGCAGAAGGTGCATTCGAACGAGCAGATGAACGCCCCCGGTTCGTCCGGGGGCAGATCACGGTCGCAGCACTCGCAATTGGGGCGCATTTCCAGCATGCAATGAAAGCCTAGAAGTCGAAGAGATCGCTGAGGAAGCTTTCACGCTTATAGCGTTTGCCTTTGCGATATTTCCAGTCATCGTCGTCATCATCGCGCCGGTCGCGGAAGCGGTCTTCATCCCGGAAATGTTCCGGGCGATGAGCTTCCGGGTGCGGCGCCGCTGGTGCGGGGATGACGGTGGCGGCGCGGTCGATGATCTTGTCGAGCTCGCCCCGGTCGAGCCATACGCCACGGCATTTGGGGCAATAGTCGATCTCGACGCCGGAACGGTCTGCAATCACCAGGGTTTCACCATCCACGGGGCATTTCATCAGGCCGGCTCCTCAAAAAGACATCAAAAAAGGCGCAGCGGGATTACGCTGCGCCCTTTCAGATGGGACGAAATGCCAAACCCTCAAGAGGGCAGGGCGGGTTATCGCTCAGCCCGCCTTGGAAGCTTCGCAGATGCAGTCGATCGTTTCGCCGAGCACGGCGTCGAAATCGCTGTCGGCCTGCTGGGCGGAAAGCCCCTCGGTAAGCGCGCGCGAGAAGGAGGCGATGATACCGGTATTGGCGGCAAGTTTGCGGTTGGCTTCTTCGCGGCTGTAACCGCCCGATAGGGCGACCACGCGCATGACGCGGGGATGGTCCACCAACGGTTTGTAGAGGTTGGCTTTCTCCGGCAGCGACAGTTTCAGCATGACCTGCTTGTCATGGCCGAGGGCGTCGAGCTGTTTCAGGATTTCGGCGAGCAGGATTTCTTCGGCTTCGGCCTTGTCGGCGATGGTGATGGTCACTTCCGGCTCAATGATCGGCATCAGGCCATGGCCAAGGATCTGGCGGCCGACATCGAACTGCTGGGCAACGACTGCGGAAATGCCTTCCGCGTTTGCCGCGTTGATGACCGAGCGCATCTTGGTGCCGAAGATGCCCTTGGCGACGGCGCGCTCAAGCAGAGCGTCGAGCTCTGGCATCGGCTTCATCAGCTGCACGCCGTCTTTCTCGTCGGCGAGGCCCTTGTCGACCTTCAGGAAGGGGACGACCTGACGCTTCGTCCAGAGATATTCTGCGGTCGGAATACCATCGATCTCGCCGTCCATGGTGCGCTCGAAGAGGATCGCGCCGACGACTTTCTCGCCGGTGAAGGCCGGGGACTTGATGATCCGCGCGCGCATCTGGTGGATGAGGGCGTACATTTCCTCATCATTGTTATAGGCGCTTTCCTGGATGCCGTAGAGGCGCAGGGCTTTCGGGGTTGAGCCGCCCGACTGATCGAGCGCCGCGATAAAGCCAGGCTTTTCGGCGACCTGTTTCGCCATTTGTGCGTTCATCATGTTGTTTGTGTCCCGGTAGGTTCGTTCGTTGGTGGCTAACTGACTTGGATTCTTGTCCGCTTTGTGGCGCCCCTTGCAAGTTTGGCGCCGCGAAGCAGTCAGGTGGAGGCTATTTGAGCAGGGCGGTGACGCCCGGAAGCTCCTTGCCTTCCATCCATTCCAGGAATGCTCCGCCTGCGGTGGAGACGAAGGTGAAATCCCCCGCAACACCCGCATGGTTAAGCGCGGCAACGGTATCCCCGCCGCCCGCCACAGCGACAAGCTTGTCAGATTTGGCAAGCTTTGCGGCGGCCTCGGCAAGTTTTACGGTCGCGGTGTCAAACGGGGTGAGCTCGAAGGCGCCGAGGGGGCCGTTCCAGATCACGGTCTTTGCCCGGCCGAGGGCTTCGGTCAGGTGATGGATGGTTTCAGTGCCGGCATCGAGCACCATTTCATCGGCGGCGATATCACCAAGGCCGCAGGTGCGGTTTTCGGCATTCGCCTTGAATTCCGTTGCCACGACAACATCGCGCGGAAGCAGGATTTCACAGCCAGCAGCTTTTGCGGCGGTCTGGATTTCGTGGACGGTGCCGGCGAGGTCATGCTCGCAAAGCGATTTGCCGACATTGACGCCATCGGCCGCAAGGAACGTGTTGGCCATGCCGCCACCGATGGCGAGCATGTCGACCTTGGAAACCAGGTTCTTCAGGAGGTCGATCTTGGAAGAGACTTTCGCCCCGCCGACGATGGCCATCACCGGGCGCTCGGGCTTGCCGAGCGCCTTGTCGAGCGCGTCGAGTTCGGCCTCCATCGTCACGCCCGCATAGGCGGGCAGGAGGTCTGCCAGCACAGCGGTCGAGACATGGCGGCGGTGGGCGGCGGAGAAGGCGTCGTTGACATAGAGGTCGCCCAGGGCCGCGATTTCCTTGGCCAGCTCTGTGTCGCCCTTTTCCTCGCCCTTGTAGAAGCGGGTGTTCTCCAGGAGGATCACACCGGCGGGCGGCAGATCGGCAATCGCCTGTTTGACATGATCGCCCTTGCAGTCAGCAATGAAGCTGACATTGGCGCCGAGCACTTTGGAGAAAGCGCCGGCGATGGGGGCGAGGCTCATCTCGGCGACACGTTCGCCCTTGGGGCGGCCGAAATGGGCGAGCAGGGCCACCTTGGCGCCGGCGGTGCGCAGGGACTGGACCGTGTCCACGGCGGCGCGCAGACGGGTATCGTCCGTCACCAGACCATTTTCCATGGGCACGTTGAAGTCAACGCGCACAAGCGCGACCTTGCCGGTGAGGTTGCCTGCATCGGGAATGCGTTTGAAGGTGGTCATCAATGTTTCCGCTCATCCCCGCGAAGGCGGGAATATCATCAGGTTGCATCAAGCCGCGCGGGGCCCCCGCCTGCGCGGGGGATGCGCGGCGGGGTAGGGGTCTAGATCAGCTTCGCCATCGCGAGAGCCGTGTCGGCCATGCGGGTCGAGAAGCCCCACTCATTGTCATACCAGGTCATGATGGAGACGAAGTTGCCGTCCATCACCTTGGTCTGGTCAAGGTGGAAGATCGAGGAGCGGTCGTCATGGATGAAGTCCGACGACACGTTCGGAACGTCCGTATAGCCCAGAATGCCTTTCAGCGGGCCGGCATCAGCGGCGGCCTTGATGGCGGCGTTGATTTCCTCCGGCGTGGTGGCTTTCTTGGCAACGAATTTCAGGTCAACGACCGACACGTTCGGCGTGGGCACGCGCACGGAGATGCCGTCGAGCTTGCCTTTCAGTTCCGGCAGCACGAGGCCGACAGCCTTGGCAGCGCCGGTCGAGGTCGGGATCATCGACAGGGAAGCGGCGCGGGCGCGGTAGAGATCCTTGTGCATCTGGTCGAGCGAGGGCTGGTCGTTCGTGTACGAATGGATCGTCGTCATCATGCCTTTTTCGATGCCGACGGCCTTGTGCAGGACCTGGGCGACCGGAGCGAGGCAGTTGGTGGTGCACGACGCGTTTGAAACGACCGTGAATTCCTTCTTCAGCTTGTCGTGGTTGACGCCGTAGACGACCGTGAGGTCTGCGCCATCGGCCGGGGCCGAGACGAGCACGCGCTTTGCACCGGCGGCGAGGTGAGCGGAGGCCTTGTCTTTCGAGGTGAAGATGCCGGTGCATTCCATCGCGATATCAACGTCGAGTTCGCGGTGGGGCAGATCCTTCGGATCACGGATGGCCGTGACGAGGATCGGCTTGCCATTGATGACAATCTTGTCACCATCGACTTTCACATCGGCCGGGAAACGGCCATGGACCGAGTCAAAACGGAGCAGGTGAGCGTTGGTTTCAACAGGTCCGAGATCGTTGATGGCCACCACTTCGATATCGGTGCGTCCATGCTCGATGATCGACCGAAGAACCAGGCGGCCGATGCGGCCGAATCCGTTGATGGCTACACGAACGGTCATCTTTATTTCTCCTCTTGGGCGAGCAAATTCACAGGCTTGCGCCCCTTTAAATGGGTGTGTCGGCCCCGTCCACCCCGCACTGTGCGGCACCGCGACGCGAAACGGGACAAACGGCAATTCAGCCTTGCCGCTTGCAAGCTGCGTGCTAGTCCGGAGGGGAGACAGGCGGCGCAGAGACGCTGCGGGGAGACAACGATGACAATGCCCGAAACGGCACAGTCTGGTGCCGGACGCCGTCCTTTGGCCGTCTGGATCATCTTCACCCTGCTGACAATTCTGTGGGCGGGCGCCTATGGCCTGACACGGATTGCCGTTGGCAAAGGCACCGCAGAGGGCCTGCCCCCCGAATGGGTGCTCCCGGGGCGGCTGACCGGCGGGGCGATCTTTCTGCTGATCTTGATGTGCATGCTTGGAAAGCGATTGCCGCCGCTGAGCGACCGGCGCCGCTGGGGCACAATCGTGGCGATGGGGATTGCCGGATCGCTGATCCCCTTCTTCCTGATTACCGTGGCCCAGGAGACGGTCGATTCGAGCCTGGCGGCGCTTTACACGGCGGCGGCGCCGATCTTCGTGACGCTGGGCGCCAGCCTGCTGTTTTCCGAAGAACGGATGACCGGAAAAACCGGCCTTGGCCTTCTGCTTGGGTTTGGCGGGGTGCTGGCGCTGTTCGGTCCCGAAGCGATCCGCCATTTCGGATCGGCCAGCATGACGGCGCAGCTCCTGTTGCTGCTGGCGACGCTGGCTTTCTCAGCCAGCACGCTGATTGCGCGGGCCGCCCCGCCGATGGAGGCGATCCCGATGGCGGCGGGCTTCATTTCCGTTTCGGCGGTGCTGTCCTGGCCGCTGGTGCTGACGGTCGAGCCGGCAGGCGTATCAGCAGACTGGCACCACTGGCTGGCGGTGGTCGGGCTGGGGATCGGGCCGTCAGGCGTGGCGCAAGTGCTCTATATGGCGCTGGTGGCAAGGGCGGGGGCCACGTTCCAGTCGCTGACAGGGTATTCGGTGCCGGTGGCGGGGGCGGCGTTCGGCTGGTTGTTCTTCCGGGAGACACAGAGCTGGAATGCGGGCCTGGCGCTGGCGCTGATCCTGGGCGGCGTCTGGCTCGCCCGGCAGGGCGGGCGGGGCAAGATGGGCTGAGCTTATCTCTAGCTTATCCTGCGGAGAGGCGCTCGCCTCTCAGGGGAGTTTTGAGTAGGCCCTCAGGAGGAAAAGGCGGCTAAAAAAACTCCAAGGAAAACTCCAACGTCTGGCCGAAAAACGCCAACTGCACGCCAACCGTCAGTCCGGTTTGACCGGGCAGCGGGTCCACTGTTTTGCGTTTTCCCAATCACTCTGAATGCCGGTGGCATCCTTGCCGGCGAGGAGGAAGGCGTCTTCCGAGATCCAGTCTGCCACCAGCGAGGCGCCATCGGCGCGCCACCAGGGGAAGCGGCCGCCAAAGGCTTTCACGTCCCAGACGCCCATATCCCCGCCCGGCGTGCGGGCATGGATCGCATGCTCGCCCGCCGCCTCGATCACAGCCGGGTCATCACAAGTGACCTGGGGCACGTTGACGATGACATCCGGCCCATCGCGGAAGCCAATCTGCCAGCTGCCGACAAAGGGTGCGGCTTCTGCCGGTGCAGGCTGGGCGAGGGCGGGCAAGGCGGTGAGGGCGGCCAGGGCCGCGAGGAGGGAGGCGTGTTTCATGGATGCCAGCTTAAGCGGCTGCGCGCGGACGTCTTCCCCCTGAAGTGGGGTAGGGTTTCCGTTTTCCGGGAGGGGTGTTTCTTTCCCGCTGCCCCGCCATCCTCGTCACACCCGATGCGCCCCAGCGCATTTGGGTGCCCATCTCCGAATACATCGGGAGCGCGGCGGGGGCGGGTGATAGGCTCCCAGATGGCCTTCGGCCATCGGGAGTGACGAACCGGAGAGTCCGGCTATTCGGACTATCAGGCTTTCTGGGGGACGATGGCGCCGTGGCA
>NZ_NCJT01000320.1 GCF_002282565.1 Hyphomonas sp. 34-62-18
CGGCAGGGGAATGATGAAGCGGTCCCAGCTGTTGAGGCGTGGCGCGGGACGGGTGGAGATAGCGTAGGGCATAACGGCGGCGCCGCTGCGCTGGGCGAGAGTGACCGCGCCCTGGCTGGCGATACGGCGGGGCCCGCGGGGACCGTCCGGCGTCATGCAGACATATCCGCCGCTGCGCAGCCGGCTCGCGGCCTCGGCAATGGCACGCATGCCGCCTTTATCCTTGCTGGCCTTCTTCTTGTTGCCCTTGGAGCCGCGTACGACATCAAGATCGAGGTGTTTGATGGCGCGGGCGACGGGTTCGCCATCGGGCGAGAGAGAGATCATCATGGCGCCGCGGCCACGCTTTTCCGGCCAGTGGCGCACCGCGCGGGTCCAGCCCGAAGGCATCAGCAGGATGGTTTCGTGCCAGCAGGCTACGATGAGGCCGGGCTTGTCAGCGGCCAGCGCCGCGCGCACTTCCGCCTCGCCCTCAATGGTCCAGCGCACCGTGCGCCCAACCAGCGCCATCCACGCCCAGATGACGAATCCAAGCACGGTAACAACAGGGGTAGAGCGGAAAAACGCTTTCATCGGGCGGCTTATACTGCGCTTCGCGCGCCGCGCCATTGAACAGTTCAGAAAGGTTGGTGAACCGGAAAGGCACGCGGACGGAAAGGAAAATGGTGGGCGATACAAGGTTCGAACTTGTGACCCCTGCCGTGTGAAGGCAGTGCTCTACCGCTGAGCTAATCGCCCGACCGCGAGCGGGGTGGGTAATCTTGCTCGATCGGGAGGTCAAGCACATATCGCAAAGCAGCTGCCAGATAGGCAGGGCGCTATTTCCGTGGTTAAGTACGGAATTGTGGACGCATGGATTGTTGGTGGGGCTATGCAGAAATGCATAAAGCGTGGGGCCGCCGAGATGTTATGCTTCCTATACCGGTAAAAGGCGGGTGTCGGCACGCCTGAGCGGCGCGGACACAAACGGTTGCATTTAAAAGGGCATTGCTCCGATTGAGCGCCCAAGATGAACGCCAGATGAATGGGCGTTCATGATGAACATCTGTTCATCTTCTTAGTTTAAGAAAAAGTTATATAGAATTGCCCTTGAGAAACCCTGCAAACATTGTCATCTACCGGACATACACAGACGGGCCGGCAAGGTCTGCGTGATGAACCTTAAGAAGGACAGGCACAGATGGCCCCCCATAGGGTCGTCTCAACTTCAAGAACGATAAGATCGCCTGGAGAGAGCAGAGTGAAAGACTGGTGTGACGAAGAAGGCGCAAAGCGCCTCCGTGAAAAAATCAATGCGTATTGGGCAGAACGTGGTTACGAAGTCGATGTCGACCTCGTGGACGCAGGTTTTGTTCCCGCTATGCGGAGCGCACGTTGTGACGTTCGTTCCAACATGATCAATGGCATGCCGCGCCGCCGTGCGGCTGGCGAGGTGGGTTCTTCCCGCCCGACCTACCGTCCGCGCAACGAAGCGACGGCCTGATCCCTCAGGACTGACAGGGCTGGCAACAATTCGGAATAGTGACCGATGACAGCGTCGGGCGCGAGATTTTCGACTGTTTCAGCCTCATAGCCAAAGGTCACGAACAGGAAGGGCAGCCCGGCATTCCGGGCTGCCCTTTCATCTGTCCGGCTGTCGCCCACGAACAGGGCGCGGGCCGGGGTCCCGCCCGCTGCGCGGACGGCTTCAAACACATGGTCCTGATGGGGCTTGCGGTTGGTGGCCCGGTCGGCGCCGAGGATGGCGGCGAAACGGCGCGTCAGGCCGAGCTCGCCGATCAGTCTTTCGCTGAGATCCTGGCGCTTGTTCGTGCAGACGCAGAGTGTGGCGCCCGCATCCAGAAGGGCGTCCAGTGCCGGGACGCAGCCATCAAACGGGCGGGAGCCCACGGCGATGTTGTCTATATAATAAGTGATGAACCGCTCGAATGCGGCGTCCATATCCGGCGCGGGCAGGGTGACGCCGTGAACACCGAAGCCGCGCTCCATCATCGCGCGGGCGCCATTGCCGATCAGCGTGGCAACGGTGGGCAGGTCGACCGGGGCAAGGCCCGCATCGGAGAGCACATGATTGAGCGCGCCGAGCAGGTCTGGCGCGGTATCCACCAAGGTTCCGTCGAGATCGAAAGCGACCGTCCAGCCTTCGAAGCTGCCCATTTCCGCCATGCCCGATCCTCCTTCGCCCTCGCCAAGTTGCGGGGTTTCGTCTAGGCGATGGGGCTGAGGAAAGCGAGAGGGAGCCCGCATTTGACCCAGACGTCCAAACAGCGCGCCGCCGTTATCCTTGCCGCCGGCAAGGGAACCCGGATGAAGTCGCCTCTGCCCAAGGTGATGCATGCCGTGGCCGGGCGGCCAATGGTGGACTGGTCCATCGCGCTGGCACGGAAGGTGGGCGCGGGCAAGATCGTCGCCGTGGTGCATCCCTCGCAGGATGTGCTGATCGCGCATCTGGGAAAGCATCACCCCGACATTGCCATTGCCTATCAGGATCCGCCCCAGGG
>NZ_NCJT01000321.1 GCF_002282565.1 Hyphomonas sp. 34-62-18
GATCAGGCTGCTGATCCAGGCATTGGAGAGTTCCGGATAGCGCCCGTCGCGCTGGAGGATGACCGGGCCGGTCCCCTGCCCTTCGTTCAGCCAGTGGGCCACGGAGAAGGCGTCTTCTGCCCCCCGGCCCCAGGCATCGGCCAGCGCCTCAATCGTCGGCAGGTGCGCCTTGAATGTCGTGAGGATGCTCATGGCGGTCTTGCTGGAAGGGTCAGCCATAATCTGGCTGGCAGCGGGATAGTATCTCTCGGCAAGTGCCTGCAGCTCTTCGGGCTTGAGCAGGGTGCGGTCATAGAGATCAGCCCATGTCCAAATACCCGGCTTCTCGGCCTGCAGGCTGACGATGCAGGCGACCAGCAGCGAGCGGGCCGCTTCTGACCACATCGGATCATCACTCTTCGGAATGAACCGCGCGGCCAGCTCCCGCGCGTCCTGACGGGAGGTGCAGTCCTGCGCCACCGCCCAGGCAGCCGAGCGCTCGTCCTGCGGGGCAAGAAGCCGGATGTCGCCGGGCATACCGGCCGTCATGTCGCCCTTCGTATCAAGGATGAGCACCTGGTCACCCCGGTAGTACGCTTCGAGGATCAGGTGCCATAGGGTCTGCGTCTTGCCCGAGCCAACCCCGCCCGTGATCATGAGATGCCGGGACTCCCGGTCCCGGCTCATGTAGAAGCCCGGCGGAAAGTTGAGGCCGAGCCCGGACTGTTCAGCCTCCTTGAAGAGGGTGCGAGCGAGACGCTGGTAGTTTGCGAGTCCTGTCAGCTTCTTTGGTCCCCGCAGATGGCGTGGGCGCCGCCCACTGAATGCGGCCAGCACGCCCAGCCCGGCGAGGCCACCAGCGGCAGCGGCGCCGGAGCCCACGCTTATCCCGAAGTTCCGGTTGAACTCTGCAAGCGCGCCGTAGGCGGCCATGGAAGGTTTACATCCTGCCCACGCCTTTGCCGCTTCTGCATTTGTTTTTGAGGCGAGCTTGGCCGCGAAACAATAGGTGGCGTCCGCAACCGGAATACGCGCAACCGGGTAACCTTCAACATAGGCAACCGGCGGACGTCGTTCGAAATTCCACGTGTAGCTCCCATAGCTGGCGGCCATGGCAAGAAGGGCTGCCCCACCCAGGGCGAATTTAGCGGCGGACATGATGGGTCTCCTCTTTGACAGTATCCCCGGCCAGAGCCCGGAGCAGTTGGTGAAACATGGTTTCGATATGACCGGCGCTTTGAGCCTGCCGGTCCGTTGACTGAATAATGACCGCCACATCCTGCGAGATCGCAGCGAGACGGCGTTCGATTCTAAGGAGCCGCTCCGCCTGGGCTCCCGGGTCGTTCCCGGCGAGGCCGGAGCGGATGAGCTCGCGGGCGAGCGCAGAAGGTGTGCCTGAGAGACGCGACGCCATATTACTGAGCGCAGCGTGATCGGCCTCCGGCAGGCGGACAGAAAGGGGACGTGTCGCGTCAGCCATGGATGCGCCCGTCTGTGTCTGTGTACGGCGCCTCACGTTCAGACAGCCATTCGAGGACGGCACGGCGACGATAGCGCACCGAACGGCCCAGCTTGAGGAAGCGCGGACCGCCACCCCGGCAGCGCCATGTGTTCAGTGTACGAACCGATAGCCCGGTGATTTCTGCGACCGCAGGCGTATCGATGGCCTCCTCCAGCCAGCCGGGATTGTTCTCCAGAATGCTCTCCAGAGAGGGCGCTTGGATCGGTTCTGACATAGCAGCCAAAGCTCCTTTCACGGTTGAATTAACATCAACCGATCATGGATTTCTCTGCTTGAAAAGGTGGAAAAGAGAGGTCGTCGCTTTTCACAGTACCCGGCATATGTCCCTGACTGCGCTGAATTGGATGGTGTTTGCTGGAGTGAGATAAATTGCCCGAATTTTTTTCCGTGCCGTTTCGCTCATATCGGGAATGCAGGTGGACTTATACAGCACAAGGAGCGAATCTGCGAAGTTGGCGAGCTTTGGAATCGATTCAATTCCACGCTTGAAGCCTGCGCATCTTGGTCCCGAGTTGATCATGAGTGGCCCGCTGCGGAAAGTCTGAGAATCGGATACATGGCTTGGGGACCAGCAGCGCGAAAACCAAACCCGGGAGGCAATCTTGCTTTTTATCCTGCAACTGACAGTCCTTCTCTCTGGCTTCACGGCAGCAGCGCTTTGGTGGTGGGCCTCAACACTGAAGAGCAAAACAGTTCCCAACCTGGATGGGATCATTCTTCGAGACGGAGATCTCGCTTTGAGATACGAGGCCGACAAGATTCTCGTCTGGAGAGTTTCGCTTCAGAATAAGCTGAATGCCGGGGCAGCAGCGTCTGCTGGCGCGTCAGTCGCCCTTCAAGCCCTGATCCCCTTTTTCAGCGCAAACTGACCCATTGACTTGACCGCACAGGCGCATAATTTTGTTACCATACAAGACACTAACTTTTTTATTGAATAGTAACACTATCAATGTTAGTGTGCGTTTGTGATGTTAGAGTTCGAGCGCAATCCTCCCGA
>NZ_NCJT01000322.1 GCF_002282565.1 Hyphomonas sp. 34-62-18
GGGCGGAAGATCTGCAGGGCAGGGGCGGGCCGCGCCGATAGCTGCAAGATCGGCGGATAAAGGCGCGCCAATCCTCTCCCCCTTTCCGGGCCAGTGCGCGCGCCGGTAAGGATTTTTTGCCGGGCCACCTCCGCCTTATCCGGCAGGCAGCCGCCGCCTTCATTCTTTCCCCATGCGCGCTGTCTTTTCTTCCAAGGCCCTCAGCCTCATCCGCTTTGCCCAGGTTGCGGCAGAGATGCTGGCCGTTGCCCTTGTACCGCGCCTCGGTCTGGGCCGCTTCGGCTTCACCGTGTTCCTGCCAAAGCCAGCTTACCAGGCCATCGCAGCCGAACTTACCTTCATCGAAGCGATGGTGCGCCGCGCACTGTTTCTCATCGCCGCCCTGCGCGGCGCGATCCCGGCGCAGGCAGCGGCCCCTCGCGCGCGCGGTGAGGCAATGCGTATGTCAAAGCCTGCCATTGAGGCTTCCGGCAATCATCACGCACCCGCGCCGCGTTTCTGCCTGACAGAGCCTGCCGAAGCGCCGCTCCCCCGCTTGCGGCCCATTCCTCCGCTTACGTCCTATTCGGCCGCCGCCGCCGGTCCAGATCCGCGCCTGCCGGAAGATATCCTTCTGCCCACGGCGCGGCTTGTGCGCCGCCTCCGGGCGCTGGAAACCGTCTTCCTGGATCCGGAGGCGAATATTCTGCGGATGCGACGTCTCATGGCGTCCACGCCGCAAAAGATCCTGACACGCCGGGGTTTTGACGCCGCCAGCGCGGCCAGCGACCACATCGTGAATTTCAGCTTGCTGGAAAGCGTGCAGGCTCTTGCCGATGACGCCGCCGGGCAGTTGCGGCTCGATACCGGCTAGAGCCCCCGCCGCGCGCGCAGTGCCGCCGCCAGGGTTCCATCATCGAGATGATCCAACTCACCGCCCACGGGAACCCCGTGCGCGAGCCTTGTCACATCCACGCCTTTCCCGGCCAGCAGGTCGGCCACGTAATGCGCCGTTGTCTGACCATCCACTGTTGCGTTCAGCGCCAGGATCACTTCGCGGATACCCCCCGCCTCGATCCGCGCCACAAGGCTGGCAATGCCAAGATCTTCCGGCCCGATCCCGTCAATGGCTGAGAGCACCCCGCCCAAAACATGATACCGCCCCCGGAACGCGCCCCCACGTTCCAGCGCCCAGAGGTCTGGCACATCCTCCACCACACAGATCACGCCCTCATCGCGCCCCGGCATCTGGCAGACGGCGCAGGGCTGTACGGTGTCATAATTTCCGCAGATCGCGCATTTCTGGATCTTCGCGCCGGCTTCGGCCATCGCCTCGGCCAGCGGCTTCAGCAGCGTGTCATTGCGCTTCAAGAGATGCAGCGCCACGCGCCGCGCCGACCGTGGCCCCAAGCCCGGCAGCTTGGCGATCAGATCGATCAGTCGGAGAAGTTCAGGGCCTGCAGAACGCTGTGACATGGGAAGGGCTTCTGCCTGAGTCCGGCGGGCCTGTCACCCCGGCTCCTTCTGCTCGCCCTCAGCGGGCCTCAGCCCATAGGCTTCCAGTAGCCGCCAGACATGGGCAGGCACCATATTCTTGATCTTGCCCGGCTGTTCGCGGCGCAGATGGATCACGGTTTCCGCCGCCTTCATCTCCAGCCTTGTGCGCGCAAATTCCAGCCCCTTGGGCCCGATGCGCGGTTGCAGGAACGAGACCAGCGGGCGCACCCAGTTCGGCATCGATCGCAGCGGCAGGCCGCCGGCTGCCCGCTCCACATTGGTGATGAAAGCCGCCACATGCGGCGCCCGCTTGCCGGATGATCCCGGCGGGCTGGCCACCAGCTCGTCGCCGAGCAGCGCCACCAGCTCTTCGCCCCGCTCATTGCGCACAATCAGCCACTGATCGCCTTCGCCCGCCATATAGCCGACGGTCAGGTCGCTCAGCGCGTTGGTGTAGTCCACACAGGTCCTGCAGGTGAGGGGGAAGAAGTCCCGCGGCAATTTCGAGATCGGCAGAGACAGAAACGGGATCAGCTTCTTCCGCCCGTCATCAAAGCGCAGCTCCACCCGGAAATCAGCCCGGAATTCCAGATAGGAAATCGTCTCCGGTGCTTCGTCCAGCAGCGCCAGGAAAGTATGGAAGTTCTCTGTCGTCGTATTGTCCGAGCACGGCGTACCGATCACGTAGAGCTTGTCGAGCCTGAATTCTTCCTCCAGCGCGCGCACGGCATAGACCTGGCAGGGAATGCCGATCAGGGCGACCTTCTTCAGCCCGCGCGCGGCCACTTCCTCCATCAGCGCCACCAGCGGCGCATAGCCCATCCGCATGCCGCGGCAGCCGGCCATGTCCTGCGCCCGCGTCACAATCACCGGTCTTGGCTTCCACCGGTCTTCCGGGTCTGGCGCAACGGTCAGCACCGCCTCCACCGCGCCCGCCCATGCAGCCGCGTTTCAAGGGCGGGGTAGTCTGGCTTGATGAATTGGCAGGCCCGCCCGCAGGCTTTGGCATCGGCCATCC
>NZ_NCJT01000323.1 GCF_002282565.1 Hyphomonas sp. 34-62-18
CCGGTATCCATCTTGTGGCGGACCACATCCCGGATCTTCACCAGAACATCCCGGTTATTGTCCACCAGCGGGATCTGGCGGGCGTCAGAGGTGCCGATCAGGAGGCGGTAATAGGGCTCGCGCTTCTTCAGCATCACCGCAATCATGGCCGCCCGGATTCCCAGCAGGACGCCGAGAACCAGCATGCCGATGCCTGCAAAGAGACCGATCACCCCGTCTCCCTGTGCTGGGCGCAGTGCCCACCAGCCAAGTCCCAACAGGCCGAAAAAAAGAAGAGACACACACAAGGTGGCATAGACGCTCTGCGTCTTCCTGTTGCGCGGGGTATCCCAGGGCGCAAACTCGTGACGCTCGACCGACATGGTGGCGATCCGGCGGATCGCGATGGTGTCATCGCCCATTTGCAGCGATGCGGCCGAAACCTCGCCCTGGCGGGCGCCTTCCATGTCGAGTGTCTGACGGTCCATTCTGAGCCCCGATTACCCAATATGAAGGGCTGGCAGGGCCACCCCCTCCTTGTCAAATGACAAAGCAAAAAGGCAGAAAGACGGCAGCCGCCTGCCTCAGTCCTGGCTGTCCACGTCCCGGCGGACGCGCGGATCGGCCAGCAGCCTGTCAATCGCCGTTGCCTCGTCATAGGAGGCGTCGGCAATGAAATGCAGTTCAGGCGTGAACTTCATATCGATCTCGCGGCCAAGGCGCGTACGGAGGAACCCGCGCGCCCGTGTCAGCGCCTCGGTGAGGCGCTTGCGCCCCTCCTCCGACTCGTCGCCCAGCGGCGTGACGAAGATATTGGCATGCTTGAGATCAGGCGAGCAGCGGACTTCACCGACCGTGACAATCACATTGGCCAGATCTGGATCGCGGAAATCCTCGCGCGAGATAATCTCGGCAAGGGCATGACGGATGATCTCCCCAGCGCGCAACTGGCGCTGGGAAGGAAGACCGGGAGGTGTCGGGCGGCGGGCCATATCAGGGTGTTACGCAAGCGTCCTTGCGATTTCCTCGACCTGGAAGCACTCGATCTTGTCGCCGACGCGGATATCGTCATAGCGCTCGAACGCCATGCCGCATTCCATACCGGCGTTGACCTCTGACACTTCATCCTTGAAGCGCTTGAGCGTCTTGAGCTTGCCCTCGTGGATAACGACGTTGTCGCGCAGGAGGCGCACACCGCAGCCACGCATGACCTTGCCTTCGGAAATCCGGCAGCCGGCAACCTTGCCAACCTTGGTGATATTGAAGACTTCCAGAATGTCGGCGTAACCGAGGAAAGTCTCCCGCTTCTCCGGGGCGAGCATGCCCGACAGCGTCGACTTCACATCGTCGAGCAGGTCGTAGATCACCGAATAGTAGCGGATCTCGACGCCTTCACGTTCGGCAAGGTCGCGCGCCTGTTTGTTGGCGCGGACGTTGAACGCGAAGATCGGCGCACCCGACGAGCGGGCGAGCAGAACATCGGACTCGGAAATCCCGCCAACGGCGCCATGGATAACCTTGGCGCGGACTTCTTCGGTCGAGATCTTGTCGAGCGACATGGAAATCGCCTCGACGGAGCCCTGCACATCCCCCTTGAGTACGATCGGCAGTTCGCTGGTCTCGATGGCACCGTCCTTGAGGCGGTTCATGATCTGATCCAACGAGGCGCGCGCCGCCACAGAGGCATTGCCTGCAATCTGACGCTTCGTCCGGACACGGTATTCCGTGATCTCGCGGGCGCGGGATTCGTTTTCGACAACAACGAAAACATCGCCCGGATCCGGCGCACCATCCATGCCGAGCACTTCAACCGGCAGCGAAGGACCGGCATCGGCGAGTTGCTGGCCACGCTCATCCACGAGCGCACGCACCTTGCCCCAGTTTCCGCCGGCAACAACAATGTCGCCGCGCTTCAGCGTACCGCGTTTCACGAGCACCGTTGCGACCGGGCCACGGCCCTTGTCGAGCTTGCTCTCGATGACCACGCCATCAGCGGGACGGTTCGGGTTGGCTTTCAATTCGAGAATTTCGGCTTGCAGCGAGATCGCGTCCGTCAACTCGTCCAGGCCAGCGCCGGTCTTGGCCGACACTTTGACCGCCTGTGTCGTACCGCCCATGGCTTCAACCTGAATGTCGTGCTGCAGAAGGTCTGTGATAACCTTCTCCGGATTGGCGTCGTGTAGGTCAGACTTGGTAATCGCCACAACGATGGGGACACCGGCTGCCTTGGCATGGCTGATCGATTCAACCGTTTGCGGCTTGATCGAGTCATCTGCGGCCACAACCAGAACGGCAATATCCGTCGCGTTCGCGCCGCGGGCCCGCATGGCCGTGAAGGCTGCGTGGCCAGGGGTATCCAGGAAGGTGATCCGTTCGCCGGATTTCAGCTGCACCTGATAGGCGCCAATATGCTGGGTGATGCCGCCGGCTTCCCCGCCTGCCACATCGGTCTTGCGCAGCGCATCGAGCAGCGAGGTTTTGCCATGGTCAACGTGGCCCATGATGGTGACGAT
>NZ_NCJT01000324.1 GCF_002282565.1 Hyphomonas sp. 34-62-18
ATACGGATGGCTGTCGTTCAGTGCGTTCTCTTCGATCCATGCCGTCCGGGTGCCATCTGCTGTGTAGAGGCCCACCTGTGGCGGCTGGCTGGGAGAGGAAAACGTCCCGATATAATTCTTCGCGTCGGCCCCCATCGAAATGGTCCAACTGCCGCCCGCCGGCGTAATCCGCTTAATCTCGGCGCCCTCCGCATCGCTCGCGCTGAGCGGCACAGCATAAAGGTGCTGCTCCAGCGGGCTGTCCTTGAAGCCGGTGAAATAGATCGTCCGCGTTGCCTGATCGTATCCCTTTATCCCGCTGACCACCCAGCCGCCGGAGGTCACCTGCTGCATTTGCCCCGAAGAGGTGTCGCGCCAATAGATATGCCGGAACCCGTCCAGCTCATGCGTCACCAGTAGCCCGCCTTCTGGCAGGGCCAGGAAATCATCCGACAGGTTTACCCACCTGTCCTGTTCCTCCGTAAACGGAGCCCAGATGCGCCAGGGAAGACCATCGGTGCGGTTAAACCGGATTTCCGTCTGGTCGCGGTTCACCGTCTGGAACCAGAGGCTGTCATGGGCCCAGTTCACGCGGGCGAGATAATCATCCGGCCCCACTGAAACGATCCGCCGCGTTGAGCCGTCATTCCGGTCAAACACATGCACCGCCACTTTCGCATTCGGCCTCCCGGCGCGCGGATAGCGCTGCTCGATGACGGTCACCTTGTCGGCCGCAATGTCAAAGCGCGGAATGATGTCCACGCCGCTTTCGTCAACCTCGGTAAAGGCAATGTAGCGTTCGTCCGGGCTCCACCAATATCCGGTGTAGCGGCTCATCTCCTCCTGCGCGACGAATTCGGCCACGCCATAGCTGATGGCTTTCTCCGGCTGTGCCTCGGGCGAAATCCGCGTTTCCTGTCCGCTCGCCAGATCAATGGCATACAGCGCCCCGTCGCGGATGAAGCTCACATGCGTGCCCTTCGGCGAAACCTTCGCGTCATATTCAAACGCCTCGGTCTGCGTCAGGCGGCGTGTTTCCGGCCCGTTGGCCGTCAGGGTTACGAGATGAATGTCTCCGCCCGCCGGCACGATGATCGTATTTGCGGTGCCCCAGGCATAATCGGCAATCCCGCGCACGCTGGCGATCCGCTTGCGCTCGCGCAGCGCCTTTTCCTCTTCGGAGAGTTCGGTATCGGCCGGATCAATCGCGGCGGAGTCCACCAGCAGGCTCTGCGCCCCGGTGGCCACATCAAACTGCCAGAGATCATACCGCGCGCTGTCCTCGGCCCGCGGCTTCAGGAAGGTCACGCGCTTGCCATCGGGCGAAAAGCGCACCGCGCGCGGCGTGCTGCCGGAAAGGGAAGGGGAGGCATAAAGGCGTTCCGGCGTCAGCCGGGGGGCATCGGTCATCGAAGCGGTGTCCTTGGCAGATTGGGGGGCTTCTTCTGCATGGGTGGTGCAGGAGGCCAGCGCGAGGGCAGCCACAAGGGCCGCGCAGAAACGTCGTATCGTCATGGCGCAGGACACTAACCGCGATTCCGCGCGTGTCATCCGCCGGGCGGCGTCCCCAGCACATAGATGTGTGCGGCGATCAGGCCGATGAATTCGGCAAGCGCCGTCACCGCAATCATCAGCAGCCCCATAACCGCCGCTCTCCAGACGCGCGCGCCCGCGGGCATCCGGGGCGCGAGGCCGCGAAAGACCGTGCCCGTATAGGCCAGAATGATCAGCACCATAAATATCTGCGAGGAAGTCTGGTTTATCTCGGGCGTGAGGGCGTTCTGGGCGATCACAAGGCCAAGGCCGATCAGCGTCGCCGGCACCAGCGTTGAAAAGTAAAGCCGGCTGCGCACCGCCACCGGCACGCCTTTGCCCCAAGCGCTGACAATCAGGCTCATCGGGATGTGCAACACGAAAAACGCGATGGCATAGAGCACAAAATAGGCCAGCAGGATTTCACGGACGACGGCATCCACCTCGCGGCCATAAAGGTCGCCCTCAAACGCGCTGACCGAGTCCACCACCGTCTGCCACATCGGCGTGCCCTCTCCGGCCAGGAGAAACTGCACAGAGCCGGTGAGGGCAAAGATCACGAACACAAGGCGGATCGCCGGCGTGTAACGGCCCAGCCAATTCGGATCGTGCGCCGCCTCGAACACCTTCGCCGGATTGAACAGTGAGGCCCACAACGTCCGGAAACCACGCACATTCAGCCCGAACACATCGTCCAGCAGCGCATCCCAGCCCGACGCCCGCGTCAGGTCATCCTCGCCATAATCGGCAGGTTTGGTCTCTGATTCCGCCATCTTCGTCCCCTGAAGCGCTTCAAGTGATGCCGCTGGGGAAGGGGCGCGGCAAGCGGAAAAAATGCGATCGTCCCGCAGTCTGGCTGCCAACCGCTTCGGCGTATCGCTTGATCTTCTGCGCGCGGCAGGCCACATCGCGCCCAGACAATCCCATTCCAGCTTCGCAAAGGAACCATAGCCCATGGCCGGTCCCCA
>NZ_NCJT01000325.1 GCF_002282565.1 Hyphomonas sp. 34-62-18
ATAAATGCGGTGGCTGATATGCGCGCGTTCTTTGACCGTGCCTTCGACACTGCTGCCCGTGCCGGCATAGCGAGGGATTGCATTTGGCTTGATCCGGGCGTGGGCTTTGCCAAGACGGCTCGGCAGAATCTGGAGGTGATTGCCGGCTTGGAAGCCCTCTCTGGGTATGGCTGCCCTGTCCTGGTGGGGCTTTCCCGCAAGAGTTTTATCGGCCATGTCACGGGCCGGGCTGTGAACGATCGCCTGGCTGGCACGCTGACCGCCCATCTGATGGCGCTGCAGCGGGGCGCTCGCGTGCTGCGGGTTCATGATGTAGCAGAGCACACCGATATGTTGCGCCTGTATCAGGCGATTGAAGGGGCAGGGCATGAAGACTGAGATTATCATCCGCGACCTCCGCATCCACGGCTATCATGGCTTGAAGGAAGCGGAGAAAGCGCTCGGCCAGATATTTGAGGTCGACATCACCTGCGACATGCACACCGACGTGCCCCCGCGCGATGTGATGGAAGATACCGTTTGCTATGGTGAAATTTGCGATCTGGTCACGAGCGTCTCAGAGACCGAAGTGTTCAACCTGATCGAAACGCTGGCAGAGCGGATTGCCTCAGCCATCTTTGCCAATTTTCCACCTATCAAGAAAGTGCGTGTCGAGATCCGCAAGCCCCGCGCACCGATCCGGCACATTGTGAATCATGTCGGCATAGCCATCGAGCGGGAACGCCATGGCTGAAGTGGCGCTCGGGCTGGGTTCCAATCTCGGAGATCGCAAGGCCCATCTTGTGGGCGCTGTGCGGGCGCTGGAGAATTGGGACGGCGTCCGGGTAGCTGCAGTATCGTCTCTGTGGGAAACGCCGCCCTGGGGGATCGAAGACCAGCCGCATTTTCTCAACATCTGTGTTCTGATCGAGACTTCTCTGGCGCCACTGGAGGTGCTTGAGGCATGCCTTGCCATCGAGCGGGATCATGGCCGTGAGCGCAGCTTGCGCTGGGGTCCGCGAACACTGGACATAGATGTTCTGTGCTATGATGATGTGGAGATGGCGGAGGAGAGGCTAATCCTGCCGCATCCGCGCATGCTGCTGCGCAGCTTCGTTCTGGCGCCCCTGGCCGAGATTGCACCGGATAAGGTAGTTGGTGGGGCGTCCATCCGCGAAAATTTTGCGCTGGTTGGCCTGGAGGCCGGGATGAGAAATCTTGGGCCGCTGACTGGCGCTGCAGGATGACATCCTCAAAAGAATTGCTGGGCGCGGCGGCGCTGGTTCTGACCTTTGTGGCGTTCTACCCCTATGTGCGATCCATCCTTCGGGATGAGACACGGCCGCATGTGTTCTCCTGGATGATCTGGGGCGCGGGCACATTCGTCGTCGCGCTGGCGCAGTTCTCCGGCGGGGCTGGTGTGGGCGCCTGGACCATCGCGGTTTCCGGGATCATCACTGTGTTGATCGCTGCTTTAGCGCTGTACAAAGCAGCAGATGCGAGGTTCAGACGGTCAGACTGGATGTTTCTCATCCTGGCGATGAGCGCCCTTCCACTCTGGTACTACACAGACTCTCCACTGTCTGCAGTCATCATCCTGACAGCAGTGGACCTGCTCGGGTTTGGGCCATCCATCAGTAAGGCCTATAAAGATCCGTATGGAGAAAATGCACTTTTCTTTGTTCTTGGAGCGCTTCGCAACGGTCTCGTCATTGGGGCCTTGCAGTATTATTCTTGGACGACGGCCTTGTTTCCGGCTGCGGTCGGAGCGGCTTGTCTGCTGTTTGCTGGACTTATCCTGCTGAGGCGGATGGCGCTCGCCAGATCAGTTGTGCCCTGAGCCCTCCCAGGGCGGACGTGTGAAGCACCAGCTGGCCCTCTGTCGCTTCAGCAAGGTCGTTGGCGATGGCAAGGCCAAGGCCATGACCACCGGGGCGTTCGTCGGCGCGCTGGCCCCGTAGAACGACCTGCTCCCTGTCCGCTGTGCCGAGGCCTGGCCCATCATCCTCGATTACCAATTCTCGAAAGCGCGCGGTGACGCGAACCCGCGTGCTGGCATAACGCGCCGCGTTCTCCATCAATGGTCCCGCCATTTCCATCAGCTGGTCGGCAGACACTGGCAATGTGATGCCCGCCGGGCAGTCAATCTCAAATTCCACGCGCTCACCGCGCTCTGTTCGTGAAAGCACGGAAACCAACCGCTCGATGATGGGGCCTGGCTCGGTCGGCCCGCGTTCAAGGCTGGCGGCGGTACGGGCGCGGGCGAGTTCGCGCTCAACTGCATCGGAGGCGGCGAGGATCGATTGTTCCAGCCCGTCGGCCATGTCGGCCTGTCCCGCTTCACGTACACGGCGGGCAATGGCGCGCAGGGCGGACAGGGGGGTCTTCAGGCCGTGGGCGAGGTTCGCCGCCCGGTCTCGCGCGGCTCGCAGGTCTGCCTCGCGCGTATCAGCGAGTTGGTTGATCTGATCGACCAGAGGCTCGACCTCGGTTGCGAACC
>NZ_NCJT01000326.1 GCF_002282565.1 Hyphomonas sp. 34-62-18
GGGCATGTCAGAAAGCTGACTTGACCGCCCCCTTCAACCCCTGTAGCCACCGCGCAAGTGCCGGCTTAGCTCAGCTGGTAGAGCATCTGATTTGTAATCAGAGGGTCACGGGTTCGAGTCCTGTAGCCGGCACCACTTCCCAGACGCCAGATAGCCTTACCGGACAGTCTTCAGCTGTGTCGCCTCGATGTTGTAAAGGCCGGGATTGAAGTTCGGATCGTTGGTCAGGATGTAGGCGTCCTGATTGGTGATTCTCCAGGCATTGTCATACGTCGCGTCGAGCTGCACCTGATGGCCATCTACCGGATCGAGGTAGGTCTCCACGCCGCGAATGCCTTCAATACTTTCTCTCTGGATGCGGTCTTCGGTTTCGTCTGTTGTGTAGAGCTTGCTGGCGGGACCGTCAGAGCCGGTTTTCACCGGGTCCGGGATGCCGTTGGCGCGGGTGGCTTCGGCCATCTTGCGATAGGTCTCGATATTGCGCTTTGTGGCGGCGGCGCCACCGGCGACAATCATGGCGGCACGCTCCTCGGTGTTTCTTGCGGCCATCTGGCCTAGCTGCGCCTTGATGGCGAATAGCTTTTCCAGCCAATCGGCTTGCGGCGTAAGCGAGCGGCGCACCGCTTCGGCAAGCGGGACGTTGAGCTCCCCCCTTGGAGCGACGGCACCAAAGGTGCCCAGGGTGGCTGCGCTCAGGGTCTGCAAGGGCGGTCCGCCCATGGGGTTATAGAGAGGCTCCGACATCATGAAGGTTGCCGTCACCGCGACCAGCCCCTGCATCTCGGCGCCATTCTGTCCGCTGAAGGTAAACTCCACTTCGCCGCCATCGGCCCAGACGCGCATCCCGACGCCCGCCTGATTTGCCATCATCTGCAGGTCACGCGCCTGCTGGGCGGCGGCTTTGGTATAGTCTTCCCGGGGGCGATAAGCGGTAAGCCGGGCGTTGGGGAAGGACGCCTGGACCCTGGCGCTGAGATACTGCTCTGCGCTTGTGAACGTGGCATAGGGGCAGGTGGCGTTCATCGGTGTTGTGCTGGCCTGCCAGCCTTCGGTGGGGAAGATGAACATGCTTGAGCCGCCATCCGGGGAGGTCGCGCTCCAGTCCACGCCGAATACTTCCGAGCAGCGATCCTGCTGCTGAACGATACCCCCCTGTGTTGTCCAGCCATCGGGGACGAGAATGGTCAGTGCATCCATCTGCGCAACGACACCAGGGTCACGGATTATCGCCCGTTGCAGCAAGATAGCGTCTGCAGGCAAAGTCTGGCTTTCGGGAATGGGCATTTGAGCGGTGGCCCCTATTTCGGTTGACTGAGGCAGGGCGGATGGCGCTGCCAATGCCCCGGCCATGACGAGGAGGATCAGCGCGGATTTGATCTGTTTCACGAGCGTTTCCGATTGGTGGCAAGGAGCCGGCACAGGCCCTCACCAGAACAAGCGCGGGAATTGCGCCAATCGGGCCATCGGTATGTGCATAATTGTTGACGAAGCAGCCGCCGACGCCGCGTCAAGCGCCTGGTCTGGGCCGGGCCGTTCCTTGCAAGACACCGGAAAATGCGGCAAGCCCGCACCATCAAAAACGCCGTGTCGGCGCGCAGAAATCACTGCGGCGGCGGCTCAGGCCAACAGTCAGGAGGAACGCGCGTGCGTGAGGTTCATCATTATGTGAACGGCAAGGTTGTTGCCGGAACGTCTGGCCGCTTTGGCGATATTTACGATCCCAACACAGGCGCGGTTCAGGCGCGTGTAGCGCTGGCAACGAAGGCGGAGCTTGGCGCAGCGGTAGAGGCCGCATCCGCCGCGCTTCCCGGCTGGGCGAACACCAATCCCCAGCGCCGGGCGCGCGTGATGTTCGAGTTCAAGCGCCTGGTTGAAGCCAACATGGACGAGCTGGCGCATATGCTGTCGTCCGAGCATGGCAAGGTGATTGCCGATTCCAAGGGTGACGTTCAGCGCGGCCTGGATGTGGTGGAATTTGCCTGTGGCGTGCCCCACCTTTTGAAGGGTGAATATACTGAAGGCGCTGGCCCCGGCATCGATGTCTACTCGATGCGCCAGCCGCTAGGTGTCTGCGCGGGCATCACACCGTTCAACTTCCCTGCCATGATCCCATGCTGGATGGCGGCCGTGGCCATTGCCTGCGGAAACACGTTCATCCTGAAGCCATCGGAGAAAGATCCGTCCGTTCCGATGCGCCTTGCGGAGCTCATGACGGAAGCTGGCCTGCCGAAGGGCGTGCTCAACGTCATCAATGGCGACAAGGAAGCGGTCGACGCCATCCTGACGCATCCGGGCATCAAGGCGGTCAGCTTTGTCGGGTCGTCCGACATCGCACAATATGTCTATGCCACCGGCACGGCGCACGGCAAGCGCGTTCAGGCGATGGGCGGGGAGAAGAACCATGGCATCATCCTGCCGGACGTAAACCTTGAGCAGGCAGTGAAGGATATTGTCGGCGCG
>NZ_NCJT01000327.1 GCF_002282565.1 Hyphomonas sp. 34-62-18
CGAAATCATCCGCTGTAACCCCCAGGCCCAAGGCCAGCGCATTGGAAGAAAGTTGCAAGTACAGCTGGCCGGATCCGATCCGGCAGGTTTCAAGCAAGCCCAGGACCTCGGAGAGGGAGGAGATCTGTTCCAGCTGGGGCCGGATCCTTTCGATTGCAGCGGGGGTGGGGGCTTTGAGAAGTTTCGGGGCTACCTGGCAAAGATGCTCGGTGATGGCTGCCGCCACCTGCTGTTCAAGCAGCTCGGCGGGGAGGCGCCAGCCTTCGGACGACTTGCTCTGGGTACTGAGCAGGCGTGACGAGATGTAGTAGCGATAACGACGTTTGCCTTTGCGGGCATGGCTGGGCGTCAGACGATCGCCGGATTCGTCTATGACCTTTCCTGTTAGTGGGGGCGGGCCGCCCGACTTGGATCTTCGACCACGTGTCCGGTTTGTATCGAGCTTTGCCTGAACCCGGTCCCAGAGCTCTGGCTCGACCAGCGCCGGGTGCAGACCCTCATGCACCTCCTCCTTGTGCCGGATGCGACCGACATAGATTGGGTTGCGGAGCAGGAAGTGAATGTGGCCGGCCCGCAGGGGCAGGCCGCCAGTGACCGTCCCATCTCTCTGCCGGCGAACCTTCGTCCGGTAACCGCGGCGAGCGGCTTCCGCTTCGACCAGGCGGACGCAGCCGAGTTCGTCATAGAGCTGGAACAGCCCCCGCACGACCTCTGCCTCTTTAGGGACAATAATGAGGCTGCGTGTCTGCGGGTCCTGATGCGGCGTATAGCCGAGCGGTGAGAACCCGCCCATCCAGTAGCCCTTCTTCTTCGAAGCCGAGATCTTGTCCCGGATGCGCTCGGCGGTGACCTCCCGTTCGAACTGCGCGAAGGACAAGAGCACGTTGAGCGTCAGACGGCCCATGCTGGTCGACGTGTTGAACGACTGTGTGACGGAGACGAATGAACAGTCCGACGCGTCGAACCTTTCGACCAGCTTCGCAAAGTCCGCCAATGAGCGGGTCAACCGATCTATCTTGTAAACGACGACGAGGTCGACCCGTCCCGCTTCGATGTCGGCCAGGAGTTGGCGCAGAGCAGGTCGCTCGAGCGTGCCGCCGGAATGTCCGCCATCATCATACAGGGTGGGGACAAGCTTCCAACCTTCATGCCGCTGGCTTCGGATGTAGTTTTCGCAAGCTTCCCTCTGAGCGTCGAGTGAGTTGAAGGTCTGGTCGAGACCTTCCTCGCTCGACTTGCGGGTGTAGATCGCACACCGTAGCGTTCGCCGTTCGGTCCTGGCAGGCGAGCTCATTCTGGAGACCTGAGGCCGAAGAAGCGGGGACCGGACCAGCGGGCCCCTGTGATCTCTCGCGCGATCGCCGACAACGACCTATAGGACTGACCATTGTAGACAAAGGTGCCTTTTCCGACATCGACGACATGGGCCTTGCCGTTCCAATCTCGGACCAGTCTTGAGCCTTGCCGGAGCGAGGGCGCCGCAGCCGGGGTCGAAGCTCCTGTTGCAATCAATTGTAATTGCTTTCGAACGCGGCTCGGCAGGCCGCCCTTGCGGGCAGCCTGCGTTTCGTAAGCAATGAGAGCGCTCAGCAGCGAAACGCTGACACCTGGCGGAGCCGGCGCTCCGTTAAGCTGCTCGAACTGCTTGAGGAGCTCCGCGCGGGGAGTCTTTCCAGAGAAGTGTGTCGTCATTTGCCGGCGGCCGTGATCCGGTAGCGGGACTGGCGGGTGCCCTTCTCGACGGCAATGCCGGATTGTTTGAGGCGCGTGAGGGCGGCGCGGGTCGTATGCGGCTGCCAGGCGAGCCGCTCTGAGAGTTCAGCGACGGTGGCGCCTGGGGGCTCGGAGAGCAGGGTTTTCAGCTGCTCGGACTTCGGTCCGGTCAGCGCAGGCTTTGGCGGGGTGGATTTGCGTCTGGGCATCGTAGTCTCCTTCAGGGGTAAGGGAAGCAGAGCTCTGCTTCCACGGCCTGAAGGCCCCTCGGTCGGGCGGGTGTGCGGGATTTTTTGCGCCGCGAGCCAACTAATGCTCGGATTGGAGCGCTAGTCCAGTCGAGAATAATCTTTGGAAAGACTACTTAGCCGGCGGATCGAGGCAATAGTTTTGAGGGGGTAACGGAAATCTAAACACTGACGTAATAGTGAATTGTGATTCTGTGTGCTCGCTAGCTCCGGTGCCTATTGCCGCTGGGCCATCGGTCGCGTCCGGGTGCGCACATCAGCTCGCGGATTTGGCGCCGCATACGCCCTCAGATCCCGCAGTGTCGTATCGGCTGAGCACAGCTGCACCGGGACCCCCGCGGTGCCCCAGCGGTTTTGCAGCAAGCCATCGCTTTGGTTGTCGCCCACCTGCTGGATGGATCCGTTGAGATTGCGTCCCGTCTGGATGAGGCACGCCGTGTTTCCCGATCCCTCCTGCGTGATCACGCCGGTATTGCCCTGGCCGAACTGCAGGATGCCGGCGGTGTTTCCGCTGCCCGTCTGCAGCACGCCAGCGCCGTTTCCGCTGCCTCGCTGCATAACCGAGACCCGGTTGGGCACGGCGACCGGTGCTGCCACGCTCTGCTCGCCTCGGAACTGCTTTGGGTATCCGCGCCCCTGATCGGCGTGGGCCGCCAGCGGCACAGAAAAGATTGCGAGAGCCAGGCTCGCAAGCATCATATTGCGGGAACGGATCATCGTGGTCTCCTAGGAAAGCTTTTCAGTCGAGCAAAGTTCGCCGCCCGGATCGCGCAGGGTCAGCAAGGCGCGGTAGTGCCCGCTGGAGAATTCCGCCGAGCCAACGGTGGCGCTCTTGCCGTCCGTCAGGTCGACCTCACCGCCTTGCGTCACATCCGTCCCGCCGCCCGGGCCCTGCGCCGTCACACTGAAACTATATGTTCCGTATACTGCGGCGTGCGCCTGCACGACGGCTTCAAGCCGCAGGCCGTCGGCCGTCTTCGTTTCGCGGATCCAGCAGACAGCCGACACAGCCAGTGCTGCCTCGGGGCGTGCTTCCTCCGGCGGCAACAGGGCATAGGCCGGGGCAGGAACCGGCGCGGCGCAGGCCGTGACCCCCGCGAGCGCAGCCGCAATCAATGGGATTTTCATCCGCGTGTCTCCTTCAGCGGGCGTTGCGGGGAGGCACATGGGCCTCCCCGCGCGGGGCGTCAGTTGTAGCCGCTCTGCACGACCACGGAGATGTTGCCTTCGCCGCGCTGGCGCACCGTCACATCCTGGCCATTGCCGACCTGGATGATGCCGGATGTGTTGTTATAGCCGTCCTGGTCCGCCACAGCCCGGTTGTTGGTGCCGATCTGGGCAATGCCAGAGACGTTGCCATAACCGGTCTGCAGCGTGTCGGCGCGAAGGTTCAGGCCGTCCTGCCCGGTCACGGCGAAGTTGTTCTCGCCGATCTGGGCGGTGCCGACGCTGTTGCGCGTCCCGTATTGGTCCATGCGGAGGAAGTTGTTGTAACCGGACTGGACGCCGCGCGCATACTGGCCGCGCCCACCCTGCACAATGACGGTGCCGTTGCGGTCGCCCTGCTGGGCAGCGGCGGCGCCGTTGCCATAGCCGGACTGGTCGACGCGCACCCGGTTGCGGGGGTCGGCATGCGCGGCGCCGAGGCTGAAGACCATCAGGGCCACAGCGGCAGTGGTGAGAAGACGTTTCATGTTTCTGACTCCTTGGTTTTATCTCGAGCCCGGTTGCAGTGTCGCCCGATCCCGCACAGGAATGACGGCTCCGTACTGAACGCGCTTTGAATGGCCGGTTCAGCTTCGTTCATGTCCGGGCCCGCGAAAGCGAGAAGCGCCCCTCCGTAGACGAATAGCAATCTTGAGCGCGCTGCCCCAAGGGTAGGGTTTCTCCAGGACACTACGGATATGGCAGCATCCGCCAAGCGTAGGTTGGTGAAGATCACAGAACGTTGTTTGCCATTGTCCACGTCCAACGAACTCCTGCTTTCGAACATCCTGCTGTCTAACAACTGCTTTCCGGATATTGTGGTCGTGACGATGCTCGTCGCGGCCACAATATAAGTCAAACTTTCCCGCGTCCCGCTGGCAAACCTGATGCGTCAGTTG
>NZ_NCJT01000328.1 GCF_002282565.1 Hyphomonas sp. 34-62-18
CTGGATCAGACCGTAACTTCTCAGGGTTGTATCGACGCGCCGCTCTCGGCGATGAAAGACCGGCTGAACTCTGTGGCGACCCTTGGCGGCGGTCTCGGCGTCACTGCTGGCCTGCTCAGCGGCGACGCTTTCACCCAGCCGGCCAACCTCAACCTTCGCGAAATCGAATCGGCCTTTGATCCGCAATACTATGCTGACCAGACGCTGATCACCGGGAAGGTCGAGTTTGATCTGACCGATGCCCTGAAGCTTACCTATCTGGGCAGCTACAGCGAAAGCGCTTCGGTTTCGATCGAGGACTACAACAAACAGTCGCCGACGATTGCCTTCAACACGGCGGGCAACCCCCTGTTCAACCCGGCGCTTGCGCCGCTCTACCAGGCCCTTTTCCCTGGCGGCGTCGTGAACGATCCGATCCTGGGCGCCTCCAACTTCTTCCGTACGTTTGACGTGGCCGGCGGCGGTTCGGAGCAGACGACGCACGAACTTCGTCTGCAGTCGTCCTATGACGGACCGTTCAACTTCAACCTCGGCGTCATTGGAATGGACTTCGAGGCGATTGATCCGACCAAGAACAATACCGACGGGTATTTCGTCATTTCGAACTCGCTGACCGCACTGACCCAGCTGAACAATGCTCTGGGCGGCGCGATCTTCGGCGGCCAGGTTCCGATTGATTCGGGCGGCACGCTGGAAGATCAGGGCTTTACCGGTCTTGGCGGCCAGTATTTCCGTTCGCTGTCTCCCTATGAGCTCAGCTCGGTGGCTGTCTTCGGTGAAGGTTATTACGACATCACCGACACTCTGAAAGCGACGGTCGGTCTGCGGTATACCAAGGACGAAAAGACCCAGGCAAATATCCCGACCTTCCTCTTCACGCCGGGTGCCGCATATGGCCCCGGCACGCCGCAGAATGGCAGCCCGGTCAATCCGCTGCCGGTCGCAGGGCAAACGCCTGAAGCGGGCGGTGACGGCTTCTTCGATGCCTCCTTCGAGGAAGTTACGGGCCGCGCAGGTCTCGACTGGCGCCCGGACCTCGCCTTCACCGACGATACCCTCCTCTATGGCTTCTATTCGCGGGGCTATAAGGGCGGCGGTATCAACCCGCCCCAACCGGCCGGCGCGAACCTGTTCAGCCAGTTCTTCGATCCCGAATTCATCGATGCATATGAGCTCGGCACCAAGAACACCCTGGCCAATGGTTCGCTCCAGTTGAACGCCACCGGCTTCTACTATGATTATCAGGGTTATCAGATTACCCAGATCATCAACCGGACCTCGGTGAACTTCAACATCGACACCAAGCTGAAAGGCCTCGAGATCGAGACGATCTGGAACCCGGTGTCGACCTTGGTCGTCAACGCCAACCTGGGTCTGCTCGACTCCGAACTGGGTGATCTGTACTCGATCGATGTGATCGACCGGACCAATGGCCGTTCGGATCTCGTGGTGCTCCAGAACACCGCCAGCTACAGCAACTGCGTGATCTCTGCGCAGGGCTATGCGACGGTTCTGGGCGCCATCCAGGCCAACCCGGCGCTGACCGGCATCACACGGAACCTCTGCACCGGCGACCTCGCCGCCGTGGGTGGCCGCGCCGGCTTTGAAGCCGCTCTGGGCCTCACCGGCGTGACCGTCACCTACACCGATGCCAATGGCAACGTGCAGACAGCCACGGCGCTGCAGCCGATCGAAGGCGACGCGAAGAACCTGAAGGGCAACTCCATGCCGGGCGCACCGGAAGTGACCTTCAACGTGGGTGCCGAGTACACCTGGCTGCCGGGTTCGTTCGGTGACTGGGGCCTCACGGGCCGCCTTGACTACTACCGCCAGTCCGAAAGCATGAGCC
This sequence comes from Hyphomonas sp. 34-62-18, assembly GCF_002282565.1. Lineage (GTDB taxonomy): Bacteria > Pseudomonadota > Alphaproteobacteria > Caulobacterales > Hyphomonadaceae > Hyphomonas. The sequence continues at coordinate 1,850 of NZ_NCJT01000328.1, forward strand.
GGGTCTACAACTCGCCCCTCGACGAGCTGCCGAGCTGGGATAACATGAACGTCTCGCTGGCGTTCACCAACGATCCGGCAGGCGTCCGCGTCGAGCTGTTCGGCAAGAATATCTTCGACGAGACCGCCATCACCGGCGCGTATCTGACGGATGACTCCTCGGGTCTCTACACCAACATCTTCCTGAACGAGCCGCGCACCTACGGCATCGCGGTCACGAAGAACTGGTAAGCGGGCGTTCAGCCTGAAAATCGGGGGGCGGCCTTTCAGGGGCCGCCCCTTTTTCATTGGCGCTGAGGCGATAAGCGCCTATCTCTGCACCGAGCCAGATTTCAGCACATTTCCAGACCCTCACCTTCACAGGAGCCGGTATGTCCGTCTTTTCCCGCCTCGCCGCTCTCGGCCCGCTTGCCCTCATCCTTTCCGCCTGCGGAGAGCCGTCCGCGCCCATTCCGGCCCAAGCCCCGGTCACCGCGCCGGCAGAGCCCGGCGCCGTCACAGGCGTCAGCCTCGAACTCGTGACACCCGCCGAACAACCCTGGGGCATGGCTTTCCTTCCCGATGGCGGTCTTCTCTTCACGGA
>NZ_NCJT01000329.1 GCF_002282565.1 Hyphomonas sp. 34-62-18
TCATGGCGGCTTCCTCGGCATTGCCAGTGGATTGAGGGGTGCAGGCGATCAGCGACAGGCTGAGCGCTGCGGCAACGAAAAGAGTGCGGAACATGGCGCAGGCCTCCTGAAGGGCAGAACGGTCGGTTGCTCTCTAGGCTGGTTTCGCCGCTTAGTCACGCGGTCGAGGCGGGTGCCCTAAATCGCGCGGGGGGGATACCCAGCCTGGGCGAGCGCATCGATGACTTCCTGCGTGTGCTGGCTGTCGCGGGTTTCCATGAGAATGTCAAACTCCGCGCCCTTCGCGGGCACGTCCAGCGCGATCCGGTTGTGGGCCACTTCCATGATGTTGGCGCCCTGCTCCCCAATGATCTTGGAAACAAGGGCCAGCAATCCTGGACGGTCATCCCCGACAATGCGGATACGGGCGAGCCGGTTCTCGCGGACAAGGGCGCGCGTCAGGACCGAGGCGAGAAGGCGCGTGTCAATATTGCCGCCGCACAGGACCAGGCCGACTTTCCGTCCATAGAAACGGGAAGGGTGGGCCAGAAGGGCCGCGAGACCAGCTGCGCCAGCGCCTTCGGCGATGGTTTTCTCGACTTCAACAAAGAGGGTGATGGCGCGTTCGAGATGTTCTTCCTCGACGAGGACGATGTCATCGACGAGTTCCTGCGCGATCCGCCGCGTCAGCTCGCCCACTTCCTTGACCGCGATGCCTTCGGCGATCGTTGCCCCGCCCATTTTCGGCGATTTGCCCCGCAGAGCGGCGTGCATGCAGGGATACATTGCCGCTTCCACCCCAATGATCTTGATATCGGGTTTCAGAGCCTTGGCGGCCGTAGCGATCCCGCTGATCAGGCCGCCCCCGCCGATGGGCACGACGAGCGTGTCGAGGTCAGGATTGTCGGCCAGCATTTCCAGCGCAATTGTGCCCTGGCCGGCGATGATGTCTGCGTCATCGAACGGGTGAATGAAAGTCAGGCCTTCCTTCTCCCCGAGTTTCAGAGCGTATTCCTTGGCCTCGTCGAAGATCATGCCTTCCAGCACCACGCGGGCGCCATGATCGCGGGTGTGCTCCACCTTGTTGAAGGGCGTGGTTTCAGCCATCACGATGGTCGCCGGAATGCCGAGACGGCGGGCATGATAGGCAACCCCCTGCGCATGGTTGCCCGCAGAGGCAGCAATGACGCCAGCCTTCTTTTCCTTCTCTGAGAGCTTCACCAGCTTGTTGAGCGCCCCGCGTTCCTTGAAGGCCGCAGTGAACTGCCGGTTCTCGAGTTTAACCCATACCTGCGCGCCGGTAATCGCCGAGAGCGTCTTGGAGTGAGCCAGCTCGGTGCGCTCGATCTGCCCTTCGAGCACTTTGGCGGCAGCCTGTATGTCGGCCAGGGTGACGGGCAGAGAAGGGGTCAATGTATCGGGCATGGTCAGGGTTCCGGCAAAGCGGGCGCACCCTATTCGGGCGGGGGTTAATTTACAAGCAATCCCGCTGCGCCGGGCGCCGGGTCGTGTTCGGCCACCCAATGGTTCTGGCCCACTTCAACCAGTTGCGGTTGATACTGATCCACATCCGGATCATCCACCAGCTTTGACTTCAGGAAGCGGAGCGCTGCACGGCTGTCGAGCGGGCTTGGCAGGTCGCCGATCAGCTTGACCCGTTCGCGGGCCCGTTCACCGCGCGGATCGGCATTTGGAACCGCAGCGATCAACCCCTGCGTATAGGGGTGACGCGCGTCTTCATAAATCGCGTTGCGGTCGGCCAGCTCGACGATCCGGCCAAGATACAGAACCATCACCCGGTGGCTGATCTGCCGCACGACGGCGAGGTCATGGCTGATGAAGATCATGGACAGCCCGAACTCCTTCTGAAGTTCGATCAGCAGGTCCACAACCTGTGCCTGCACGGAGACATCCAAGGCTGAGACAGCTTCATCACAGATGACGAGCTTCGGCTTCAGGATCATCGCGCGGGCAATGCCGACACGCTGGTTCTGGCCGCCGGAGAGTTCGTGCGGATAGCGGTTGATGAGGGCCGGATCGAGCCCGACCCTCGGCAGGATTTCGCGCACCCTGGCCTCGCGGTCTGCGCGGGAGAGGCCTGGTTCATGCACCAGAAGAGGTTCAGCCACGGACGCGCCAATCGTCATGCGCGGGTCAAGGCTGGCGAGCGGATCCTGAAAGACGATCTGAAGGTCGTCACGCAGGCCATCCATTTCGCTGCGGCTGGCCCTGGCGATGTCTTTGCCGAGCCAGGCAACCGTGCCGGCTGTCGGCGGTATGAGGCGCAGCACCCCCCGTGCCAGTGTTGATTTTCCGCATCCGGATTCTCCGACCACGCCCAGAGTTTCGCCGGGCTTAAGGTCAAAGCTTACACCGTTGACGGCTTTCAGAGGTTTGCGCTTTCCAAACAGCCCGCCCTTGATCTGGATCGGGAAGTGAACCTTCATATCCT
>NZ_NCJT01000079.1 GCF_002282565.1 Hyphomonas sp. 34-62-18
GGGCCCGTTCCAGCCCAACGCCTATCTGCGCGCCTGTCCCGGCATGCGCGTCTCCAATGCCCCGCCCATGGATGGCGACCGCTGGCTCACCGATTTCAAGCCCATCATTGTTGCCTTTGGCATCATCCTGGCATCCTCGCCGGTCAATGATGTGTGCCTTTCCTCTGGCTATGGCCTGCGTGACGGGCGCGCGCATAATGGCATAGACCTCACCAGCCGCCCGCCCGGCGTGGTCTATTCCGGCGGGCCGGGCAGGGTGGTGGAAGCGCGCAACGCCTCCGGCTATGGCCTGAATGTCGTGCTTGATCATGGCCACGGGGTTTACACCCGCTACGCCCATCTCGATTATTTCGCCCCCGGCATTGCGCCCGGCGTGTCCATCGGCTTTGGCCAGCCCATCGGCCAGATGGGCGCCACCGGCAATGCCCAGGCCGCCCATCTGCATTACGAGATCCTCACCGGCAATATCGACAATCCCAAGGGCTCCTTCGGCCTCACCAGCCATGATCCCTTCTCCTTCCCCCCCTATGAAGGGGCGTTGCAGGCCGGGTATTGATCTGCACAATGCCCCTCAAGGCAACGCCTCGGGGGGATCGCCATGAAGCTCAACCTGTCAACATCGCTCATCGCGCGTGCCTATGCAGACCCGCTCTCCTGGCTGAACCTTGCCGTGGACCTCTTGCCCCTCTGGGCCATTCTGCAGTTCGGCTGGGGCGCCACGCCGCTGGTGGCGCTTTACTGGCTTGAGAACCTCGTCATCGGCCTCTTCGCCGCCGCGCGCATGGCCGGGGCAGGGATCACCCAGCTGGCGAAGGGTGAGATTGCCGGCGCAGCGGCCTTCTTCCTCGTGCCCTTCTTCTGTTTCCATTATGGCGCCTTCTGCTGGGGCCACGGCATCTTCATCGCCACCTTCGCTGACCAGACCCTCGGCCTCCCATCGCCCCAGGGCCTCATCGGCTGGGCGCTCGGCACGGGGCCGCACATGCTCTGGTTCCTTGGCGCCATCCTCGCGGTAAACCTTGTCTTCTTCCTCGTTGACTTCATCGCCCGCGGAGAGATTACCCGCACGAAACTCGACGCGGAAATGACCGCCCCCTATGGCCGCATCGTCACCCTGCACGTTGCCATCATCCTGGGCGCCATGTTCGCCTTTGGTACGGACGAGCCGCTGCTCGGCGTCTTTCTCCTGATCCTCATCCGCGTCGCCTTCGGCGTTCTCCTGGCCGTCCGCCGCCGGATGAAACGGGATCGTCAGCAGCCAGAGGCAGTCCCCGCTGCGCCGCTCGGCCCCGCCGCCGCCTGAGGCGCGCGCGCAATCAGAACAAGGATCCTCCCCATGCAGAAAACACTCACGCTGCTGCGCGGCGCCTTCCGCGACCCGCTCTCCTGGGCCAGCCTCACGGTAGACCTTCTGCCGCTGCTGGCCATCGCTGCCTTTGGCTGGGGCGCTGCCCCGCTGGTCGCGCTCTACTGGCTGGAAAATCTCGTCATCGGCGCCTTCACAATCCTGCGGATGCTGACAACCGGCGTCTACCGCCCGGCCATGCTCGCCATCTGCCTGTTCACCGTGCCCTTCTTCTGCGTGCATTATGGCCTGTTCTGCTATGGCCACGGCCTCTTCCTCCGCCAGATCGCCATGCCCGACGCCAACGGCACCAGCTTCACCGGCCTCATCACATGGGCGCTCGGCTCGGGCGCGTGGATGGCATTGTTCGTAGGCGCCATCATTGCCGTCAACGCGGCCTATTTCGCGCGCGACTATGTCGGCCGGGGCGAGGCGCGGGAGGCCAATCCCTTCATGGAAATGTTCCTGCCTTACGACCGGATCATCACCCTCCATTTCGCCATCCTCCTGGGCACGCTCCTCACCCTCGGCATGGACCAGCCCCTCCTGGGCGTCCTCCTCCTCCTCACCATCCGCATCGCCTACGGCCTCCTCCAATCCATCCGCCGCCGCAAGAAACGCGATGCTCAGCTGGCGGAGGGTGTCGGGGCTACGTGATGCCGAATTAGATGGCACCAAATGACCATAGCTTGGCATTTACAAAATTTATCCGCTAAATCGCAACACCCGCTCAATTCATGGTTGACGCTTGCTTTCGATCCCTTTTTATCTTGAGCGCAATGTGCCGCCAATGAGGTTCCAAGGAGTTGGCTCAACTCAATGATGGCAGGATACATATAGGGGGGAATTATGGACCTGATGAACTCATTCTGGTCCGCTCTGGAGGTCATGTCGCAGCGGCACAGCGCCCTCGTGCTCCTCATTACCATTATTTCGGCTATAGCAGCAGCAATTGGATTTATCTTCTTGGGCCAGTTTTCGAAAAGCTTTCAGCTGTTTCGAAATGTCTACGCAGGCACGGAAAGATCGAGAGCCTGGCTCGTCTATCAAACGCTTTTCGGTATCGCGGCCCAGATGAGGGTCTTCGAGAAAAACCAGCGCTTAACTTTCTTTAAGCGTGCCAGAATGCGGATCGAGCACGAAATTTTCGACCCCAGACCGGTCCGCAGTTGGCCTCCGCTCGATGAAGACGGAAACACGGTGCGTATAAAATCATACACGCGGCAGGCGCGCCTCGCGGAAAAGAAAAAACACAAAGAGCGCCTTGCTGCTTGGCGTAAACGTATGTCGGCTATCTACACGCCAGGCAAACAGACCATTGAAGTTGATGACGCGGGTGACGTCACAGGCCTGATGGAGACAATATCTAGGTACTTAATTGTCGTAAGAACTGTTGATCGTGAGATTCAGCGGAGGGGCTCGGACGAGCTCAAATTCATTTGCCCTATCCGGATCAGCCAGGGCTTTGTTAGCCCACAACACCTGCTTTCAGGCCTCCTCGTTAAGTTTAACGAAAAATGGCAAAAGATTTTGAATAAATTTAATTCTGATACGGAGGACTTTGCGGAATTAGGCCTTCCTAACTCCAACGCGTTTGCAAGAGATTTCCGTCAGTTGCAAATGTTCATTTATAACTGCTGGCTCATGTGGGGTCCCAGTATTCCCATCTGCTCAAGCAATTGCGGGCTCTCGGCGGGCACCTATATCTCCCTTCAGTATGGCTATGGAGATGAAAACAATTCAATCGAGATTGTCGGTGAAAGGACATTTCTCTCTGGTAAACTGAATAGACTGGCGCAAGGCTATGAGGGTGTCATGGCAATCAATGCGCGCGTTGAAGGAAGGCTGCAGCTCAGCAAGCTCACGGATTCAAAATTTATGGGGAACCAGCTGCCGGAGTTTATTCGGCAATCATGGACGGGGCTTCAGGATGAAAGACCTGTTTTGCATTTGACGGAAACTCAGCCAACGGATCTGCTGCAATCGTCGATAGTGGGTGTGGAGAATCCAGTTGGGGATTTGCAAGCAGCTCGCGCAGATACGGTGTCGAGCTATTTCTCATCTTATCTTTGGGTGATATTTGTCTTGCTTAAAGAAGAACGAAGCGCGTGGTACCCAGTCAGTTCTATTCTTCAATCTCCATTGAAGCGGACGTCAGCTAACCCCTGGAAGGATTTTCTGCCCTTTTTCGAGCATGGAAATATTGCGGACGCCGAGACCTGCAATTTTTGCAAGGATCAGCTCGCGCAGAAAGCTGTGATGGGAATTGTACATCTTGTCGAGAAATCCTTGCAGGGTAGGGATGCGGCATTTCCTCTGAGATTCGCTTACGCATGTGCATCCGATGATCCTGGATGCTTTAATGGGCTTGAGTTTCCTAGTTTCAGCGGTGGCCAATCGATACAGAAACGAATGAAAGAATTTTTGGGGAGAGAAGCCGAGAAAAGTTCAATTGCGAAGCGGCTCGTCGAAGATCAAGTCATCGTTTTTGACAGCTATGGCGGCGGACAACACATGCATCCGCATTCATCCTGCTTTCTGCCACAGCACATCAAAAAGCACTATGATACCTTTAGCCAAAGCGAAGCTACCGGCTAGGTTCGGCTGGACGCATCGTAGTCGCTTCCCCCAATTGACGCCCCCGCCGCTCTCCCCCATGCCTCTCCCGTCCACTCCGGGAGCGCGCCATGAACCCCATCCTGATCCTTGACTATGCGGGCATCGCCGTCTTCGCCGCCACCGGCGCGCTGGCCGCCTCCCGCAAGCAGCTCGACATCATCGGCTTCCTCTTCTTCGCGGCCTTCACCGGGGTAGGGGGCGGCACGGTGCGCGATCTCATCCTCGATGTGCCGGTCTTCTGGGTGGTCAATCACGACTATCTGATGATCTGCCTCGTCACCGCCATCCTCGTCTATTTCACCGCCCACCTGTTTGAGTCCCGCTACAAGCTGCTCCTCTGGCTCGATGCGCTGGGGCTGGCGGCCTACAGCGTGTTCGGCGCGTGGAAGGCGCTCGCGGTCACCGGCTCGCCCGTCATCGCCGTGGTGATGGGCGTCATCACTGCCAGCTTCGGCGGCATCCTGCGCGATCAGCTGGCCGGCGAGCCCTGCATCCTCCTGCGCCCGGAGATCTACATCACGGCTGCCCTCGCCGGCGCCGCCACCTATACCGGGCTGCACCTTGCCGGGCTTTCGGTCATGATGGCGGCCATCCCCGCCACCCTCGTCGCCTTCGCCATCCGCGGCGGCGCGATGAAGTTCGGCTGGTCCATCCCCGGCTACAAAAGCCGCCCCGGCCGCCCGCCCGAGGAGATCCAGTAGCGTCTGCGTATTGAACCGGACTTGCCGCCGCGCGGGCGAGGCCCTCCACTGGCGCGCATAGCCCCAGCCGGGCAGGGCGGAGATCCCCCGATGCCAGACGCATGGCTGCTCTACGAGATCGCAAAGTTGACGCGAGATGACGCCCGGTGCAGTGTCGGCCTACGTTATTCGGGAACCCCTCCATGGTTGAGACCACATCGCCCGCCACCCTCTCCGGCAAGCGCGCCAGCACCAAGGCCGCCAATCGCCGGGCGATCCTCCAGGCGGGTCGGCAGGTCTTCGCCCGCATCGGCTTTGAAGCCACCACGGTGCGCGACATCATCCGGGAAACAGAGCTCGCCTCGGGCACTTTCTACAATTATTTCAAGTCGAAAGAGGAAGTCTTCCAGGCGATCGCCGAAGATTCCACCCAGCGTTTCCGCTCGCGCCTCGCCGATGTCCGCGCCCGCGCCGAAAGCCTCGAAGACTATATGGAACATGCTTACCGCGCCTATTTCGGCTTCATCGCGCGGGAGAATGAAGAGGCGATCGACAGCGGCGCCCCCCACATCGCCCTCATCGGGGTGCGCGTCGATACGCCAGAGATGCAGGCCGTCGCCCAGGAAATCCGGGCCGATCTGGAGCACATCCTCGAAAAACAGGGCATCAAGCCCACCGTCGACACCGAATATCTCACCGCCGCCGCCATCGGCATCGCCCGCGAGATGGGCGACTATATGCTGAAGCGCCGCCCGGTGGATGTCGAAGGCGCCACCCATTTTGCCTGCACGCTGCTGCTTTCGGGCATGAAAACGCTCGACGCGCAGAGATAACCCTCCCGCCGCCGGGGAACCCCTTGGCGGCGCGCGAAAATGCCGTCACCTTCTTCCCGCAGTGAGACAAGAGGGAGGAAGTTCCATGAGCCTTCAGCGCACGATCGCCAAGGCAATCGCCAGCCTGCCCGGCGGCATGATCGTCAACATGGCGGGCGGCAAGCCCATGACCATCGAAGGCCGCACGCTGGAGCCCCAGCTTCAGCTGGTCGCCTGGAACGGCCGCAACGCCCCGCCCATGTCCACCCTTCCGGCAGAGATGGTCCAGCAGGCGGTGAAAGCCCAGCTTGCCTTGTTTCAGGACAAGCTGCCCGGCGGTGTCGGTGTGGAGGAGTTCACCATTCCGGGGCCGGACGCCAACCAGATCCCCGTGCGCCTCTACACGCCCGCCTCGCAGGACCCGCGCCACCCCTTGATCGTCTATTTCCATATGGGCGGCGGCGTCATCGGAGACCTGGACACCTGCCACGCCTTTTGCGGCATGCTCGCCCAGGGTGCCCAGGCGCCTGTGCTTTCGGTCGACTATCGCCTCGCGCCCCCGCATATCTATCCGGCCGGCCTCAATGATTGCTTCGCCGCCTATAAATGGGCCGTGGCGAATGCGGAGAAATACGGCGCTCCGGCGGGCAAGGCGGCGGTCGGCGGTGACAGTATGGGCGGCAACTTCTCTGCTATCATCAGTCAGCGGATGAAACGCGAAGGTGGCCCGCTGCCCGCGCTCCAGCTGCTCATCTATCCGGCCATCGACATTTCGAAACACTACCCTTCGAAAACCGCCTTCGGCAAAACCTTCTCCCTCAGCCAGGACACGATGGACTGGTTCATGAAGCAGTATCTGCCCGAAGGGTTTGATTATACCGATCTCAACGTGTCGCCCGGCCAGGAGAAAGACCTTTCCGGCCTACCGCCCGCCATTGTCATCACCGCCGGGCATGATCCGCTGGTGGATGAAGGCGATGAGTACGCGGAGCGCCTGAAGGCTGCCGGCGTGAAGGTCAAACACAAGCGCTACGACAATCTCGCCCACGCCTTCACGGCGTTCACCTTCCTCTCGCCCGGCTCGCGTGCGGCCTGCGCCGAAATCGCGCGCATGGTTCACGATTTTTACGCGGCAAAGAAGTAATGAAATCTCTTGTAGTCAGTCAGCTCGCCCCGGACTTTGCCGGTACGGGTATCCAGGATTTGCCGGTGCCGGAGCCAAAGCCCAGTGAAGTGCGCGTGGCGGTGAAGGCCGCCAGCCTCAACTTCCCGGACCTTCTGATGACGGAGGGAAAATACCAGTTGAAGCCGGAGCTTCCCTTCACCTTGGGTATGGAGCTTGCCGGAGTGGTGGACGCTGTGGGGGAGGGGGGCACGGCATTTAAGCCCGGCGATGAAGTCACCGGCGGTAGCCGCATCGGCGCCTTCTCCGAATACATCACCCTGCCTGCCGCCGGCCTGCGCAAGAAGCCCGCCGCGCTCTCCTTTGCGGAGGCGTCGGCCTATGGCGCGGCCTATCTCACCGCCTATGTCTCGCTCGCCATTCGGGGCAATCTCCAGCCGGGCGAAACCCTGCTCGTCCACGGCGCCAGCGGCGGCGTCGGCATGGCGGCGGTCGAAGTCGGCAAGCTCCTGGGCGCCACTGTCATTGCCACCTCGGCGTCGGATGAAAAATTGAAAACCGTGAAGGCGCGCGGCGCCGATCATGTCATCAACGTCACGCGCGGTTTCCGGGAAGAGGTCAAGGCGCTGACCGGCGGGCGCGGGGCCGACGTGATCTACGATCCGGTCGGCGGCGACGTATTTGATGAAAGCGTGCGCTGCATCGCCTTTGATGGCCGGCTGCTCGTCATCGGCTTCACATCGGGGCGCATCCCCACCGTCAGCGTGAACATGCCCCTCATCAAGGGCTTCTCCGTCGTCGGTGTCCGCGCCGGGGAATATGGCCGTCAGTTCCCGGAGAAAGGCCGCCAGAATCTCGAAGCCATCTGGAAATGGGCCGAAGAGGGCAAGGTGAAACCCTGCATCCACGCCGAAGTGCCCCTGGCGGACTGGCGCCGCGCCTTCGACATGATGCGCAGCCGCGAGGTCGTCGGCAAGGTCGTCCTCGTCCCGTAACACGCTCTGGCCGCTCCAGAAGCGCATCCTCAGAAATAAAAAGGGAAAGCCTTTATTCCGCCTGAAACGGTTTGCAACACGATGAAGCTGCGTGAAACGCCTTTTGATCGTTTGTATGGCATCCTTTGCCGGCTCTGGTACATTTTGTATGTAGGAGGCGCATTAGAGCAACCAAGCCTTGAGGGTCACCAAAGCAGTGAAAGAGCGTCTTGCCTCATCCGCCTTGGTCATCAATAAAGACTAATGCAATAACTGCTCCATGATGACGACCGGGACTGTCCTGCTCTAATCCTTTCGCGCATGGGCGAGCTGAAGGCCTTATTCTCATCGCTGCAGTGCCGGAACTGAACCAATCGGTCCGTTGCAAGATCCATCCGCTCGTAAACCGGTTGTCGGCCCTTCGGACCACCGGCGAACCTTCTAAGGTCGCCCTCGTAACCTTCAAGCGGCGGCGTTCTAAGTCCTCAAAAAATCAAATTCCACCAGAACGGCAATAGTCTGAAAGAATATATATGCGCCCCCCTCATGGCAAAGCGCGCGCCTGTAAGGCGAGGCAGGGGAGCGCCGCGCCGTCGGAGTTTTTCCGGAAAACTCCCTCGTTGCTGGAAGATGATCCGCTTAAACAGCGCCTTACAATTCAGGCCGTTTCAGAGGCGATTTTGCGGGTGCCTTTGTCGCCCTTGTTGAGGATGGTGGTGACGGCGAGGTCTGCGGTGACGTTGCCGACGGTGCGGAAGATGTCGGGGATGACTTCGACGGCGAGGAGGAGGGGGAGAAGTTCGATCGGGGCGCCCATGGCGAAGCAGATGGGGGCGACGGAGACGAAGAAGCTGACCTGGCCGGGCAGGCCGACCGAGGAAATGGAGACGGCGAAGGCGACGAGGCCGGCGGCGATCATCTGGCCGGGCGTCGGCGTGATGCCGGAGACATGGCAGATGAAGAGAACCACGGCGAGATTGGCGACCGGGCTGGTGAGGCGGAAGACGGCGACCGAGAGGGGGAGGACGAGGCCGGCGACATGTTCGGGGACGCCGAGATTGCGGCGGGCGGTTTCCACCATCACCGGCAGGGTGCCGATGGAGGACTGGGTGGAGAAGGCGACGACCTGGGCCTCTGCCGCGGCGCGGGCAAAGCGCAGCGGCGCGACGCCGCCGAAAATGGCGGCGAGCGGATAAGAGATCAGCGCCACGGCGATACAGCCTGCCGAGACAAGCACCACATAATGGAAAAGGGCGCCGGTGGCGCCGAGGCCGCCGCGCAGGCCGAGCGTGAGCGCCAGGGCGAAGACGCCGAGGGGCGCGGCAAGCAGCACCCATTTGACGATGACGATCATCGTATCGGCCACCGCATCGAAGAACTTCACCAGCAGGATGCGCTGCTCCTCCGGCAGGCGGGTGATGGCGAAGGCGAAGAATAGGGCAAAGATGACCAGCGGCAGGATGGCGTTGCTGGCGGCTGCGGCCAGCGGGTTGGACGGGACGAGCGAGGTGAGCCAGGCGGCGAAGTCTATCGTCTGCGGCGCAGCGACCTCGCCCCCGGCGGCGCCGGCGATCAGGGCGCGGGCGCTTTCCTTGTTCACCGGAAAGGCGGCGAGGGCGGCTTCGATGCCGATGAAGGTGAGCACGATGGCGGCCACCAGCAGAAGCGAGAACCAGAGGACGGCGCGGATGGCGAGGCGGCCGGCCGTCATCGCATCAGAAACGGCGGCGACGCCAACCACCAGCAGGGAGAAGACAAGCGGGATGACGGTCATCTGCAGGCAGCCGAGCCAGACCGAGCCGATGGCCTGGGCTGTTTCCGGCAACCATTCGGGCGGCTCGCCCGAGCCGGCCACAAGCGCGCCGCCGATGAGACCGAGAAAGAGGGCGGCGAGCACCTGCGCCGACAGCGATTTCAGAAACGACATGGATTGGCCCTCCGCTTACCCAGCCTGTTTCTGAGCATCGCAGGCGCGGGGGCGCAAGCACTGAAGGGCAGGACGGGCGCGGGGGAGGCGGTATCTGAGCCGATTGGGTGTGTGGGGGTAGGATATCCCCCCTCTCCCTTGGGAGAGGGGCCCGGGGTGAGGGGGCGCTGCCCATCAGCTGGACGCGCGGCTCGGGATCCGCGTCCTAGATGCCGAGGGTTTCTATCACGATCCGCACTGTCGAGTCGGCATCCATGGCTTGTTCTGCAGACAAGCGCAGAACCTGCCACCCGCGTAGCTCGAGATCCGCTTGCCGCAGTTCATCGCGCAGTCGCACGGCATCAAGATTATGAATGCCGCCATCAATTTCTATTGCCAGCATGGCCTTCTGAATGGCGAA
>NZ_NCJT01000080.1 GCF_002282565.1 Hyphomonas sp. 34-62-18
TTCGGCCCCGATGATTGCCTTGTTTATCAACTCACCCGCGCCGACTGGCGCCATGGAGCCAAGAATGCCTAAAGTCCTTATTGGAGATACGCTTTCTCCTGCCGCCGTCGAGATCTTCAAGGCGCGCGGCATTGAGACCGACATCAAGGTTGGTCTGTCCAAGGAAGATCTGATCAAGATCATTCCGGAGTATGATGGTCTTGCTGTGCGCTCGGCCTGCAAGCCGGACGCCGATGTGATCGCCGCGGCCACAAATCTCAAAGTTATTGGCCGGGCTGGTATCGGCGTCGACAACATCGACATCAAGGCTGCCACCGCCAAAGGTGTTGTGGTGATGAATACGCCCTTTGGCAACGCCATCACCACGGCCGAGCACGCCATCGCCATGATGTTTGCCGCTGCCCGCCAGATCCCGGCCGCGAATGCGGACACCCAGGCCGGCAAATGGCCGAAGTCTGGCTATATGGGCGTTGAGGTTTCCTTCAAGACGCTTGGCCTGATCGGGGCCGGCAATATCGGCAGCCGCGTGGCTGAGCGTGCCATTGGCCTGAAGATGAAGGTCATCGCCTATGATCCTTTCCTCACGGCAGAACGCGCTCTTGAGCTCGGCGTGGAGAAGGTGGAACTGGACGAACTGCTGAAACGCGCTGATGTGATCACGCTGCACGTTCCGCTTACGGATCAGACTCGCAACATCCTGTCGCGCGATAATCTTCTGAAGACAAAGAAAGGCCTCATCCTTGTCAACTGTGCCCGGGGTGGCCTGGTGGACGAAGAGGCCGTGGCCGAACTGCTGGAATCCGGCCATCTGGCGGGGGCGGCGTTTGACGTGTTTGCGGTTGAGCCTGCCAAGGAAAACATCCTCTTCGGCAAGAAGAACTTTGTCGCCACGCCCCACCTTGGCGCTTCCACCAACGAGGCGCAGGAGAATGTGGCCCTCCAGGTGGCCGAGCAGATGGCGGACTATATCCTCACAGGCGCTGTCACCAACGCCCTCAACATGCCCTCGGTGACTGCCGAGGAAGCCCCGCGCCTGAAACCCTTCGCGGCGCTTGCCGAAAAGCTCGGCAGCTTTGCCGGTCAGATTTCCGACTACGGATATGATGAGGTCGTCATCGAGTATGAGGGCGAAGTCTCTGAACTGAACCGCAAGCCGATCACGGCGGCGTTGCTGGCCGGGCTGATGCGGGCTTCGCGGGGGGATGTGAACATGGTGTCGGCCCCGGCGATCCTGGCCGAAAGCGGGGTCAAGCTGACCGAGACCAAGACCGAGACCAGCCCTGTCTATGACAGCCTGATCCGCATCAAGGTGAAAACCAAGCAGACGAAAAATTCTCCCGAGGGTGGCTGGCGCACGTTGGCCGGCGCGCTCATCGCCGGCAAGCCGCGCATTGTCGAGGTGAAGGGCATGGCGCTGGAGGGCGACTTTTCGCCCGTCACGCTCTATGTGAACAATATCGACAAGCCGGGCTTTATCGGCGCGCTTGGCCAGATGCTGGGCGAGGCGAAGGTCAACATCGCGACCTTCCACCTTGGCCGCCAGGAAGCGGGCGGGGAGGCGATCGCCCTCATCGGCATCGACTCAACCCCGCCGGCCGCAATCATGGAAAAGCTGAACGGCCTGCCGCAGGTGCGGTATGCGAAAGTCCTGTCGTTCTGAAGTCAAAAGGGGTGGCCGGGCGTGACCGTCCGGCCACACTTGACGGGAGGCCCAGAGTGGCGTGATGCCTGATGACCGAAACGTCATGAAAGGCTTCTCATGCGCCGCGCCGCTCTCTTGATTGCTTCTGCCGCCGCCCTTTCCGCTTCTGCGTCAGCTCAGGTCATTGATGAGGTGCGCCTTGGTGTCATGGCGCACAATTTGTGCGTTCTTGATTGCGACAATGCCGACAAGGAAGACGGGCCCAACATCAACGGCGAAATCGTCTTCAGCTCCCCTGATTTTCTCAATCTTATCTGGAGCCCGCGGCCCTATGTCATGGGCAGTGTGAATACAGCTGGCGATACGAGCTTTGGCGGCGCCGGGCTGCACTGGAACTGGGATTTTGCGGAAGGCTGGTCGCTGGAGCCTGGCGTCGGCTATGTGGTGCACGATGGTGAACTGGATTTCCCATTCCCGCAGGGCGATCCGCGCAATAACCCAATCTCTGAAAGCAAGGTCTTCCTCGGCTCGCGTGATCTTTTCCGCACGAGCCTCTCCCTCAACAGGGATTTGGCCGGTCCCTGGGGCGTGCAGCTGATGTATGAACATCTCAGCCATGGCCAGATCCTGGGCAATGGCCGTAACCAGGGCCTTGATAATATTGGTGTCCGCGTCCGCTACGCGTTCGGCGAATAGGTCTGCCGCAAGGGGTGGCAAAAGGCCCCTTGCAATTGCCTGCCGAATGCTGCCCTTGTCGCCGCGGCTGAACAACGGAGCAGGTTCATGGCAGGAGTAGTGGTCGTCGGGGCTCAATGGGGCGACGAAGGCAAAGGCAAGATCGTCGACTGGCTGTCGAGCCGGGCCGATGTCGTGGTCCGCTTCCAGGGCGGGCACAATGCCGGCCACACGCTTGTCATCGACGGCAAGACCTTCAAGCTGGCGCTCTTGCCTTCCGGCCTCGTGCGCGGCGGCAAGCTGTCGGTCATCGGCAATGGCGTGGTGGTCGACCCTTGGCACATGTTGACCGAAATCGACGGCATTCGCGCGCAAGGCATTGAAGTTTCTCCGGAAAGTCTGGTTCTGGCCGACAACGCCTCCCTGATCCTGCCTTGGCACAAGGATATCGACGCGGCCCGCGAAGGCGCCCTTGGCGCGGCCCAGATCGGCACCACCAAGCGCGGCATCGGCCCGGCCTATGAAGACCGCGTGGGCCGCCGCGCCATCCGCGTGGCCGACCTTGCCGACCCTGCCGCGCTCGACATGAAGATCGAACGCCTCTTGGCCCATCACCGCCCGCTGCGTGCCGGGCTCGACCTGCCCGAGCCTGATGGCGCAGCCCTCAAAGCCGCGCTTCTGGAGATCGCGCCGCAGGTTCTGGCCTATGCCCAGCCTGTCTGGAAACTGCTGGACGAGAAGGTTCGCCGCGGCAGCCGCATCCTGTTTGAAGGCGCCCAGGGCGTGATGCTGGACGTGGACCATGGCACTTACCCGTTCGTGACCTCTTCCAACGTTGTGGCCGGCAATGCCTCGGCAGGGTCAGGCGTCGGGCCGGGGGCTGTGTCCTATGTTCTGGGCCTTGCGAAGGCCTACACCACGCGCGTGGGCGCCGGGCCGTTCCCGACCGAGCAGGACAATGACATCGGCAAGCGGCTCGGAACCGTGGGCCATGAGTTTGGCACAAATACCGGCCGGGCGCGCCGCTGCGGCTGGTTTGACTCGGTTATGGTGCGCCAGGCGTGCGCCACTTCGGGCGTCAACGGCCTGGCGCTGACGAAGCTGGATGTCCTTGATGGATTTGAGGAAATCAAGGTTTGCGTGGCCTACAGGCTGAACGGCAAGACGATTGATTACTACCCTGCCGGCCTAACCGATCAGGCCGCTGTTGAGCCCGTCTACGAGACGCTGAAAGGCTGGAGCGGATCGACCCGCGGGGCGCGCAGCTGGGCGGATCTGCCCGCCGAAGCGGTTGTCTATGTACGCCGCCTTGAGGAGCTGGTGGGCAAGCCCTGCGCGCTTGTCTCCACCTCTCCGGAGCGGGAAGACGTGATCCTGATGCGCGATCCGTTCGAGGCATAATATGGGGGAGAGGCCGCCGCTTATCCCGTGGATAAGTGGCCCCCAAAAACTCCAACGGCACTCCAACGAGCGGCCAGAAAACTCCAAAAAACTCCAACGCCGTTGGAGTTTTTTATGCGTCAAAGGCGGGCGAGGATTTCGGCGGCCGCTTGAGTGGCCGAGGTCCGATCGGTGTCGATGACGATATCGGCTGGCGGCATCGCGGCCATCGATGTCATGAAGGCCTCTTTCATCTCTGCCAGGATTTCCGGCGACCGCAGTTTGCCGAACTCCTCGCGGCTGGAGTTTGCGATCCTCTGCATCTGCTCTTCGGCGCTGACGGTCAGGGCAATGAAGATGACTTCGCCGCCAGCATCCTCAACCAGAGTTTTGACCCGCTGTGGAAATTCAGGGTCCACTGTCGGCTCCGGCGCGAAGGTGAAGATCAGGGAGCGGTCTTCAGCCACCGCCGCGCCGAACACATCCATCCAGAACTTCTCGCGCAGGCGGATGAAGCTTTCAGAGCCGAAGGGGAAGACGGCGGCCACCGCATCCACCACCAGATGATTGTGGAAGAGGGGGAGCCCGGTATGAACCGCCAGCCGCCGGGCGACGGTCAGTTTGCCTGCGGCGGCCTCTCCATAGATGAAGATCAGGCGCATGGCAGCTTCCCTTCAGCGATACGCCGCGATCGAGCGGATGACCTTGCCTTCCGGCCCGAAAACAAAGGTTTCAGCGACCAGCTCATCGCGATGGTTTGTGTACAGAATGGTCAGGGCGTCCGAGCCCACAAGGATGTTATCCAACTCAAAGAAGAGTTGGGGAGCGGCTGCCAGCGCTTTCGTCCAATAGTCGCGGAGCGCGGCCTTGCCCAGAACGCTGCTCGCCTGATTGCCCAGTACCTTTGCGATGCGGGGCGAATGAAAGATGATGTCCTCGCCATAATGGCTGAGGATACGCTCAATGTCGCGGTCGTTCCAGGCGGCCAGCCAGTCGCGCGCAAACCCTTCGGCAAAGGACTGCGAGAGCATGGCCCTCAGGCCTGACCGTTCACGGCAAGCACGTCTTCCACGGTGCGCAGGCCCGGCTTGGGCGCCGTGACGAGCACGGCCATGTTGCCGGGGAGGTGCTTGTTGTCGAGCATCTTTTCGTGCGCCATCGGAATATCGGCCCAGGTAAAGACCTCCGACATGCCGGGGTCGATGCGCCGGTTGATGACAAGCTGGTTGGCTTCGCTCGCCTGTTTCAGGTTTGCGAAGTGGCTGCCCTGGACGCGCTTCTGCCGCATCCAGAGGAAACGGGCATCCATGGTCAGGTTGAAGCCGGTCGTCCCTGCACAGATGACGACCATGCCGCCCCGCTTCACCACGAAGACAGAGACCGGGAAGGTGGACTCGCCCGGGTGTTCGAAGACAATGTCGACGTCCTTCTTGCCGGTGATGTCCCAGATGGCTTTGCCGAACTTCCGGCTTTCTTTCATATAGTCGTTGAACTCGGGCCCGTTGACCTTCGGCAGCTGGCCCCAGCAATTGAAGTCGTTCCGGTTGATCACGCCCTTGGCGCCGAGGGAAAGCACATAATCGCGCTTTTCTTCTGACGAAACGACGCCGATGGCGTTGGCACCCGTGACGGCGCAGAGCTGCACGGCAAAGCAGCCGAGTCCGCCCGAAGCGCCCCAGACGAGAACGTTATCCGCCGGTTTCAGCACATGCGGGCGGTGGCCGAACAGCATGCGGTAGGCGGTGGCGAGCGTCAGCGTGTAGCAGGCGCTTTCTTCCCAGGTGAGGTGTTTGGGGCGCGGCATGCACTGGCGGGCCTGCACGCGGCAGAACTGGGCGAAGGCGCCGTCGGGCGTTTCATAGCCCCAGATACGCTGGCTTGGCGAGAACATCGGGTCGCCGCCATTGCACTCCTCATCGTCGCCATCATCCTGGTTACAGTGGATGACGACTTCGTCGCCCGGCTTCACGCGGGTGACGCGCTTGCCGACGGCCCAGACGATACCGGCAGCGTCTGACCCGGCCACATGGAAGGGTTGTTTGTGGACGTCGAAAGGGGAGATCGGTTCGCCGAGCGCGGCCCAGATGCCGTTATAGTTGACGCCGGCGGCCATCACGAGGACGAGCACCTCATCAGAATCGATTTCCGGCACCGGCACCTGCTCGACCTGCATGGCGGTCATCGGGCGGCCATGACGCTCGCGCCGGATGGCCCAGGCATGCATCAGTTTGGGCACATGAAACTCGGGCGGTATCTCGCCGAGTTCGTAGATGTCTTTTTTAACCCGGCCTGCCGTTTCTGTGGTCATGGACCTTCCTCCGTCTCTGGTGCATTGGGGGCGGGCTCGCTCTTTTGCGGCGTCTTCACAGCCCCGTCTGGCGCGGGCACACTGGCAAGTGTTGTGAGACGACGCAAGGTCAATGTTGCGCTGCACAATCAATGTTCTTTCCCTTGAGGCATCAAAGTCATGACGATTTGCCCGCTGGTTCACCTGAATGGCGCGCTCCTTCCCCTGTCGCAGGCGCATATTTCCCCGCTGGACCGGGGGTTTCTGTTTGCCCATGCGGCTTATGAGGTCACGGCCGTCTATGGCGGGCGGTTTGTCGATCTGGAGGGGCATGTCGCGCGGCTGGAGCGGACGCTGGCGGGGATTTCCATTCCCAATCCGCATACTTCAGAAGGCTGGGCGAACCTTCACCGGGAGCTGATCGCGCATAATGATCTCGTCGAGGGGCTGGTCTATCTGCAGGTTACCGGCGGGGCTTATGACGCGCGCGACTTTGCCGGGCCGGAAGGGTTCGTGCCGACGGTCTTTGCCTATGCCGATACCAAGCCGCTGATCGGGGCGCAGGCGCGCGACGGCATCGGGGCCGTGTTCATCGAGGACAGCCGCTGGAAACGGCGGGACATGAAGACAACGCAGCTCCTCTCCCAGGCGCTTGCCTACCGGACGGCCAGGGCCATGGGGGCGGAAACGGCGCTGATGGTGGAAGATGGGTTTGTCACCGAGGCCGCTTCGGCCAATGCTTGGATCGTCACGAAAGAGGGCGAGATCATCACCCGCGACCTTTCCCCCTCGATCCTCTCCGGCATTACGCGGGCGGGCGTGATGAAGCTGCGTGAGAATGGCGGGTTTACCATCAGCGAGCGCGCCTTCACGCCGGAAGAGGCGGTTAATGCGGCGGAGGTTTTCATGAGCTCAGCGGGGGCGATGGTGGCGCCGGTGGTGCGGCTGGACGGCAGGCCGGTGGGCGATGGCCGGCCTGGGCCGGTGACGCGGAAGATCCAGAAACTTTACTATGAGGCGATGGGCGCAGACGTGGCGGTGGCCGCGCCGTTTGTGTTTGACCGGAATTAGCGCCGCTCAGGCGGGTCATCCGCGTCGATAATCTCGCCTTCGATGATGTCGCCGCCAGCGTCCGGGGCGGCGGGGCCGCGGGGGTGGCCGCCGAATGCGGCTGTCAGCTGGCTCTGAACATCGCCCAGCTCGCGCCGGGCAATGCGGGCGCTGATCTCGTTGGCGGCGAGGGCAACCGCTGCCGGCAGGGCGATCAGGGCAAAGTCGATCAGCTCAAGCTGGCGGGCGAGGGAGGTGTCCCGGAAAAGGGCGAGGACGCCGACGGTGATCACAAAGATGGCGATCAGCAGGCCGAGGCGGAAGCCAAAGCCAGTCAGCACCGTGGCGCCGGAAATGGCGGTCTGCGCGCCGGCCGCGGCCGCCAGGCGGCGGCGTTCATACAGGCCGACTGCCAGCATGGCGGCGGTGAGCAGGGCGAGGGCGAGCGGGCTGCGCTGGAAGATAGCCATCAGCGCGGCGCCGGTGGGAAAGGCCAGCAGCGAGGCAAGGCGAAGGCCAAGGGCTGTCTGGAGGGTGGCGCGGGGCTGGGTCACGGGTATCTGGCGGGCTCTTGATCTCTGGTGCAGGGTAGGTGGCGGCGCAGGCAGGCGCCTGCAAGTGCGGCAGTGGCACCGCTTGCCAGCGGCGGGCGGCTCAGCCATGCTGCGCCGCAACATAGGGGAGGCCAGAAAACCATGACAAAAGCCGCCGGAAACTACCAGCACAAACCTGACGAGCCCTGGATTTTCCGCACCTATGCGGGCCATTCGACCGCGAAGAAATCCAACGAGCTCTACCGGCTGAACCTGTCGAAGGGGCAGACCGGCCTCTCCATCGCCTTCGACCTGCCGACCCAGACGGCGTATGACGCCGACCATATTCTCAGCAAAGGCGAGGTCGGCAAGGTGGGCGTGCCGGTCAAGCATCTGGGCGACATGCGCGAGCTGTTTGCCGAGCTGCCGCTGGAGACGATGAACACGTCGATGACGATCAACGCCCCGGCCGCCTGGATGCTGGCGCTGTATGTGGCGCTTGCCGATGAACGGGGCGACAACCGCAAGAAGCTGCGCGGGACGACCCAGAACGACATCGTGAAGGAATACCTGTCGCGCGGCACCTATGTGTTCCCGCCCGAGCCCTCGCTGCGGCTGATCTCGGATATGGTGAGCTGGTGCTACACAGAAGTTCCAAAATGGAACCCTATGAATGTCTGCTCCTATCACTTGCAGGAAGCAGGCGCGACGCCGGAACAGGAGCTGGCCTATGCCCTGGCCACTGCCATCGCTGTGCTCGATACGGTGAAAGCGGGCGGGCAAGTTCCAGAATCAGACTTTGAGACGGTTTTCGGTCGTATTTCCTTCTTTGTGAATGCGGGGGTCCGTTTCGTAACGGAACTCTGCAAGATGCGCGCCTTTGTCGACCTCTGGGAAGAGATCGGGCGGGAGCGCTATGGCGTCAACGATCCCAAGGCGCTGCTGTTCCGTTATGGCGTGCAGGTGAACTCGCTGGGGCTTACCGAGCCGCAGCCGGAAAACAATGTCTACCGTATCCTGATGGAAGCCCTTGCAGTCACCCTGTCAAAGCGGGCCCGCTGCCGCGCGCTGCAGCTGCCGGCCTGGAATGAGGCGATGGGCCTGCCACGCCCCTGGGACCAGCAATGGTCGCTGCGCCTGCAGCAGATCCTCGCCTATGAGACCGACCTTCTGGAATTTGAAGACATCTTCGATGGCAGCCATGTGATCACGGCCAAGACCGAAGAGCTTAAAGAGAAAGCCCGCGCCACGCTGGCGAAGATTGACGAGATTGGCGGGGCGACCGCAGCCATCGGCTTCATGAAGGAAAGCCTGGTTGGCGCACATATCGACCGTATACGGGCAATTGAGTCCGGCGCCCTCACCGTGGTGGGTGTAAATCGCTTTACCGAGACCGAGCCAAGTCCGCTCGGCGGCGGCGATGGCGCCATCCAGACGGTGGACCCGGCCGAGGAAGCAATGCAGGTGCGCGATCTGAAAGCCTGGCGCGCCGCGCGGGACACTGCGGCCGCCGAAACGGCTTTGGCCGAACTGCGCGCTGCCGCCGCGGAGAACCGCAATATCATGGAGCCCTCCATCGCCTGCGCCAAGGCTGGGGTGACGACCGGGGAGTGGGGCACGGTTCTGCGCGAGGTGTTCGGCGAGTTCCGCGCGCCGACAGGCGTGGCGCTGGTTGTTTCCAGCAGCGGCGAGGAAGACGTTGAGCAAGTGAAAGCCGAGGTGGCCCGCGTTTCTGAGGCTTTGGGCCGTACACTGACTTATGTGCTCGGCAAGCCGGGCCTGGATGGCCACTCAAATGGCGCCGAGCAGATTGCCGCGCGAGGGCGCGAAGTGGGTATGGATGTCATCTATGAAGGCATCCGCTTCACGCCGGCCGAAATTGCTGCGCAGGCCAAGGAAGCAAAGGCCCATGTCGTTGGCCTCTCCATCCTCTCGGGCAGCCATCTTGATCTCGTGCGTGAGACGGTGGCCGAGCTGCGCAAGCTCGGCCTCGATAATGTGCCTGTGGTTGTGGGCGGCATTATTCCGCCGGAGGATGGCCGCGCCCTGCGCCAGATGGGCGTGGCAGCGGTTTACACGCCCAAGGATTTCCGCATTACGGAAATCATGGGCGATGTGACCAAGCTCGTTGAAAAGGCCTGGCTAGTGAAGGGCTGAGATCCCGTCTCAGGGCGCCTGGTTTTCTTCGGCGGCCTCGCGGATGAAGGCGAGAAGCTCAAGCGCCTCGATTTGATCTTGGGGCAGATTTTCCACGGGCGGGCAGCGCGGGTCTGTGTTCTGGATCGCCTTCACCAT
>NZ_NCJT01000081.1 GCF_002282565.1 Hyphomonas sp. 34-62-18
TGTTCACAATGCCTTCAATGCCGAGCTGATTGCCGAGCTGACGGATGTGTTCACGATGATTTCGGAACAGCCGAGCATTCGCATGATGATCCTGCGCGGAGAGGGCCCGTCCTTTTCAGCCGGGGCGGACCTCAACTGGATGAAGCTGGCCGCGACGCATACGCGGGAGGATAACGAGACCGACGCCATGCGGCTGGCCGAGATGCTTCGCCGCCTCTACGAAATGCCGCAGATGACGCTGGCGCTGGTGCAGGGCGCGGCGATGGGTGGCGGCGCGGGCCTTGTGGCGGCGTGCGATGTGGTGATTGCCAGGGCGGGAACGCAGTTCCGTTTTTCAGAGGTGCGCCTTGGCCTGACGCCAGCGACGATCAGCCCCTTCGTCGTGCAGGCCATCGGGCCACGCTGGGCAAAGGCGCTGTTCGTGACGGCGGAAGGCTTTGATGCGGCGTATGCGGAGAAAATCGGCCTCGTACATTATGTGGCTGAGGACGATGTGAAGATGGCCGAGCTGCAGGAACATATTGCGCGACTGGTCTTCTCGGCGGCGCCTGGCGCGGTGGCCGATGCAAAGCGGCTGGTGGTGGACGTGACGGGGATGGAAATCGACAATTCCCTGATGCACACGACGGCCAAGCGCATTGCCGCGCGCCGCGTTTCCGAAGAGGGGAAAGAGGGCATTGCCGCTTTCCTTGAAAAGCGAGCGCCCTCCTGGAAGACCTGACGGGCTTCCAGGGTCTCGTCAATCGGGGGAGAGGTCTACATTGAGGCCGAAATTACCCAAGGTGATCTCAAGCGCTGTGACTGGATTGACTCCGGTTAACGCTTCTATCTGTCCTCGGAATATGTACGCCAGCAACGCGAACATGATGATGTAGACGATAAACTGCATCAGCGATTTCAGAATGAACGCGCCTGCGCTGCCGACGACAAGGCCGATAGCGCCCATGATCAGCGCGCCCTGCACGGGAGAAATGCCGTCCGTGACGAGGCCTTGGTTGTAGCCGAGATAGGCGCCGATGCCGCCGCCAATGACACCTGCCAGACTGGCGAGCCCGGTTCCGGAATTATAGGCCATGGGGTCCCCCTTGGTTTCAGACCCGTTAAGCATTACGCGATTGCACCGGCCTGACAAAGCCTGAAATTTACCGCTATCCGGCGCCCCGCCGGCCATGTTGCTGCCCCTGTTGGCGGCGAAGGGAAAGAGCCATGATCCCTGATGGAAATGCCTCCGACGCCGCCCGGCTTCGCGCCCGCCTCCACGCGGCGCGGGAGGGGCTGCGGGCGCGATATGTGAAGGGGCCCTGGAGCCTCGGCGTGTTCGAGTTTGTCAGCTTTGGCATCAAGCAGGCCTGGGCCTGCCTGTTTGGCGGGGCAATGCTGGGGCTGCTTCTGCTGACGCATTTTTTCTATCCGGAAGGGGCGGGACTTTCCCGATACGACTTTCTGGTGATCGCGGCGATTGCCCTGCAGGCGGGGCTGTTGCTGACTGGGCTGGAGACCTGGGAAGAGGCGCGGGTGATCTTTGTGTTCCATGTGGTGGGCACGATCATGGAGCTGTTCAAGACATCCGCTGGCAGCTGGATCTACCCGGAGGAGAGTTTCCTGCGAATTGGCGCGGTGCCGCTGTTTTCCGGCTTCATGTATGCGGCGGTCGGCTCTTATCTCGCGCGCGTCTGGCGCATCTTCGAGTTCCGGTTCACGCGGTTTCCGCCGCTCTGGCTGCAGGGGCTGCTGGCGCTGGCGATCTATGTGAACTTCTTTGCTCATCACTGGACGGTGGACATACGCTATGGCCTGTTTGCGGCCACTGCGCTGATCTATCTGCGCACACTGGTGTGGTTCCGGCCGGATGAAATCCACAGGCCGATGCCGCTGCTGATCGGCTTTTTCCTGGTGGCAGTGTTTATCTGGTTTGCAGAGAATCTTGGAACATTTGCGCGGGCTTGGGCCTATCCCGGCCAGGAACATGGGTGGGAGATGGTCTCTTTCTCCAAGCTCGGTTCATGGTATCTTCTGATGATCATCAGCTTCGTGCTGGTGGCGACGGTCCATCGCCGCCGGGAAGATCACTCCGCCTTGGGCGCGCAATCTGTATAAAAATCTTCGATCGCGTAGAAATTGAGGATGAGGGCGCCCGTCATCTCATTGTCTTCGATGCCGGCTTCTGAAGTGCGAGCGAAGAGTTGCTCGTCGGTGGTGTCCTCCGGAAGCAAATCGTTCTTGAGGGACCAGAGCCGGATCTGTGTTTCCTTCTCATCTTCTGCTTCGCCAACCCACTTATTTGCGGCTTTGCTGACACAGCTGCAGTAAGGGCCGGACCTTGGCTGCTTGTGGGCTTTCATCTCGGCCACGCAAGCCTGCTTCATTTCCTTGATGACACGGCTGGTCTTGAGCGCTTCAGCAGAGGCCGGCAGGACGATCATCAGGGCGGCGGCGGCGAGAAAAAGGCGTTTCAATATCTCAGATTCCCTTGGATAGAAATTCGCTTTCCGGGCAAGCTAAACAGCATCGCACTGCACTGCAACTTGTCTTTGGGAGCAAAATCGGCTCTTGCTGCCGCCATGATTACGAAGCTCCTGATTGCCAATCGCGGCGAGATCGCCTGCCGTATCATGGCTACATGCCGCGCCCTCGGAATCGAGACGGTTGCGGTCTATTCCGATGCTGACCGCGCAGCGCGCCATGTGCGCGAAGCCGATGAAGCCGTTTGTATCGGCCCGGCGCCTGCGCCTGAAAGCTATCTGCGGATTGAGGCGATCATTGCTGCGGCAAAACAGACCGGGGCTGATGCCATCCATCCCGGCTATGGCTTCCTTTCCGAGAATGCGGCCTTTGCCGAAGCCGTGGTGGCGGCGGGGCTGGTCTGGGTGGGGCCGCCGGCCTCTGCGATCCGCTCCATGGGGCCCAAGGACGAGGCCAAACGCATTGCCGAGGAGGCGGGCGTGCCGGTTCTGCCGGGCTACCGCGGCGAGGCGCAGGACATCGGTACGCTGACGAAGGCGGCCGAAAAGATCGGCTATCCCCTACTGATCAAGGCGGTGGCCGGGGGCGGCGGGCGTGGCATTCGCCAGGTGTCGGGCGCAGCCGAGCTTGAGAGCGAACTGCTGAGCGCCGTACGTGAGGCCGAAAGCGCCTTTGGCGACGGGCGGGTGATGCTGGAGAAGCTGGTGCAGCAGCCACGGCACATCGAAGTGCAGGTGTTTGGCGACGCTTACGGCAATGTGGTGCATCTTTTCGAGCGGGATTGTTCGCTGCAACGGCGGCGGCAAAAGGTGCTGGAAGAAGCGCCTGCGCCGGGCATGCCGGAGGATGTGCGCGCGGCGATGACGGACGCGGCTGTGAAGCTGGCCAAGGCGGTTGGCTATCAGGGCGCCGGGACGGTGGAATTCATCGTGGACGGATCAAAGCCGCTGGCGCTGGATACGTTCTGGTTCCTTGAAATGAATACGCGCCTGCAGGTGGAGCATCCGGTGACCGAGATGGTGACGGGACAAGACCTGGTGGAATGGCAGCTGATTGTCGCTTCGGGCGGCACACTGCCGCTGGCGCAGGACGAGATTGAACTGAACGGTCACGCCATTGAGGCGCGGATCTGCGCGGAAGACCCCGCCGAAGGCTTCCGCCCTGGCGCGGGCGTGATCCTGGAGTTTGGCCTGCTGGATGAGCCAGATGGCGACATCATCCGCTGGGATACCGGCTTTGAGACGGGTGACCGTGTGCCGTCCAACTATGACTCCATGATTGCCAAGCTGATCGTGTACGGAGATCACCGGGATGAGGCGCTCGAGCGCCTCACCGATACGCTGGCGCATACGCAACTGGCTGGGGTGCCGTCGAATGCCGGTTTCCTGCGCCGCTGCGCGGTTTCTGAAGAGTTCCAGGCGGGCACGCATCATGTGAACTGGATCGGCGAGAATATGGAAACGCTGACGACTGTGCCGGCGGAGCATCTGGAGGCATCTCTGAATGCGGTGGCGAGCCTTGTTCTGGATGAAGCGCCGGGGCTGTCGCCCTGGTCGGTCAAGGACGGGTTTCGCCTGAATGCTCCGCCACGGCGCACGATTGTGTTGGCGGCTGATGGCGAGGCGGAGATGGTGGAGGCGGGCATTCCGATGCCGGAGGGGGTGCCGTTTCCTCTGGTGACGGATCTTTCCCCGCGCCGCTTTGCGGTGACCTGCGGGGGCGATACGTTCCTCGTGACCATCCCAGAATACAGCGCCGATGCAGATGCCGCCCTGGGCGGCAATGCCGTGAAGGCACCTATGCCCGGCAAGGTGCTGGCCATTGCGGCGAAAGCGGGCGATGCGGTCATGCGCGGGGACACGCTCGCCGTTCTGGAGGCGATGAAGATGGAACATTCCCTCGCCGCGCCGCGTGACGGCGTGATCGAGGCTGTTCATGCCGGCGCTGGCCAGCAGGTGGCCGAGGGCGACCTGCTGGTGTCTCTGGTGGAAGAGTAGCGCCTAGCTCAGTTCCAGTCCTTCAAGCTCGCCGCTGTCGCGCCAGGCTTTCAGGATGCGGAAATAGGCGTTGGGGCCTTCGCCATAGGAATTGTTCTGGGCGGCCCGGTCGCTCGGCTTGCCCTCGTTGTTGTAGTAGCCCGGCGTGCATTCCTCGAGGAATTGCTGGCGCATGACGGCCTTGTCGATGATCTGTTGCACCCAGGCGGCTTCGCCTTCCGGGCTGGCCTCGAATGTGCCGGCCTGACGGGCGGCGACTTCGGAGAGGATGTAGGCGATCTGTTCGGCCTGTTCGTCCAGCAGGTGGGGGTAGTTGGCGGTGAAGCCGGCCTGGCCGGGGCCCATCAGGAACATGTTGGGGAAGCCATTCACGGCGAGGCCATGAAGGCTGCGCATACCGTCTGCCCAATGATCTTTCAGATGCATGCCGCCCTTGCCGACAGGATCATACCCTGCGCGGCGGGTATAGTCCGTACCCACTTCAAAGCCGGTGGCGTAGACGAGGCAGTCAATCTGGTATTCGACGCCATTGGCGATGATCGAATCCTCCGTGATCCGCTCAACGCCCTGGCCGCCGGTGTCCACCAGGGTGACGTTCGGGCGGTTGAAGGATTGCAGATAGGCATCGTGGAAACAGGGGCGTTTGCAGAACTGGCGATACCAAGGCTTCAGCTTCGCGGCGGTTTCGGGATCCTTCACGACCTGATCGACGCGGCCGCGCACCTGTTCCATCTTCTTGTAGTCGGCAAGCTCTGCCAGCTCCGCTAGGCGCTCGGGCGAAAGGCCCTGCTTGTCGCCTGAGCTGGCGAGGAAGAGGATGTTGCGGATGATGTCTGTCCACCCATCCTGCACCAGGTCTTCTGGTTCATAACCGCCGGAGACGAGGGTGTTGAAGTTTTCCATGCGGCGGCGCTGCCAGCCGGGCTCAAGGCTTTTGGCCCATTCCGGATCTGTCGGCCGGTCATTGCGAACATCGATGGAAGAGGGCGTGCGCTGGAACACGTAGAGATGCTTGGCGCCTTCAGCGAGATGAGGCACGCATTGCACTGCGGTGGCGCCGGTGCCGATGATGCCGACGACTTTGTCCTTGAGGCCCGTCAGGCCGCCCGTGCTGTCTCCGCCCGTATACTGATAATCCCAGCGGCTGGTGTGGAAGCTGTGGCCCTTGAAGCTTTCCACGCCGGGAATGCCGGGCAGTTTCGGGCGGTTGAGCGGACCGTTGGACATGATGACGAACTGGGCCGTGAAGCGATCGTCCCGGTCGGTCATGATGATCCAGACCTTGCGGTCCTCGTCCCATTCCATGCCGGTGATGCCGGTGCCGAGGAGGGCGTTTTCATAGAGATTGAAGTGCTTTGCGATGCGCGCGGAATGCTCGAGGATCTCCGGGGCCTTGGTATACTTCTCTTTCGGGATGTATCCGGTTTCTTCGAGCAGAGGCAGGTAGATGTAGCTTTCGATGTCGCAGGCGGCACCGGGATAGCGGTTCCAGTACCATGTGCCGCCGAAATCGCCGCCTTTTTCGATCATGCGGATGTCTTTGAAGCCGGCCTTGCGCAGGCGGGCGGCGGAGAGCAGGCCGCCAAAGCCGCCGCCGATCACCGCGACTTCGACATGATCTGTGACTGGCGCGCGCTCGACCCGTTCCGTGTACGGGTCTTCAAGATAGTGCGCGAACTGGCCTGTGACGTTCACATATTGCTCATTGCCGTCCTTGCGGATGCGTTTGTCGCGCTCGGCGCGGTAACGGTCGCGGAGCTGGTTGGGGTCAAATCCCAGATCAAGGGCGGCGTCGTCAGCCATGTGTAATTCCTCCCAGGTACGGATGCGGGATCTCTGCCCGTCGTCTCTCGTCCAATCCGGGAAACCTAACCGCGATTTTCGGCTGCTAACAGCCGTCACCCTGCGTCAGGCGCCAAGGCCCGTCAGCGCGCGCAACACAACGAAAAGCAGGATGCCTGCGCCGATGTAGAGCCAGGTGTTGCTGCCATCTGATGTGCCCTTGGGGTTTTCCGGCGTGCGGCCCAGAAGTTTGTCCAACTCACGTTGCTTGCGTACTTCATAGGGCGCTTCGTGCCATTCGACCGCCTCGCGCACCCGGCGCAGCCAGGCGTTCATGTGCCGCTCGGCCGGATGGCTGGAAGGCTGGCGCACCCAGCCGAACTGGGCATCGAGATCGTCAAACACGCGCAGGGTCAGCCAGGCGGGCAGCTGCACATCTCCTGTCTGTGCGTAGTAGCCGGTTGCATGGCAGAGATAGTTGCGCACCTGCCATTGCAGGGCGCGGTATTCGTCTATGCCTTCGAGGTCGGGCTGGTTGAAGAGTGCGTCGAGATCGGCGCGGGACGGCGGGCCCCAGGGGGAGGTCAATGCCTCGTGCAGTTTCTGAATGGCCGCGTCGATACGCCTATCGAAATCGGACGGGATGTAGTCTTCTTCGTACTCGTCTGCTTCCAGTTCCGTTTCAGCTTCAGCATCTGCGGGTGGAGGCTCGGCGGGGGCGGCCTGTTCAACAGCGGCCACGGGCGGTATCTCAGTTTGTCCGCCGGCTGACAGAGCGGGGAGCGCTTCAGACTCGGCGTCTGCGTGCTCTTCGTCTTCTTCCGCATACTCCTCCGGATATTCGGCGCGCCAGCGTGCCTCCTGCCGGGCGCGTTCGAAGGCTTCGCGCAGGGCCATGAAGGCTTCGCGGTCATCCTCGGGCCGGGTGACTTTCAGGCGCTCGGCATAGGCCTTGCGGATGTCAGCTTCGGTGGCGGTTTTCCGGTCGAGGCCAAGGAGGGTGAAGGGGTCAGAAGACATCCTCGCCCTCGACGCGGCTCAGAATGTCTTCGATCTGGGCGCGGGCGTCCTGGATCTGGCGTTTGTCGTGGGTGTGCAGCACCGCTTCGAACTGGGCGAGGATGTGGCCGATCTGCTGGCGCAGGTCTCCGAGGCTGTTTTCATAGGCCGCGCGCAGGCGGGCAATAATGGCTGCGTTTTCCTGTTCGTCGCGCGGGTGGATCTTCAGGGCAGCAAGTTCCTTGAGACGCTTGTCGATCTCGGCGCGGGTCATCGTGCCGGGTGTGCCTTCGATCACGAGGCGGACGGTTTTCTTCGTGGCCACTGGCGTGGCCTCCACCTCAAGGATGCCGGAGGTGTCGTAGGTGTAGCGCACCTCCACCGTCTTGTCGGCCTTCAGGTCTGCCGGTAGGGCGACGCGCAGCTGGCCGATGCGGACGTTATCGCGGACGAAGGGGCTTTCGCCCTGATAGATCATCAGATTGATCTTACGCTGGTGTTGCTCAATCGGGCTGATGGCGTTTGAGCGGCTGGCGGGCACCACCGTGTTGCGCTCGATCAGCGGTGAGAAATGGCCCGGTTCCCACTGGTTAGGACCAAGAGGTACGGACACTTCATAACCGAGCGTGAAAGGGCAGACGTCTGTCATCACCACATCGTCAAGCGCTGCATGGCGGGCGGCGAGCCCGGCCTGGACCGCTGCGCCGAGGGCAACGACATGATCAGGATCAATCGAGTGTTCCGGGAAGCGTTTGAAGAGGCGGGTGATCAGCCCGCGCACGGCCTGCATGCGGGTTGCGCCGCCGACGGTGATGATGCGGTGCAGGTCGTCTGCCCGGAGGCTCGCGTCTGAGATGGCGCGCTGGATGGGCATGCGCAGGCGTTTGAGCAGATCGGAGGTGATTTCGTCAAACTGCTCACGCGTGATGGAGACGGGGCGGGCTTCGCCCTTGATGACGTATTCTCCGGTCGCTTCGGCCTTCTCCGAGAGCTGATGTTTCAGCCGATTGGCGAGGGCGCGGAGGCGGGCGCCTTCCTCCCGGCTGACATCCTTGGGCTGGATGCCGAGTTGGTGACCGAGCTCCGCGGCGAGCGCGTCGGTGAAATCTTCTCCGCCGAGGAAAGCATCGCCGGCCGAGGCACGCACTTCCATCACGCCAGAGAACATTTCCAGGATCGAGACATCGAAGGTGCCCCCACCGAGATCGACGACGAGGAAGGTGGATTCGGCGTCACGATCCTGCAGGCCGTAGGCGAGGGCAGCGGCGGTCGGCTCGTTGACGAGGCGGTTGACCTTCAGGCCGGCGAACTCGGCGGCAGTGATGGTGGCCTTGCGCTGGATGTCATTGAAATAGGCGGGGACGGAGATGACGGCTTCTTCAACCTTCTGACCCAGATGGGCCTCGGCATCGGCGCGCAGGCTGCCAAGGACGAGGGCGGAGAGTTCTTCGGGCCTGAAAGACTTCTTACCGAGCTTTACCTCGTGATTAGTGCCCATGTAGCGCTTGAAACGGGCGGTGGTGAGATCGGGGTGGGTGAGCAGACGGTCGCGGGCGGCGCGGCCGACGAGCATGGCGCCGTCATCACCATAACCAACAGCAGAGGGGGTCATCACCTCACCCAGCGCATTGGGGACGAGCTTTGGCCCATCGGTATCGAAGACCGCTACGAGCGAATTGGTCGTGCCAAGGTCTATGCCGATGATGGCCTTGCCGGACATAAGGTTTTTGCCCCTCGCGAGTATGTCTACTGCACCCTTAGCGCGTCCGCAGGCTCAGTCCAGCTGTCCTTTTGGGCATTGCCACGCCACTGTTACAAAACTGCCCTATGCCGGGGCGACATGCACAAGATGGAGGCCGCCCCGATGGCGATGATGGACGACAGCGAAAATAAGCCCGTGAACCCGCGCGTTGCGGCGGGCGTTGCCACGATTGGCGATGTGATTGGGCAGCGGCTGTCGCGGCGGGGCTTTCTGGGCGGGCTGGGGGCGGTTTCTGGCCTGGCGCTGGTGGGCTGCGCAACCGGGCGTGAAGAGGCTGTGGCGCTGGCGGAGGCGCCCGGAGAGGCAGGCGCCGAGCCGGCCTTCCGCTTTGCCGAAATCATGCGGGGGATGGACGAGACCCATCATGTGGCCGAGGGCTATCGCGCAGATGTGCTGATCCGCTGGGGCGACCCGCTGTTTGCCGACAGCCCGGCCTTTGATCCGATGAATCAGAGCGCCGAAGCGCAGCGCCGCCAGTTTGGCTACAACAATGACTTCATCGGCCTTGTTTCGCTGGAGGCCGATAGCGAGGGGCGGGAGCGAGCGCTGCTTTGCGTCAATCACGAATATACTTCCACCAATCTGATGTTGCCGGGGGTAACGGTGGGTTATCCCGCATCGATGACGAAGGCGCTGTGCGAAGTGGAGATGGCGGCGCATGGCGGCACGATCCTGGAGGTTCGCAAGGAAGCGGGCGTGTGGAAGCCGGTCGTCGGCTCGCCCTATAACCGGCGGATTACGGCGGATACGACCCCGATGCGGTTGACAGGACCTGCGGCGGGAAGCCCGCGCCTTCAGACGCCGGAAGACCCGAGCGGGACTCTGGTTTCCGGCACCATGAACAATTGCGCAGG
>NZ_NCJT01000330.1 GCF_002282565.1 Hyphomonas sp. 34-62-18
GCAAAAAAGAACTGACGTGGGCCAATCGGCCCAAGCACTTTCGATAGCGCTTCTCGATGAAGTGCCACGGCTTCTTCGCCACCTTGCTTTTTCCAATGTCTCAGCTTGCGGATATAATGTTGCTCGAAGCGAGATTTCACGCGCGCGAACTCTTCTTGTCCAAAAGCCTTAGGGCCATGCCGATGCAATGCGGTCAGAAAATCCGTGTAGTGTGTGTTTTTATTCAGCATGACTTTTGAAGTGAGTGTATCTGAGTGGTCTCGAGCCCATCCGAGATACTCGTGCACCATGCCGAATTTTCCGCGGTCAAGCACCGCCAATACCATTTCGAAATCAAACCCTAGCATGTCAGCGTCAAAAAGTGGATCGCGCCACTCCAGGACACTTCTCCGCATGAGCATATGGATCGCAAAATACCCAATTTTTCCAGCGAGGAACCCACGAATTATCGATGTGCCTTCAACAACAGACACGTTTTGGGGCCATTTGAAATCAAGCTTGTTGCTGTTAACCGCGACGTTCGAGCCAACAAGGAGAATTTGAGGATCGGTTTCTGCAATGCTCACTGTTTTCTCTATGAAACATGACTCCATAAGATCATCCGCACAGAGCAGGCGCACATATTTTGCTTCCGGGGGGACCAGCCGCATCGCGGCATTCCAATTGTCCCCTACGCGCAATGTAGAAGGGTTCCGGTGGACAACTAGGGGGACCTGACGATTTTCAAACTCCCGGATTATTTCCGATGTCCGGTCTGTGCTGGCGTTGTCGAGGACCAGGTGTGCGAGATTTGGATAAGTTTGACGCTGCACGCATTCTAGCGTCTCAGACAAATACGCTTCTCCATTGTAAACTGGTGTCACGACAACAACCAAAGGCGTACTCCCGCAATTTGAGTGTTCCTTGGTTGTTAATGGCATGCTCGAGCTCAATTGCTTCTGATGGTGCTTCACGACCGTGTGCAAGTTTTGTACCTAACTGGACGGGAGTTGGCAGGTCCTGAAGTTAGGGTTTTCCCGGCCACTACAGGGAAACAGTGTTCGGTACGAGATTTGCAGAAATGTAGCTTCTGATCACAATTGATGGGCCTTGTGTTGCCGCTATGAACAAACCTTTGGTAGCAATTGTCACGCCGGTTTACAATGGCGCCGAGTACCTTGATGAGGCGATGAGCAGTGTGCAAGCGCAGACCTATCCTAATCTCGTCCATGTGGTCATTGATAATGCGAGTACTGACGCCACGCCTGAAATCATTGCACGCTATAGGGCAAAGCGGGTCCCGGTTATTGTCTACAGGAACAATGCCACAGTATCAGTAAGGGCCAACTTCGAAATGGCCGTGCAATCAGCGCCTCAGAATGCTGCCTATATTAGGATATTGTGCGCCGACGACATTTTCTACCCTACTTCCACGGAGGAGATGGTGGCGCTGGGCGAGGCTCATCCGAATGCAGGCGTTGTAGGTATGACCTGAGACCCTCTCGTCCCTCATTCATTTCGAGAGTCTGGCCCTTTCATAGTCCGTTGGTTGAGGTGTGGCGAGCGCGCCGGGAGCGGAGCTCCCCACATGCACGAGCGACCGGCGCGCTGCGGGCGTCAGCCCGCCCAGCGATGAGTGAGGCCGGTGGTGGTTGTAGTCGTGACGCCAGCGCCCGAGCATCCTGCGGGCATGAGCGAGCGTATCGAACACTTCTTCATTGAGGCACTCGTCGCGGAGCTTGCCATTGAAGCTCTCGACAAAGCCGTTCTGCTGCGGCTTTCCCGGCGCGATGTAGTGCCAGGCGATGCCGGTTTCATTCTGCCATTCGAGGACAGCGCGACTGGTCAGTTCGCTGCCATTGTCCGAGACGATGGTTTCAGGCCTGCCATAGAGCCGGATGCACCGGTCGAGTTCCCGCACGACGCGTGCACCGGAGATCGACGTGTCGGCAACCAGCGCCAGGCATTCCCTTGTGTAATCGTCGATTATGCAGAGCATTCGGAACCGGCGAGCGGGACCGAACACATCTGAGACGAAGTCGAGGCTCCAGCGCTTCGACGGACCATCCGGCACCGGCATGGGTTCCCGCGTTCCCGTGGCGCGCTTGCGGCCCCGGCGACGCTTCACAGCAAGCCCCTCCTCCTTGTAGAGACGTCTCAGCTTCTTCTGGTTCATCACGATGCCTTCTCGCTCGAGCATGATGCCCACGCGCCGGTAACCAAAGCGGCGGCGCGTCGCCGCGATCTCGCGCATACGCTCGCGGATCTCCGGATTGTCCGGTTCCGCTTCCCGCCTGACGGTCTTCGGATCGACGCTGACCAGCCGGCAGGCTCGGCGCTGGGAGATGTCGTACTTGTCGATCACCTTCAGCGCCGCCGCCCGCTTGGCATGGGGCGTCGTCAGTTCTTTCCCAGCAGGTCTTTCAGGATCGCGGCCAGCAGCTTTTTCAGCCGGGCGTTCTCAGCCTCCAGCGTCTTCAGCTTGCGGGCGTCGGATACATCCATGCCGCCATACTTCGATTTCCATTTGTAGAACGTTGCCGCACTCACGCCATGGCGCCGGCAGACCTCTTCGGTCGCCATCCCGCGCTCCTGCTCAGCCAGGATCGCAATGATCTGTTCCTCGGTAAATTTACTCTTCCGCATCGTCTGTCTCCGTAACGACAGACTCTCCATTCAAATGCGGGACCAATTGGGTCTCAGGTCAGCGACTGACATCTCTTGTACCAGATAAGCCCTTGACTGATGAGATTTCGATCACTTGGAACAAGGTGGAAACTGTTCTTACAACAATTCAAACTGCAGAAATTTCCGTGGGCCACGTTGAAGAAACGGGCAATGGTGGTGGTGTTGCTGAGTTTCATGGCAAACTTGTATTTGTCACTGGGCATGGCAGCATCGGTGTACTCGATCTTGAGGAGAGCAGAATTTACTATCTCGAAGATCGCGTCCCCTTGAATCTAGAAGCCTTGAAGGCAGATCCCGCATGGGAAGATGAAGCCTTTGTGCGCCCTTGGTTCCGTACCCATCGGATGAAGATCCATCAGGCTGCTCCTGGCCACGATGAACTGTATGTCTCCCATAATTATTTCCAAGATGGCCAAGCATGCTCTCGGCTCAGTCGCATCGGTTTAGCTATTGCAGAGGACCGCGTCGTTGCTAAGGGAAAATGGCAGACTCTGTACGAAACTCAGCCGTGCGTAGATTTGGCGGACAGGCAAAACGTGTTCTATGGGCCTCAATCAGGCGGGGCCTTTCTATTTCAGGAAGACGGCAGCATCTTGAAATCTGCGGGCGATTTTGGTTTCGGTCTCTGGACGCCTGAGAAGTTTGAAAATGGCGCGCTTGGCGACTGGTCTAGTTTGCTTCTGATTAATGCTGAGACCGGCGAAAAGCAGGTTGTTGCCACAGGTTTTAGAAACCCACAGGGGCTTGCTTTTGATGAGTATGGGCAGCTCTGGGCAACCGACCAAGGGCCCCGGGGTGGAGATGAGTTAAACCAAATAGAATGGGGCGGCAACTATGGTTGGCCGACCGAATCGTATGGTATGGGGTATGGTGTCGGCACTCTGCCTCGAAGTGATCTACCGTTGAACGAGGTTCAGGGCCAACATGTTCTTCACAGTGATCCTATACACGCTTTCCTGCCTTCAATCGGTCTAAGCACAATTGCCTTCCTCCCAACGAATACGGAAACGTTCCCGCTATGGGCGGGAGATGCGCTACTTGGATCCCTTAGCGGAAATTCTATGCTCCGGGTGCGCATGCGGGACAATCGGGTCGTCTATTCAGAGCGAATTCCTTTGGGGCATCGGCTGAGGGAGATCATTAAGCTTGAAGATGGACAACTGGCCGTGTGGACTGACAGCCGTTCCATTATCTTAATTCGTGATCCAGATGTGCAAGGCGAAGGGGAAGAGTTACGCATCAGCGGTTACCAGCCGATTCACGAAATCGAGGCTGGGTTGGCGGCGGCACGCGACACTTCCTGGCGGCGCGAGGTATTCCAGCTTCACTGCGGGCAATGCCATACCGTCAATGGCGAGCCTGGTATCGGCCCCTCGCTGCACTCTATTGAGGGAAGAAAGATCGGCGCTGATGAGTATTACCCATATTCCACCGCC
>NZ_NCJT01000082.1 GCF_002282565.1 Hyphomonas sp. 34-62-18
TAGGCCATCGCGCGCTTCATCACCTGCGCGTTGGCAACGGGCAGATCGCCATTGGTAAAGAGGATGGCGCCTGCGTCTGCCATCAGGCCGAGTTCGGCCATGGCTTCACCGGCGAGGCCCACCGTGAGGGCGCCAGCGGGATAGATGCGGGCTTTGGACGTTTCGCGCGCGCGCTCTGCGATGAACTGGACGAGGGCGACGTCATCAATGACGGGGCGCGTATCCGGCATGACGACGAAGCTGGTGATGCCGCCGGAGAGGGCCGCGCGAGAGGCGGTTTCCAGCGTTTCCTTCTGCTCGTCGCCAGGCTCGCCGGTTTTGACGCGCAGGTCGATCAGGCCGGGGGCAAGGCAGAGGCCGGCCGCATCGATCGTTGTTTGAGCGCCCGCAAAGTTCGCTTCGGCGCCTTCGCGGATCTCCTTGATCTTTCCGTCTTCGATCAGGATCGCGCCGGGCGCATCAAGCTCCGTGGCCGGATCAAGCAGGCGGGCGTTTATGATCTGCAGGCTCATGCGTGGCCTCCCGCCAGAAGGTGGAGCACCGCTTCGCGCACGGCAACACCCATTTCGACCTGCTGCGTGATGACCGAGCTCGGCCCGTCGGCGATGGTACTTTCGATCTCGACGCCGCGGTTCATCGGGCCTGGATGCATCACCGTGGCGTTCGGCTTGGCGAGGGCGAGGCGCTCTGCCGTGAGGCCGAAATAGCGGAAATATTCCCGGCGGCTCGGCAGGAACGAGCCGTTCATGCGTTCCAGCTGCAGGCGCAGCATCATGACGACATCGGCGCCTTTGAGCACCTTGTCGAAATCGGTGCCGGCGCTTTCCGCGCCCCAGGTGTCCGTACCCGGAGGGATCAGCGTTCTGGGTCCGCAGAGATGTACGCGCGCGCCCATCAGGTGCAGCGCCATGGTGGTGGAGCGGGCAACGCGGCTGTGGGCGATGTCACCGCAGATCACGACCTTGAGGCCCTCGATGCGGCCTTTGACGCGCTGGATCGTCAGGAGATCAAGCAGGGCCTGGGTCGGGTGCTCGTGCGTGCCATCGCCGGCATTGATCACCGCGCAGTCGACCTTGCGGGAGAGAAGCTTTGCCCCGCCCGAGGCAGAGTGGCGCACGACGAGCGCGTCCGGCTTCATGGCGTTGAGGGTCATCGCCGTATCGATCAGCGTTTCGCCCTTCTTCACCGACGAGTTGGCCACCGGCATCGACACAACATCGGCGCCAAGGCGGCGGGCGGCGATCTCGAAGCTGGACATGGTGCGCGTGGAATTCTCGAAGAAGAGGTTCACCACCGTCTTGCCGGTCAGCACCGGATCGGGGCGGACACCGGCGCGTGTTTTCTCGGCATATGTGTTTGCAAGGTCGAGAATATGATGAATGTCGAGGGGGTGGAGACCTTCGATTCCGAGCAGATGCTCGTGGTTGAAGGTATAATCTGGTCTGGCCACAGCCATTGGAGTACCTCGGATTTTTGGCGGTGTAGGCGGGATTCTCCGGCGGGGCAAGTGTTGGTGGGGAGTGGGCGGGAGATGAACATCTACCTATCCGGTCGTCACCCTCGACGGGCTTTGCCCGTCTGAGGGCCCAACTTCGAACGCCTTCTTGGGCGCGGCGGGTGAGGGCAGGAGATGGGCGCTCAGATGGCCTGCGGCCATCGAGCGTGACGAAGTCGAGAGAATCGAAGGCTCTTTTGAGCGCTTTACGAGTTCAAACAGCCCCCAGCCACAGGATCAGGGCCCAGGTCAGCGGCAGGGTGATGGCGGCGAGAACGGTCTGAACTGCGATGAGGTTGGCCGCCAGCGTCGTGTCGCCGCCGAGTTCGCGGGCGAGGACATAGGAGTTGGGGGCAGTGGACGTCGCTGCGCAGAGGAGCGCGATGGCAAGCGGCAGGCCGCTGAGCCCGATCATCAGGCCGATGGCGAGGACAATGGCCGGCATTCCAATGAGGCGGATGAGCGACCATGTGAAGGTGCGCAGGCCCGCGCGGGTCAGCGCCTTGAGGTCCACCCCGGCCCCGGCGCTGAGAAGCCCCGTTGCTATGGCGGCATTGGCGAGGATCTTCAGCGTTTCATCCAGCGCGACCGGGATTTTCACATGCAGCGCGGCCAGCGTGATGCCGATGATACAGGCGATGACCAGCGGGTTGCGTGTCATGGCGAGGAAGGGCCGGGGCTTGGTGCCCGGCGGGCGGTCTGCGTGGGCAGTGAGGGCGTAGACCGAGAGAACGTTGGCCGCTGGGATCATCACGGCGGCGGCCAGGCCCACAAGCGCGACGCCTTCATCCCCGAAGAGGGCGGCGCCAAGGGAAAGCGCGATGATCGTGTTCCAGCGGACATTTGACTGGATGATGGTGCCAATCGCCGGGCGGTCGATATTTGGCCAGCCATAGGCGGCGAGGCCCACGACCCCCATCAGGCACTGAGCGGCGATCAGGGTGACGACCATCTGCCAGGGGGCCGTGTCGAATTCCGCATTTGCCAGTGCGCGCACGATGAGGGCGGGCAGGAGGATGAGGAAGGAGAGACGGTCGATCGAGCGGAAGGCTTCCGGCGCGATCCAGCGGCGGGTGGAGAGAAGCTGCCCGAGCGCGACGATCAGGATGACCGGCAGGAGCGCGATCAGGAAAGCGCTCATGGGCGCTGCTCCAGCCGTTTGAGGGCGTCCTGAAGGATGATGGCGGCGGCAGCGGCGTCAATTCCTGCCTCGCGGTGGCGGCGGGAGGCCCCGGCGGCGCGCAGCACATCGCCGGCTTCAGCGGAGGAATAGCGCTCATCCTGGAAGGCAACGGGCAGGTCCCGCACTTTCAGGAGGCTGGAGACCAGCGTGCGGACTGACTGGGCGCGGGGCCCCATGCTGCCGTCGACATTCAGGGGCAGGCCAACGATCAGGCCAACGGCTTCGCGTTCATCATAGATCTGGAACAGGCGTTCCAGCGATGGGGCGAGCTTCTTCTTTAGGATGGTCTCGACGGGCGAGGCCATCATGCGGATGCGGTCGGTCGCGGCGACACCAATGGTGGCGGTTCCGGGGTCCAGGCCCAGAAGAACGCCCTCGCGGGGCAGGTCGAAGATATCCACCACAGCCATGTTCGCTGCGTCCCTTACAGCCTTGATGGGCCTCTGCCTATGGCGTATGGGGCAGGGACTATCAGGAGCCTGCACCCATGAGCGTTACCCGCGACGACGTCCGCAAAGTTGCCCGCCTGTCCCGCATCGCGGTGCCGGAAGAGCGGCTGGACGAGCTGGCCGGTGAACTCAACGGCATCCTCGGCTGGATCGACCAGCTCAATGAGGTGGATGTCGAGGGGGTGGAGCCGCTGACCTCTGTGGTGGAGACGAAACTGCCGATGCGCGAGGACGTGGTCACCGACGGCAACATCCAGGACCAGGTGCTGGCGAACGCCCCGCGTAGCGAGCACGGGTTTTTCGTGGTTCCGAAGGCGGTGGAATAAGACGGCGCGACCGCCTTACATTCCGCTCAGTTGTACCTCACATTGGTTTCAAGGGGCGATTCTTGCCCCGGTCACTGAAAGTGCGAACCGATGGCCAAGGGTCAAATGAAATCCAAAAAGGAAATCCGCAAACCGAAAGCGGAAAAAGTGAAGCCCAAGCTCGGCGCCCCCGTCGCCAAGCCGGGCGACCTGAAAGGCATGGAGCATCTGAAGCGCTAGGCGTTTCGGGGCTCACTTGACTGGCGACAGTCCGCAAATCCTGAGGCCGGTCAGGAGAATCTGTGGTGCGTTTTGACGCTCAAGGAAATTTATTTACTGCTTTCCTAGTGCTTCCTAAATGAAGCTTAAGTTTGGAAAGGGCAGTTCTTTGAGCGATACGCAGACTGAATTGAGAACATTGGACCCTGAAGGGTACGATGTTCTGAGCAACCTACTCGTGTCGGCTAGCGAAGACCGGATTGGCTCCGCTGAGTATTTGGACGCTTACGCATCCGTTGATCTCGAAGACTTCGATCAAGTTGCGCCGATGATTAAGCGAGATTCTGAGGCGTGGCAGTATCCGGCAAACTTTCCTATCGATCCCAGTTTGTTGGATATCAGAACCTTTAAAGGCCAATATTATTCAACAATGGCGCGCATTTTAGAATGGGCGCACAAAAACAAAGATTTGGACTTTGTGCGCGAATTTTACGGACACTGGTTGCCATTTTTCTGCGTTGCAGCCGGGACATATGAGTGGTTGTCAGACGAAGAGATTAATCAACGAACGCGACAGTACCTAGGAGCTGTATACTATGTCGTGTTTGGCAAACCACTGGTTTAATTTGCCGTAAGGTCAGGCGGGCGAGTTAGCAAGCGTAGCAACTGTTGTTTGGGAAGTTGTGCTGGTCTTTAGGCGAAATCGCTTCGCGGCTCATACGTTGGATAGAGGCCGCTGGCCGTGACAGCCCCCTGATCCGGGCCGTTTATTTTGAGGTGAAATGCGCCGAGAATTGCGGGCCAAAGTCTAGTTGTTCAACGACCGGCAGTTTTGGGCCAATTCGTGCCACTAAACTTCGTCCCCCGACTCCAGCCCGCGCTAAAAAATTAGTACTGGGTGCAATGGGCCGGCTAGTGAGTAACACCTGCCGGCCCAAGTCTGTCGGCGTACAGCCTACTTCGCCGGATTGATCAGATACTTCGTGCCCGTGGCCTTGGCGTTGTAGGAGTGGAGGGTGTCGAGATCGAGCGCTTCGGCCAGCGAGATTTCAGCGGTGTAGTGGCTGGCGAAGGTGGTGGTCAGCTCGTCCATCACCCGCTTGCGCATTTTGGCGCGCACTTCGGCGCCGGCCTTCTGCAGGAACGGCGTCAGCAGGTAGCCTGACAGGTTCCAGGCAAAGCCGACACCCGGCGGCACGGTGGTCGGCGACATGTCCAGCCGGCCGTAGATATAGACCTGCGTCTCCTGGCCCGAACCATAGCGGCTGAACTCTTTCATCTTGCGGCTGGCAGCTGCTTCCATCGCGATCAGCAGCTGGCCGGCGAGCGGGCCGCCACCGATGGCGTCAAAGCCGAGCGTGGTGTCGGTTTCAGCCAGCGCAGTGATCAGTTCTTCCATGAAGTTGGGCGAGGTCGAATCGATCACATATTTTGCGCCGAGGCCTTTCAGGAGGTCAGCCTGCTCTTTCTTGCGGACGATATTGACCAGCGGGACATTGTCCTTCTGGCAGATCTTCACCAGCATCTGGCCCAGGTTTGACGCGGCGGCGGTGTGGACGATGCCCTTGCGGCCTTCCATGCGCATCGTCTCGACGAAGGAGAGCGCTGTCAGCGGGTTGACGAAGCAGGACGCGCCATCGCGC
Source organism: Hyphomonas sp. 34-62-18 (assembly GCF_002282565.1). GTDB lineage: Bacteria > Pseudomonadota > Alphaproteobacteria > Caulobacterales > Hyphomonadaceae > Hyphomonas. The sequence continues at coordinate 5,295 of NZ_NCJT01000082.1, forward strand.
GAGGTGGCGCCGGCGGGCAGCTCCATCACCTGGGCGACGTTCAGCATGCGGTACTGCGCGTACATCTCGCCGCCGAGGCCGGTGACGCGCTTGCCAAGCAGGGCTTGGGCAGCAGGCGATGAACCCGCTTTCACGACAACACCGGCGCCTTCATTGCCGACTGGCATGGACTGGTCGAGCCGGGCCGCCATAGCGCGCAGGGCGGCCGGGGGCACATCGGCCGTGATCACCGGGCGGTCCTTGGTGCCGGAGGCTTTGGCGGTACGCATGTCGGCGCCGCCAACAAGCAGGCCAAGGTCAGACGGGTTGATCGGCGTCGCCTCGATCTGGATCACTACATCATCCGGGCCGGGCTCTGGCACGGCGACTTCGGCGAGCGACAGTTCCAGCTTGCCGTCTTTGGTGACAAGACTGCGCAGTTGCAGGCCGGTGGCGGGGACGGTCTGGCTCATGGGATTTCCTCCAATTTTCTGATTTGGCTGCTGCCGGGCTTCAAATCGCCTCGTCAGCGAAGTCTTCGTAATCAATAAGAATTTCGTCGCCAGCCTTCAGGGCGACACGCGATGTCAGGGTGACGGTTTCTGCTGCGGCGTCAACGTAGAAGTCTGCGTTTGCCGCCGGGCTGTGGTTGCACATCGAGATTTCGCCAAAGGCTACGGCGGCTCGCACGGCACCATCTTCTTCGCGCTCATCGACGTAAAAAACATAGTGATAGATGCGCGTGGGCTTCAGCCGCTCAGTGTCTTCATGGGACAGGATGAGCAGCGGATAAACCCCCAGCAGCGCGCCGGCCGGGATGTCGGTTGAAGCAAACAATCCGCGTCCGTGAAGGGGCGAGGTTTTCACCTCGACGCGCGTGCCCCCTGATGATGTGGCCATGGGGCGGGTGTCTAGCACGCCCGGCGACAGCCGCCATCCGGGGGCCAAGGAATTTTATTCTGCCGGAGTTTCGGTGGCAGGCTCTGCGGGCTTTTCCGCCTTCGGATCCCATTTGCGGATGTCCTTGATCAGGCAGCGCTGCGGCCCGATACCGGTCCCTCCGGGGACGTGGCCGACGATGATCGCGTCGCTCCGGGTGACGCATCCTGTCACCGCGTCGATGCCAATACTGTAGGCATATTCAAGATCCGGACAGGCGCCGAACACTTCCACCATGTATTCGTCGCGGCCTTCACGCAGGACCACGGTGTTGCGTTCATTATTGCTGAAACCGTCGATGCTGGAAGCAAAGCAGATGCGGTCCACCGGCTCGCCAAGGCGCGGGTCATCGGCATAGGCGGCCATTCCGCTTGGAGACGGATTTCCCGGAATGGACTGGCAGGCGGCCAGGGCCAGGCTGGACGTAAGGATCAATGCGGCGGTTCTCAGCATGGAACGCTCCTGAGGGTTGAGAAGCACACGCCAACTGTGCACCTGCCCCGGAACCGCAGCAAGCGGCCTCACGGACACTTGAACTTTTGGGCGTTGGGGCCTAGCAGGCGGGGGTTATTATCCATGGGATTTCCCGATGACCGAACTGACCGACCTGACTCTCGCTGCCGCGCTGGATGGACTGAAATCCAAACAGTTTTCCTCGGTCGAGATCACGCAGGCATTCCTGTCGGCCATGGAAAAGGCCCGAATCCTAAACGCATATGTCGTCGAGACGCCGGAAAAGGCGCTCGAAATGGCGAAAGCCTCCGACGCCAAGCTCGCCAAAGGCGAGGGTGGCAAGCTGGAAGGCGCGCCGCTGGGCATCAAGGATCTCTACTGCACCAAGGGCGTGCGCACGACGGCCTGCTCAAACATCCTCGGCGAATTCACGCCTACCTATGAGTCGACCGTCACCCAGAACCTCTGGGACGAAGGCGCGGTCATGCTGGGCAAGCTCAACATGGACGAGTTCGCCATGGGGTCGTCCAACGAGACGTCGCGCTTTGGCCCGCCGATCAACCCCTGGCGCCGCAAGGGCGACAATGCCGGGCTGACACCGGGGGGGTCGTCGGGGGGCTCTGCCGCAGCCGTCTCGGGCAATCTCTGCCTGGCCGCCACCGCCTCTGACACCGGCGGCTCCATCCGCCAGCCAGCCTCCTTCACCGGCACCGTGGGCATCAAGCCGACCTATGGCCGGGCCAGCCGCTATGGTATGGTGGCGTTCGCCTCTTCGCTCGATCAGGCCGGGCCGATTTCCAAGACCGTGGAAGACAGCGCCCTGATGCTGGAGATCATGTGCAGCCATGATCCCAAGGACTCCACCTCGCTGAAGGTGGAGACGCCGGACTGGCGCAGCGATGTGCGCAAGGGCGTGAAAGGCATGAAGATCGGCATTCCGAAGGAATACCGCATTGAGGGCCTCTCTGAAGAGATTGAGGCGCTCTGGCAGCAGGGCATTGCCTGGCTGAAAGCAGCCGGCGCCGAGATCGTCGACATCTCCCTGCCGCACACGAAATATGCCCTGCCTGCCTATTACATCGTGGCGCCTGCGGAAGCCTCGTCCAACCTCGCCCGCTATGACGGGATGCGCTACGGCGCGCGTGTTGAGGGCAACAACCTGACCGGCACTTACGAATCCACCCGCGCCAGCGGCTTTGGCAAGGAAGTGCAGCGCCGCCTGATGATCGGCACCTATGTGCTCTCCTCAGGCTATTACGACGCCTATTACCTCCGCGCACAGAAGGTACGTGCCAAGATTTTCCAGGATTTCGTGGACGCATTCGAGACGTGCGACGCCATTCTGACGCCAGCCTGTCCTTCTACGGCATTCGCCTTTGGCGAAAAGTCCGGCGATCCGATCGAAATGTATCTCATGGACGTGTTCACCGTGACGGCAAACCTGGCCGGCCTGCCGGGCATTGCCGTTCCAGCCGGCCTGTCTGCCAGCGGCCTGCCACTTGGCCTGCAGGTGATCGGCAAGGCGCTGGACGAGAGCGCCTGCTTCCGCGTCGGCGGCGCCCTGGAAGAAGCAGCAGGCTTTGTGGCCAAGCCGGAGCGCTGGTGGTAATATCGGACGCATGATCCGATTTCTTATTATCTTTGCCGTCACCCTGGGTATTTCGCTCACGCTGATGGCCAGCGTGCTATCCCGGAACGGCTACAGCATGTTTGCCCCGGAAATGCAGACGATGATCGCCGTCTGTATTGCGGTGGCGCTTTATGTTGCCTGGCGCATTTCCAACGTGCTGCGCCGCCGTCAGCAGGATGCGGTGCCGGGCAGCGAGCGTGGCAGCAAAAAGCCAGTGGCGTTTGGTCTGGGCGCGCTGGCAGGCGGCAAAAGCCGCGCGCTGCTGGAGCGCGAGGCCCGTGTGGCTGCCAAGCGGCGCCGCCTTATCCAGGAAGGCAAGCTGCAGGAAGAAGAACCCGCCGCCCCAGAGCCGCAACCGGTTGCTGTTGAGCCAACGACGAAGTCCGAGGCACCCACGCGGGTCGCTTCCACCGCCACCATGAAAGACAAGATGGCGGCCCGCGCAGAGCGTGTCAGGCGGGCGCGGGAAGAGGGGAAGATCTAGGCGGGGGGAGCGTGGGCTTTGTGTTTGCCTGCGTGACCGGGGCCTTCGTGCCGCCGCCTGGGCGGTCCTCGTCATCGTCGTCGTTTTTGCCGGAGGCGCTCCCATCATCCCGGCTACGGTCAGAGATACGTGAGAGGTAGACGCCTGCGCCGATCAGCCCGCCAATCGGGCCGAACTGCAGCAGCATGGCGGCCACGAACACAAACGGCACGTTCAGCTCCAGATGGCCGAACATCAGAAAGATGCCCGCCACCAGAAGGGTGCCAAGGCCTAGGCCAGAGGCAAATCCCGCCACGATATGTTTCAGAAATCCGCGCGCGATGGACCGTTCTTCGGCCTTGGCGCCATCAAGGATCATTTTGAACAGCATGACCGGGCTCACTTCCGCTGCAACCCGTTTCATTTTGCGCCATCTGCGCGCAATTTGAAGTCCTTTTGAGCGGCTTGCGAACCCCTGGCCGGGTGCGGTGTCAGCGTGTCTCGACAGGGCCCGCCGGCGGGGGTTAGAAGGGCGGCTTAATTGCAGGTATTGATTGAGAGAAGCGATGACCGAGCGCACCCCCTACCGCATCAAAGGCGAAACCGGCGACTGGGAAGTCGTCATGGGGCTCGAAATCCACGCGCAGGTGGCCTCCAACGCCAAGCTGTTCTCCGGCGCTTCGACGACCTTCGGCGCAGACCCGAACTGCAACGTCTCCCTCGTGGACGCGGCGATGCCGGGCATGCTGCCGGTGATCAACAAATTCTGCGTTGAGCAGGCCATCCGCACCGGCCTTGGCCTGAAGGCGAAGATCAACACCTACAGCCGCTTTGACCGGAAGAACTATTTCTATCCGGATCTGCCGCAAGGCTATCAGATCAGCCAGTTCGCCCACCCCATCGTGGGCGAGGGTGAGATTGAGGTGGATGTCGAGGTCCCCGGCAAGGAAGACTATTCGTTCCCTTGCCGCATTGAGCGCCTGCACCTCGAACAGGACGCGGGCAAATCGATCCACGACATGGACCCGCACGCCACCTATGTGGACCTCAACCGCTC
>NZ_NCJT01000083.1 GCF_002282565.1 Hyphomonas sp. 34-62-18
GGCCCGGCATTGCCATGGTCCATCATGATGGCGTTGACGAGGTGCAGCTGAATATCCGGCATCGAAAGACCAGGCCGCGAGGAGAGGAACGCGCCCGCCTGCAGGAAATTGTCCGCCCCCGGACCAGTCTGGTTATAGAGATATTGCAGGCCCACACCCAACTTCTTGATGCCTTTCTGCAGCGAATAGGCAGACAGCGGCACCGGCATGTCATGGATCACCGTCACGTCCAGATGGTCCTGAAGGTTGCGGCCAACGCCGGTTGATTTCACCTTCGTCTCGATGCCGTGACGCTTCAGCACCTCCGGGTCACCCACGCCGGAAAGCTGCAGGATCTGCGGAGACTGCACCGCCCCTGCCGAGAGGATCACTTCACGGTCCGCGCGGATCTGCCGGGCAAGCCGGCCCTTGCCTTCGGCCACTTCCACGCCCACGGCCTTGCCCTTCTCGATCACCACACGCGTCACAACGCCGGTGGAAATGATCTTCAGGTTGGGCCGCTGGTTTTCGATGGGGCGGAGATAGGCAAAGGACGCGCTCCAGCGGCCACCCTTGAAAATGGTGCGCTGATAGCGGCCAAAACCTTCCTGGCTGGCGCCGTTGAAATCTTCCGTAACCGGATAACCGGCTTCCCTGCCCGCATCGATGAAGGCCTGGTAGATCGGCCCGGAAAGCGGGCTCTCGGTCACGTTCAGCGGGCCGCTGCCGCCATGGAAGTCATTGGCCCCGCCCTCATAGCTTTCCGACTTGCGGAAGTAGGGCAGCACATCGGCAAAGCTCCAGCCCTTGAGGCCCATCTGGCCCCAGAGGTCATAGTCGCCCGCATGGCCGCGGATATAGACCATGCCATTGATCGAGGAGGAGCCGCCCCAGCCCTTGCCGCGCGGCCAGTAAAGGCGCCGGTTTTCCATATGCTGCTGCGGTTCGGTGAAGAAGCCCCAGTTATAGTCATTGGCCTGCTTGATCAGCCCGCCGACACCGGCCGGCATCTTTACCATAAGCGAGGTATCTTTCTTGCCCGCCTCAATCAGGCACACTTTAACCGTCGGATCAGCGGAGAGGCGGTTTGCCAGCACGCACCCTGCGCTGCCGGCCCCCACGATAATATAGTCGAAGCTGTCCATCTTGTTTTCCTCCCGGCGACCGGCCGCTCTTGATTGTTGGCCGTAAACTATCTTGTTCACGGGTCCGCGCAAGAAATTGTCAACGTTCATGAACTATCTGTCAGACGTGACATATTGCCTGCATTGCGTTGGGGTGAGCGCAATCGGCGAAGCAGGAAGTAGCGCCATGACACGACCTCTCACCCAGTCCCAGGACCCCGAGTCCGGACGTCTCTCCCGCCGTGACCGGCGCGGGTTCAAGCGTGTCGAGCTGAAACTGACCGGCCGTTTCCTGATCGGCGACAGCGAAGATCATGTGCTCAGCACCGCTGACATCTCCTGCGACGGCGCTTTCATCGTCTCCTCTGAACGCCCCGGTCTCGATCAGCAGGTGGTGTGCTATTTCGATGAAGTCGGCCGGGTTGTGGCCAACGTGGTGCGCGTTTCGCCCGAGGGCTTTGCCGTCCGCTTCCACACCTCCCCGCATAAGCGGGACAAGCTCGCCGACCGGCTCACCTGGCTGATCAACCGCGACAAGCTCGGCCTGGAAGAAGAACGCGGGGAAACCCGCTACCGCGCCAGCGGCGAAGCCATCGTCAACCGGGCCGATGGCAGCCAGCTCAAGTGCAGCGTCACCGATATCTCCCTCACCGGCGCGGCCTTCGAGACCAGCGGCAAGGCCCCCTTCATCGGAGAGCGGGTCACGGTGGGCAATCTCGTCGCCGAAGTGGTGCGCGTCACCGGCAACAAGTTTGCCGTCCGCTATATGCACGGCCAGAAACCCGCCGCCTCCAACTGATGGCGGCGGCTTGGCTCTGCGGGCGCCGGAAATGAAACAAAGTGCAACGGATTGAAACGGAATGAACCGCGGCTGCAACGGGTTGGCGCCCGTTTGAGCCGTTATCCAATGCGTTTGAGTCCCTTTGAATGGCGCTGCCAGTTCTCCACATAGTGGATCGCAGACATCTTGATCACTTGAAGCTGTACCTCTGATACATCTTTGACCACTTTTCCGGGCGCGCCCATCACAAGGGAGTTGTCAGGGATCTCTTTTCCTTCCGGAATCAGGGCGTTAGCCCCGATGATGCAATTTCGGCCAATCTTGACCCGATTCAGGATCGTCGATCCCATGCCGATCAGCGTATCATCGCCGATCTCGCATCCGTGCAGGATGACCCGGTGGCCAATGGTGACATTCTTCCCGATCGTCACCGGCGCGCCAATGTCGGTATGGATCACCGTCAGATCCTGGATATTGGTATTTTCTCCAATGATTATAGGGTCATTGTCGCCCCGCAGGACACAACCATACCAGACCGAGGCGTTCTCCTTCAGCACCACATTGCCCATCACCTCGGCGCTTTCGGCAATCCAGAACTTCCCCTCGCCCGGCAGCTGCGGCTTCACCCCATCCAGTTCAAAAATCGCCATTTCAATCTCCTCCTGCCCGCAAATCGTTACGCTCACGGAATGTCACTTAATCGTCCGATAATACTGCTATTGTATAGTCAACGTAGATTCGGAGAGGCAATGGTTCGGCTGACGCCCATTCTCACCTCACCACCGGGAGTGTTCCTTCCGGATACGGGCTCGCCGCCCTCAAGGCTGGCGCCCTTTTCCTTCCACGTTTCACCAGGCCGCTGCGCATTCCTGCCAGCGGCTTTTTTCATGCCTGCAAGCAAGGAGGCCTCCCATGGGTAAACGCAATCCTGCCAAACGCCTGAAAGCCGCTTCGGAAGTGCGCTCGTCAGCCTGGTTTGACGAGCCGGCACGCGGCAAGGGTGCCCACCTCCACGCCATAGAAGGCGGCCGCGGCTGGCACCCGGACGATGCCCATCCGGTGGCCAACCTCTCTCCCCAGCAGGACCGTACCCAGCGTTACCAGAAGACCGTAAAGCCCCGCTCGGAAAACCAGGCCCAGCTGATGGCCGCGATGGACAGCCATGCCCTGGTCTGCGCCCTCGGCCCGGCCGGCACCGGCAAAACCTACCTCGCCATCTGCAAGGCGGTTGAAGCCCTGCAGAAGGGCCGGGTCTCCAAGATCGTACTCTCCCGCCCCGCCGTTGAGGCCGGCGAGCAGATCGGCTTCCTGCCCGGCGGCATGGAAGACAAGCTCGCCCCTTATCTGCGCCCGCTTTACGACGCCCTGTCCGACCGCCTCTCCCCCGGCCAGCTCAAACACATGCTGGCTGAAGGCGTTATCGAGATTGCGCCCATCGGCTTCATGCGGGGGCGCACCCTGAACAACGCCTTCATCGTCATCGATGAGGCCCAGAACTGTACCTATACCCAGCTGAAAATGCTGCTGACCCGGCTTGGCTGGCATTCCACCATGGTGATCACGGGCGACCCGAACCAATCAGACCTGCTGCCGGAATTTTCCGGCCTCGCCAAAGCCGCTGACAAGCTGGAGGCCCTTTCCGGCGCCTCGGTCATCCGGCTGGAAGCGGCGGATGTCGTCCGCCACCCCCTCGTTGCCGAGATGCTCGACGTTCTCTGACGTCCCAGCGACAAATAGCGGATTAACCTTAAAGCCGGGCCTCTTGCGGGGCCCGGCTTCTTAACTGGCCTGTTTCTTGCCTGCCGACGGGAAGATACCTGCCCCTGGAGGGAAACATGCTGAAATCCTGCCCAACAACAATCGCGATAATAACGATCTTCGCTTTGGCCGGCTGCGCTCAGACCGGAAATAATGGGGCTGGATCAACGGCGAGGACTATTCAGCAAGCAATTGTCACATCCACAGCACCCCAAGGGTGGCGGCCGTTTTCTGAAGACAGTCCCTGGAACACGAAGATTCCTGAGGAGGCTATCATTGATCATAACTCGGATGTGCTCCTAGAAGATCTGTCCAGCGGCAACCCGCTGTATATCAACATGAACGAGTGGACGGTCACTGTTCGATATTTCGACTCCTCTTTGGCGCCCAAGCACAGCGTACGTCCAATTTTCCCCAATCGATACGGGCCTGGCGTCGAGCCCAATAAGCGTGTGCCTTTACCTGAAGACGCCATCACACCCGGCGCACCACAGGCAGAAGAATTCTATATTTCTCTTGTTGATCCAAAGCTCAATAAATCATGGGACTATCGCCAACTTGCCAGAAATGAACGAGGAGAGTGGTCCGCAGGCTTCGGCGCGGAAGTCGATCTAGCCGGAACGGGCGTCGCTCCTCCCTGGATGGTAGCAGCCAGGCCGGACGCATCGGCTGGCCCGCGTCCTTCGGGTATTCCCCTGATGGCGGGACTAATCCGTGCTGAAGAGATTAAGGCTGGAAAGATCGACCACGCCTTGGCGTTTGCCTACAATTCCCCCCGCAGCGGCATCTTCGTATCACCAGCGAGCACGGCGCTGGACGCCAGGCCAGGTCAAGAAAACAATGTGTTCGGCCTGCCGATGGGTGCACGCATCCAACTGGATCCCCAATATGACATTGAAAATACGTTGCTTTCGCCGGGGGCTAAAGTCGTTGCACGTGCTCTGCAGGACTATGGAATGATTTTGGTTGATTACGCGGGCTCAACCACACTTTTTGCCGAAAAGTCTCCGGAGAATGCCGATCAATGGAGTGGTGTCCTCGGCCCAAGCGACTTACAGCTTCTATTTACACCCGAGTTCATGGCGGCAAACTTCAGAGTGCTTGAGCTAGGCAATAAAATGCCTGGTGTGCCGGTTCCTCAGTAGCCTTCAAGTTCCAACCGCCGCTGCCCGCCTCAGCTCGGGCGCGAGGTGTCATACGGGCTGTCGAGGGAGAAAGCGGGGATCCGCGCCACCATCTCTTCGCCCTCATCATCCACAAGGTCATAGGTGCCCGTCATCATGCCCGAAGGCGTGGCGAGCGGCGCGCCGGAGGTATAGCTGAAACGCTGCCCTGGCCCGACCGTTGGCGTCTGCCCGATCACGCCTTCGCCATCGACAGCCTGAAGCCGGCCCGCCGAGTCCACGATCTTCCAGTGGCGGCGCACGATGGTCCAGGTCCGGTCGCTCTCATTCTCCACTTCCACCGTATACTGCCACATGAACTTTGCCCGGGCGGGTTCGGATTCATCATGCAGGAATTTGGGCCGCACACGGATGCGGACGCCATCGGTGATGGCTTCATACTGCGGAGGAGCGGGGCGTCTTGCCATGGTCCAAGCCTTCCCCGGCATAAGTTCACAAGCTGTTAAGGGCGGCAAGCAGATCGGCTTCAAGATCGTCGCCATCTTCCAGGCCGACCGACAATCTGATCCAGCTGCGGTCCAGCCCCATGGCCGCCTGCTCGGCATCAGAGAGTGCCCGATGCGTCGTGGTCGAGGGGTGGCAGGCCAGCGATTTGGTGTCGCCGAGATTGTTGCAGATATCGACCAGTTGCAGGCCGTTGAGGAAACGGAACGCCGCGTCCTGCCCCCCCTTGAGCGACAGGGCGAGCAGCGTGCCGCCCATCTTCATCTGCCGCTTGTGAACCTCATAATGCGGGTGATCCTTGCGGTGGGGATAACGCACAGCGTTCACTGCCGGGTGCGCTGCCAGCGTGTCGGCCAGACGCGCCGCCGTGCGGCTCTGCGCTTCAACGCGCAACTGCATCGTTTCAAGCCCTTTGAGCACCACCCAGGCATTAAAGGGCGAAGCCGCCGGCCCCATATGGCGCAGCCACGGATCGTACATATCGCTCATCCGCTTGGCGTCTGTCAGGATCGCGCCGAGCAGAACGCGGCCCTGCCCGTCCATGTGTTTGGTGGCCGAATAGGCGACCACATCGGCGCCCAGCTCCAGCGGGCGCTGAAGCACCGGGGTGGCAAACACATTGTCTACGACCAGCAGCGCGCCGGCCGCCTTCGCAAGCTTTGCCACCGCCTCAATGTCCACCCCATCGAGCAGCGGATTGGCCGGGCTTTCGATCAGCACCAGCTGGCAGCCCTTGTCGATTTCCCGCTTCCAAGCGTCCAGATCGGCCCCGTCCACGAACACCGTCTCGATGCCGAACTTCGGCATTTGATTGGCGATGATCCAGCGGCAGGAACCAAAGAGCGCCGTCGCCGCCACCACACGGTCGCCCGCTTTCAGCGGCGCCAGAATGGCTGAGGAAATGGCGCCCATGCCGGAGCCGGTTACACGGCAAGCTTCCGCGCCCTCGATCAGGCAGAGGCGCTGTTGCAGCATCTCGTTGGTCGGGCTGCCATAGCGGGAATAGACGAAGCCTTCTTCTTCCCCGGCCATGCGGCGCATCGCCTGCTCAGCCGAGTCGTAAGCATAGCCCGATGTCAGGTAGAGCGCCTCGGAGATCTCGCCATGTTGCGACCGCATGAGGCCGCCGCGCACCGCTTGGGTGGCGGGCTTCCAGTCCTTCTTGTCGCTGCCGGGCGCATCCGTCATGGCTCTGATCCTTGTGTTTCCAGCAGCGGGTCTTATGCCTGAGGCCTACAGGGTGCAAGTGATGGCTGATATGAGCGGGGTTATTCCCGATTTCGAGATTGAAGCGCTGCTGAAAAGCGGTGCGATCCGGTGTGATGAGGCACCGGAGGCGGGCCAGATTCAGCCGGCGAGCCTGGACCTGCGCCTGGCAGTGGATGCCTACCGGCTGCGCGCGAGTTTCCTGCCGGGCAAGGACCGCACGGTGGCCGACATGCTGCAGGAGCCCGGCATCCATCTGCACCGGATCGACCTCACCCAGGAAGGCGCCGTGCTGGAGACCGGATGTGTCTATCTGGTGCCGCTGCAGGAGTCCCTACGCCTGCCCGCTGGCCTTTCTGCGCGCGCCAATCCCAAAAGCTCCACCGGCCGGATCGACGTATTCACCCGCCTCGTCACCAACAAGGGCAAGGCCTTTGATGAAGTGTCCATGGGCTATTCCGGCCCGCTCTATCTTGAGGTCAGCCCGCGCACATTCCCGATCAAGGTGCGCCCCGGAGACCGGCTCGCGCAGCTTCGTTTCAAGAAGAAGAAGCCAGAGACCCTGCGCGAGAAGGTCGTCTCAATTGACCTTGAGCCCCCCGCTGGCCAGCCTGCGGGCTACCGCGCCAAGGCCCACTCCGGCGTAGTGGATCTGCGCGGCCTCGGCGCGCATGAGATCAGCCAGTTCTGGGAACCCGTCTACCCGCAGAACGGCCGCATCGTGCTCAATCCGGAAGAGTTTTACATCCTCGTCAGCCGCGAGACCGTGAAGGTCGCCGCAAACGAGGCCGCAGAGATGGCCCCCATCGCGCCGGAGCTGGGCGAATTCCGGGCCCATTATGCCGGCTTTTTCGATCCTGGCTTCGGCACGAACAAAGGCGGCAGCCGCGCCGTACTGGAAGTGCGCTCGCGCGACGTGCCGTTCATCCTCGAACACGGCCAGCCGGTCGCCAAGCTGATCTATGAGCCCATGACGGAAAAGCCCCGGCACCTCTATGGGGGCCAGGGCTCAAACTATCAGGGTCAGGGCCTGAAGCTTTCCAAACATTTCGCGGGGTGATCCGGAACGCAGCTTGCTGCGTTCCGGTGTTCCCATGTCTATTGCCCCGCTAGTCGCGGATCGGCGGCACCGGCTGGGGCGGCGCGTCGGGGTCATCCTCGTGCACATCGATGATGCCCTTGCCCACATGGCTCATCCGGCGGCTGTAAAGGAAATACACAGCCAGCCCGATGGCACCCCAGACGGGCAGCACCAGTTTCGCCTCTGTCGGCAGGTTGAGGTAAAGCCCCAGCGTGCCCAGGATCGCCAGCGGGGCGACAATCCAGACCATCGGCGTGCGGAAGGGCCGGGCCCGGTCAGGCTGCGTCCGCCGCAGGATGAGCACCGCAATTGCCACCATGAAGAACGCAAACAGCGTGCCCGAGTTGGAAATGTCAGCCAGCTGCCCCACCGGCAGGAACGCGGCAAACACCGCCACCACGGATCCCGTGATCATCGTTACGATATGCGGCGTTTTCCATTTCGGGTGAATCTTCGAGAGGAACTCCGGCAGCAGGCCGTCGCGCGCCATCACGAAGAAGATCCGCGTCTGGCCAAACAGCATGATCAGGATCACCGATGGCAGCGCAAGGAAGGCGGCGATGCCGATCATGTCGCCCAGGCGCTCATGGCCAATCTCGCGCAGCACGTGCGCAAGGGCTTCGCGGGAACATACCAGCGGCTCCTGCCCCATCGCTAGGAGGGTCTGGCACTGGGCAGCAAGGGCTGGCGTTCCCGGCGCCAGGATTTCACCGGCAGGACCATTGACGGGCTGTGAGCCAAGAGCGCCGATCGCGCCGGCGGCGACCAGCAGGTAGAAGATCGTACAGATCCCCAGAGACCCGATGAGGCCAATCGGCACGTTCTTCTGCGGGTTCTTTGTCTCTTCTGCCGCCGTCGAGACGGCATCGAAGCCCACATAGGCGAAGAAAATCGAAGCCGCCGCGCCGACGATGCCGAGGCCTGCGCCATGCCCGGCCCCGAACCAGCCATTGGGCGTAAAGGGCTCAAAGTTGGCCCCGTTGATGACGGGAACGGTCAACACGATGAAAACGGTCAGCGCCGTCACCTTGATGGCCACCAGCACCGCGTTGACGCGCGCGCTTTCGGTTGTGCCGATCATCAACAGGCCTGTGATCAGCAAGGCGATCAGCAGAGCCGGAAGGTTCACGATACCCCCGGCATAAGGGCCCATCACCAAGGCATCGGGCAAGGCGATGCCCCAACTCGCCAGCAGACCGACGAAATAGCCCGACCAGCCGACCGATACGGCTGACGCGGCCACAGCATATTCCAGGATCAGCGCCCAGCCGACCATCCAGGCCAGCAGCTCGCCCATCACGGCGTAGGTGTAGGTGTAGGCAGAGCCCGACACCGGCACCATCGAAGCCAGCTCCGCATAACAAAGCGCCGCTACGGCACAGACCGCAGCGGCGATAAGGAAGGAGATCATCATCCCCGGGCCGGCTTTCTGAGCTGCCTCGGAAGTCAGCACGAAAATGCCGGTGCCAATAATGGCGCCAATACCCAGCATGGTGAGCTGGAACGCGCCGAGCGTACGTTGCAGGCTTTTCTTTTCCGCTGTTGCCAGAATGGCGTCGAGCGGCTTCACGCGATCAAAGATCATGCACTGTTTTCCTGGAGTGTCGGGGAAATTTCTAGAATGTGCCTGTTTGGCAGCAGTTTCTGTCTGGATAGTCATTATCCATCGCCGGGATCGCGCACAAGATCGTTCCCGTGGGCGCTTTGGAGCCTGGAAAAAATTTCCTGTTGTTAAGGAACAGGCGCTGCTGACGTGCGTTAGGATGATGGACCCGAAGTCTTTCGGGCTCGCCGTTTTGGGTATGGCGCTCTTCCCACCCGGGAACCAGAGGGCGCCTGCCCAAGATGACACGTCAGCTATATTGATGAGGATTGCCCATGAAACTTCGCGTTCCCGCCGCCATCGCCGCGAGCCTTGCCCTTTCACTCGCTGCGCCCACCGCTGCCTTCGCCCAGGAAGCCCCCTCGCCGTTCCGCAGCGTTGAGGCCCAGACATTCACCGCCAACGATCTTCAGCGCTACGGCCTTTCCGACGAGCAGATCGCAACGGTCGAATCCTACCAGCAGCAGGGCTATGAAGTTCAGGTGATGAGCCCTGAAGAAGCCGCTGAGTACACCGGTGGTATGTCGACCAACAATTTCCTCGCCATCGTCGGTCTCGTGGCCATCGTCGTGGTTGTGGCGTCTGTAATCTGAATGAGAGCGCAGGCGCTGTTTGCGGCGGTGTCGCTGACCCTCAGCGCCTGCGCCACCCA
>NZ_NCJT01000084.1 GCF_002282565.1 Hyphomonas sp. 34-62-18
CCTCGTTTCCACACTGGCAGATCACGGCGTCACCGCCTGCTTCGCCAATCCCGGCACATCGGAGATGCACCTCGTCACCGCGCTCGACCGCGAGCCGCGTATCCGCTCAGTGCTTTGCCTGTTCGAGGGCGTGGCCACCGGTGCCGCTGATGGCTACGCCCGGGTCACCGGCCGCCCGGCGATGACGCTGCTGCACCTCGGCGCGGGTTTCCTCAATGGCGGGGCGAACATCCACAACGCCAAGCGCGCCTGGACGCCAATGATCAACGTCATCGGCGATCACGCTGTGCCCCATCTGCGCTATGATGCGCCGCTCACATCAAACATCATGGGGCTTGCCGGGCCGAACTCTGTCTGGATCAAGTCGGCAGATCATGTCTCGGCCACGGGCGAACTGGCCGCCGAAGCCTGGGCGGCGAGCTTTGGCCCCGTGCCCGGCCCGGTCTCGCTGATCCTGCCGGCAGACTCTGCCTGGAATGAAGGCGGCAAGCCCGGCAAGGCGCGCGCCCAGCCTTTCCTGCGCGCGCCCGATGCTGCGCGTGTGGAGGCCGCTGCCAAAGCCGTGAAGACGGCCAAACGCCCGATGATCCTGATCAGCGGCAGCGCGCTCACCGGTCCCGGCCTCGGCCATGCCGCGCGCCTCAAGGCGGCCGGCATCCGTGTGCTGACGGATACCTTCTTCCCCCGCCAGGTGCGCGGCGCCGGCATCTTCGCGCCCGAGCGGATGCAGTACTTTGCCGAAGGGGCGATGGCAGACCTTGAAGGCACAGATCTGATGCTCGTCGCCGGCACGCAAGTGCCCGTCGCCTTCTTCGCCTATCCCGGCAAGCCGAGCCTGCTGGTGCCCGAAGGCTGCACGCCCATGGTCATCGGCGGCCCGGAAAGCGACAGCGCGGCCATCCTCGAGGCCCTCGCAGATGCACTCGGCGCCACCGAAGCGGCCCCCGGACCCACGCTGGAAATCCCGGACGCGCCCACCGGCGCCCTCAACGCCGCCACCGTCGGCGCCGCCATTGCCCGTCACATGCCGGAAGGCACATTCGTCTCCGATGACGGCGTTTCAAATGGCCTGCCGAGTTTCCTGATGACCGGCCGCGCCCGCCCGCATGACTGGATGATGCTGACCGGCGGCGCCATCGGCCAGGGCATGCCGCTCGCGCTCGGTGCGTCCATCGGCGCCAAAGGCCGCAAGGTGCTCTGCCTCACCGGCGATGGCGCCGGCATGTATACCAATCAGGCACTCTGGAGCATGGCGCGGGAAAAGGCCGATGTCGTCACGGTCGTCTTTGTCAACCATTCCTACCGTATCCTGAACATCGAACTCGCCCGCACAGGCGCCGGCAATCCCGGCCGCGTCGCCGCCGATCTCCTCGGCCTCGGCCGCCCGGAGATCGACTGGGTGAAACTGTCCGAAGCCCAGGGCGTCCCGGCGGTCAATGCCACGACTGCCGAAGAGTTCGACGCCGCCCTCCAGCGCGCCTTCGCCGAGCCCGGCCCGCATCTGATTGCGGCGCACGTCCCGGCGCGTTGAGGGGCAATCTAATTTTCTTTCGGCTTAGATTGCACGCTTTATGGATGAGCGTTTCCCGCTCAGCGTAAATACTTTCCGGATATGGGTGTTCATGGGAGTTTCAAAAAACATCTCTGAGGACCATGCTAGAAGTATGGTCAGGCCAAGGACCATAAATGTAAGGCTGTAGAGTGCCAACCAATTGGCTCCCAACAAGGGGAACAGCAAACCTCCCAGAATAGGGATCAGAAGTGGGTGGATGAGATATACCCCAAAGCTAATCTTCCCACCGTGATTCAAGATGCCTAGCTGCAACGGCTCGCGGTATAGATCTTGGGCTGCGCACGCGAAAATTAAGATTGCTGCGGCTGGCGCAAAGGTGAACACTTCAGCATAACCGTCTGCGTCGATAATGGTGGCAACGATCAGACCGGCAATACCCACCAATGCGATCGGCCACATAGGTGTTCGCTTGGACCAGGCAACAATCACCGGTTGTCGCAAAATAACGCCTAACACGCAGCCCGACGCAAACTCAATTAGTATCGGGTCAGAATAAAACTCCCGGTACGGAGAATCTAGAATTTGCGCTATGCCCATCAGGGCAAATATCGAACCGATGGTCACCCAAGGTTGTGCTTGCGCAGGAAACGTTAGCGCTACTGAAAAAAGTGCATAGAACAGGATTACGTAATTGAGGGTCCAGCCTACAAAGAGAATTGGCTGGACGACATCACCACTGAGATTTTGATGCGGCAAGAATGCATAGCTGGAAAGAACGCTTGAGGTGGACAGATCCGCATCCGGGAAAAGCCAGGGTCGAAATAGAGTGAGACCGATCGTGATGGTTGTGAGCAACCAATAAAGCGGAATAATTCTGGATGCTCTTTTGATAAAAAACTTGAAGGGAGTTTCCCCCGGCTTTGTTATCAAAATCAATATGACGCCTGAAATCTGCAGAAACAGATGAAATCCGGGAGCAGACAGTTTGAAAGTGATATCCAGATCGTCAGAGTTCGCGTTGGCGAATTCTGTGACATGAAAAATAGCAATCAATATGCATGACAGCGTTCGGATCATGTTGATACTTTGCAACATTCCTGCGCTCCTTCTATCATAGAAGGTGTCAGTTCGTTGCAGAATGCAATCTTGTTCTCCATCGAGTATTTGTACGCCAACGGTAATTCACCTCAGAGGGTAACGCGCTTCCGCCCGATGATGGTAAATCCAGCTAATCGATAAGACGTTGGGGCCAAAAAAAGCCCTGAGCATGTCTCAGGGCTTCTCTCTGAAATTTGGAGAGAATTTACTCTCCCTCTACCTTTTTCGCTGGATCGTACTTCGCAAACCAGCCCATGATGTTGTCCGTCTTGGCAATCAGGCGGCTGGGGCGCGAAGCGATATAGTGCGGCGAATCCGGCACATGGATCAGCGCAGTATCCACGCCGTTCATCTTCAGGCCCGTATAGAACTGTTCGGCTTCCCAGGCCGGCGTGCGCCAGTCCTGATCGCCCACCATCATCAGCGTCGGCGTCTTCACCTTGTCGACATAACGGATCGGCGAGCGTTCCAGATAGGCTTCCGGGTTGGACCAGGGGTCCTCGCGGATCCAGTGCCTGCGCACCATCTGGGCAATGTCAGCGGCCAATGCCATCGTCATCCAGTTGATCACCGGCTTCACTGAGGCAGCCGCAGCAAAGCGGTCCGTCTTCGTCACGATCCAGGCGGTGAGAATGCCGCCGCCCGATCCTCCGGTTACGAACAACCGGTCCTTGCTCACATAATTGCGTTTGACGAGTTCATCGACGACGCTCATCAGGTCATCATAGTCATTGCCCGGATAGGCCCGGTCGATGGCCAGGGCGAACTCTTCGCCATAGCCGGTCGAGCCGCGCGGATTGGTCCAGACCGTTACATAGCCTTCAGCCGCAAAACGCTGGATCTCGCTGGCGAAATAGGGGCCATACATGGCGTAAGGTCCGCCATGGATTTCCAGGATCATCGGAAAGCTGCCATCGGCCTTGAAGTCCGGCGGCAGCGCCACCCAGGCCTCAATTTCGAGGCCATCATGGCTGGACGGCACCTTGATCTCCTCAACGCGTGCCATTTCCAGGAAAGGCAGCACATCACCATTGAGCGTGGTCAGAACCTTCGCGTCCTTCCCGTCAATCCCGGCCATGCCCACTTCCGAGGGCCGGTCGGCAAAGCCTGCCGTATACGCCACCATGGGCTTGCGGCCACCGCTCACCGAGAAGCTACCCTCCGCATACGGCCGGCCGATGGACGCCCCGCCAATATCCGTCACGATTTTCGTCGCTTTCCCGTCAAGGCCAATGTGGAAAAGGCTCAGCACGCCATAGTCTTCCGACAGCACCAGCAGGCTCTTGCCATCGGGGGCCCATACGGTCTGGCCAATGCTGCGGGGGAAGTCGGCCGCAATCTCGCGCGTCCCGCTGCCATCAGCATTCATCAGATAGAGATTATCCTGCTGATAGGACAGCACCTTGTCGTCAAATCCGCGATAGGCAACCGTCTTGCCATCGGGGGAAACAACCGGGCCATAATCCGGCCCGTCCCGGCTCGTCAGAGGGCGGATGGAAAGGTCGCTGAGGCTCACCGCATAGATTTCGCTCTCCAGCGGATCGAGATCAGCATCCTCGGCAAGATTGCCGGAGACGAGCAGGGTGGAATTGCCGAGCCAGGCCGGGCCGCCCAGATCAGCCTCTTCGAAGGTCACTTGCCGCGGGGTGCCCCCGTCCACCGGCAGAACGAACACCTGCGTGGTGCCGTCCTTCAGGTATCCTGCCCCGTCAAAGCGGAATTGCAGCCGGTCAAACACCTTGACCGGCGCATTCCAGCTGCCGCCTTCCGGCGTGGCGGGTGCCTTGGCAAAGCTCGGCGTTTCGCCGGGCACGAACATCGAGAAGGCGATGTACTTCCCGTCCGGAGACCAGACCGCCTGCGACGGCGATTCCAGGAACTGGGCGAGCGGATGGCTGCGGCCGGTGTCGGGATAGAACACCCGCATTTCTGCCTTGCCGCCGGCAGAGGTGGAATAGATCAGCCGGGATCCGTCAGGAGACCAGCGCGGATTGGAAGCGCCCTCGGCGCTCACGATCAGCGGGCGATGGCTGCCGGTGGCGGTGTCGATGCTCCACAGCTGGCCCATATCGCGGTCGGTCATCCGGTCCATCGACCGGCGCACATAAACCAGCGTCTTGCCATCGGGCGACAACTGGGGATTAGAGGCGTATTCCATATCGAACACGCGCTCAGCGGTGAACCGCTTGGATTTGGCTTTGTCTTTGGCGGCGTCTGCGATTGCCGGTGTTCCGGCAAGCATCAGTGAAAGCCCGGCTAGGGCCAGAGTGCGGCAGATCATGATTTCCCCTCCATCCGCAATTTTCGTGGGCTTGGCGTAACATGCTCAAGGAACAGGGAAAAGCAGAACGAATCGGACGGGCGTGAGCCGGCCGCCTGGCGCAGATTCTTTTACTTGCGCCCGCAACGGCGCGAACGCATATAGCCCTCGGAGGCAGGCGGCGGACGAGCCGCTCGCCAATCGGGTCAGGCGGGGAACCGAGCAGCCCTAACGAGCTTCAGTTCGGGTCGTTTGCCTGTCTCCACCCTTTCCACTCAATTTGAAGCCGCTGCGCGCACCACCGCCGCCTCTTTCAGCAGGGGGTGGCCCGCCACATCCGACACCGAAATGTAAACCGTGCCCAGCCGCTCGCTTTTAACCGGCAGGGCGTCCTCGCCCAGCGCCTCAGACATCGCCCGCCAGATCAGCTCGGTACAGTAAAGGCTCGTGTCCGTGTCCAGAGAGAAGGCCCGGTCGAAGGGCCGGCCAACAGCGGCTTCGGCATAGGCGAGATAGGCGGCCCGGGCCTCTCCGGTCAGGCCGATGCGGTAAATGCCCAGCTCGCCCACATCGGAAAGGTAGTCCGCCAGGCTGACGCGCACCACCTCGCCCGCCTGCCGGGGCGCGCCGGTATCGGCATGGATCACCGAGAGATTGCCGTCAGGATTCGCCACTGCGATGCCCACATGCCCCCAGCGCTTGTCGCCCTGAGACCAGATGGCGGCAATCTGTGTGCCCGTGCCGGTGGCGGCCCCCTTGAACAGGATGTCGCCCGCGTCGACCGGCGGCAGCGCAGACGGAGGAATTTCAGCGCACACGGCCCCCGCGATCAGCAGGCAGCCGAGCGCCGCGCTTACTTGGCGAAGCAATTTGAAAGAACCGCGCTGCCCGGCACTGAGATGGATTCGTAGATGATCGTCATCGCATCATCGATCGTCGGCGCCGAAGACAGCGTATCCGCCACCAGCATCGCATCGGCTTCCGACATGTACTCGCCGGTGCCTTCCATCGTGTATTCGTCCCAACCTTCCCAGGTGATGGAATCGGCCACGCAGCTGCAGTCTTCGCTGAAGTAGATGCTTCCCTTGCCGGCGGCCGCGGCGGCCTCATGCCGGGATACCAGGCCCGGGCAGGCATTCTGCGCCCGCGTCTGCTGGGCGGTGTGAACGTCAGTCAGCTGGGCAAGGGCAGGCATTGCCACTGCAAGGCCCGCCAGAAGTGCGGCTAGGTATTTCATGTTTGCGTCCCCGGTATGTGTCGTGACGCATCCTACCCCGTCTGCGTGATCTGCGGCAACTCCCGGAACAGGGGCATCATCCCTACCGCGAATCCCTCCGCCCGTAGCTGCGAGGGCTGAGAATCAGGGCGAACACGCGCTGAAGGGCGAGTCGCCCGCGCCGGAGGTGGGCGGCCCACTAAAGGAAATATGCGCCCACGGGGTCGTTCTACCGGTTGTGCCCCGGGGCAGGTGGATTATTGTGTGGGCGAGAGTTCGGGCGAAGCGCTGGAAGCAGCAAACGGGAAGGCACTCGGGCGGTCCCAAACCCCCTGAAAACACTGGCAGATCCGGGCCGCGTTAAGACTTTGTTCACGGGTTTTCCACGGTCTTCTTGACGGATTTGCGAATTGGCCGTTGACCCGAAATTAACCTTCAGACACTATATCTTGTGTCGGGGCAAAGGGGTGAGACCACATCTGGTTTAACTCCCGCGATATCCCTATATTTGCAGGAACATCGAGGAGGGTCGCCATGTCGGCAACCAACGCTAAATCCGTCGCCGCAGAAGCCGCCCGCAAGGGCAAGCCGAAAGCGGGTGCGGGCGCGAATGTGGCGCTCGTCCCGGTCAATCAGGTTGTGACTGATCCGTCCCGCGATTCCCTGCTGACCGATTTCGGCAAGAAGACGCTCGATGACCGTTATCTGCTGCCGGGCGAGACCTATCAGGACATGTTTGCGCGCGTGGCCACGGCCTTCGCCGATGACGCGTCCCACGCCCAGCGCATCTATGACTACATCTCCAAGCTCTGGTTCATGCCCGCGACGCCCGTCCTGTCGAATGGCGGGGCAGATCGCGGCCTGCCGATCTCCTGCTTCCTCAACCAGGTCGGCGATTCGCTCGACGACATCGTCGAGACCTGGACTGAGAACGTCTGGCTCGCCTCCAATGGCGGCGGCATCGGCACCTATTGGGGCAATGTCCGCTCCATCGGTGAGAAAGTTGGCCAGAACGGGCAGACCTCGGGCATCATTCCCTTCATCCGCGTGATGGATTCGCTCACCCTCGCCATCAGCCAGGGCTCGCTGCGCCGCGGCTCGGCGGCCTGCTATCTCGACATCCACCACCCGGAAATCGAGGAATTCCTCGAAATCCGCAAAGCGTCCGGAGACTTCAACCGCAAGTCCCTGAACCTGCATCATGGCATCAACATCACCGACACCTTCATGGAAGCGGTGCGCAATGATGAAGACTTCGGCCTGATCTCACCCAAATCGGGTGAGGTGCTGAAATACGTCAACGCCCGCAAGCTGTGGCAGAAGATCCTCGAGCTGCGCATGCAGACCGGCGAGCCCTACCTCCTGTTCACCGACACGGTGAACAACGCCATGCCCGCCCACCAGAAGCGCCTCGGCCTGAAGGTCACCCAGTCGAACCTCTGCTCGGAAATCACCCTGCCGACGGGCGTGGACCATCGCGGCCAGGACCGTACGGCGGTCTGCTGCCTCTCCTCGGTCAATGCCGAAACCTTCCTCGAATGGTCGAAGGAGCCGATGTTCCTCGAAGACATCTTCCGCTTCCTCGACAACGTGCTGGAAGACTTCATCCAGCGCGCCCCGCCGGAAATGGCCCGCGCCGTCTACTCTGCCAAGCGCGAGCGCTCTGTCGGTCTCGGCGTGATGGGCTTCCACTCCTTCCTGCAGGCGATGAACGTCTCGCTGGAAAGCGCCACGGCAAAAGCTCTGAACCTCAAGATCTTCAAGCACATCCGCCAGGGCGCGGATGCGGCCTCGGTCAAGCTCGCCAAGGAGCGCGGCCCCTGCGAAGACGCCCGCGATGTCGGCATGATGGCCCGCTTCTCCAACAAGCTCGCCGTTGCCCCCACCGCGTCGATCTCGATCATCTGCGGCGGCACCTCGGCCGGCATCGAGCCGATCCCCGCCAACGTCTACACCCACAAGACCCTTTCGGGCTCTTTCACGGTGAAGAACAAGCAGCTGCAGGAGCTCCTGGCCTCCAAGGGCCTCGACTCAGACGAGATCTGGACCTCGATCCTCGAGCATGAAGGCTCCGTCCAGCACCTCGACTGCCTCAGCCAGGACGAGAAGGACGTTTACAAGACCGCCTTCGAACTCGACCAGCGCTGGATCATCGAGCTGGCGGCCGACCGCACGCCCTTCATCTGCCAGTCCCAGTCGCTGAACCTCTTCCTGCCCGGCGACATCGACAAATGGGATCTCCACATGCTGCACTGGACGGCATGGGAGCGCGGCCTGAAATCGCTCTACTACTGCCGCTCGAAATCGGTTCAGCGCGCCGCCTTTGCCGGTTCGGAAAAGGTCGAAGGCGAGAAGCTGGAAGTCGCCCGCACCGACTATGACGAGTGCCTCGCCTGCCAATAACCTGCCAGTAAGCTGACCCATCAGCGAAGAGCATTTCCATCAGGGGGCGTCTGCCGGTTAAGGCAGGCGCCCTTTTCGCTTTGCGGCGTAAACGCTTCCTCAGCCTTGGTTTTGCCCATTTTCTCAACGCGTTAATCAAAATTTGTGCTCTTCCGTCAGGTCAGGAGGGTCAAAAAAATTTTTAGATTCCGGAACCTGCAGCCATTTCTACACAAACGGGCGGGCGCGCGATCCGTTAATCAATTCCGGCCAAAATCGGTGTTGGGCTCGATTTCTCTTCATGATATTGGAACTGATAAGGAGGAACTTCGTTACAGACATAGTGGCGAGGTTCTACCTTGAGAGGCGTCAGACTGATGATCATTGCATTGGCAACCGGTCTTGCATCACTAGCTTGCCAGGGCTGTGTCTCCAGCGATTTGGCCGGCCACGCTTATTCTGAGCCTGCTGCGGAACCTTCCCTCGGAATGACCCTCGCAATCCCTGGCCCGATTGGTGCCGGGCCGATGAATATGCCTTCCGAGCAATCCGCTGCCGCGCTCGCCGCATCCGCCACGCCGTCCACCACCACAATCATCACGCCGCTCACCAGCGCGGATGCTGCCGTCAGCGTGGTCGCTTTCTCCGGCCCGCAACCGGCTTTCAGCCTCACAGGCGCCGGCACCAGCGGTCCCGCGCTCGTCGATTCCAATCTTGCCTGGACGGGCAGCTCGGCGCTGTCGCGTTTCGCCGCCGATATGGCCATCGGCCGCGCCGGCCGTCCGGTGGAAGTGGTGCAGGATGTCTCGCTCGGAATTTCCATCGCCGCGCCTGCCTCGCGCACGGGCCTTGGTTTCGATGTCGGCCTGGCGCCGCGCCTTGCCATCCGTGATGAGGGCGACCTCACAAGCCAGCGCTTCGGCGGTGAAGTCCGCTTCGGTCAGGGCCTGAACCTCACGAACAACAAGGGACAGCCCGAAGGCTGGTATCTCTTCGTCGGCGCCGATGGCGAAGCCCTCGTCTGGGATAATTCCGCGTCCACGCCGTCGCTCTCCGATGTCTTCGATGTCCGGGTCACCGATCAGGTGACCGTGGGCGATCTTCAGGCCGGCTTTTCCATCCAGAGGGCAGGGGGCGAGCTGTCGCTCAGCTATATCCGCCGTGAGATGAAATTCGACGACCGTAACCGCAGCCTCGAAGATACCGAGGATTTCGCCGGCATCACCTTCACGATGCGCCGCTGAAAAGGCCCGCTGCCAGGTTCACCGCCAGCGCCAGAACGCCCAGATTGAAGAAGAACGCCAGCACGCGCCCGCCTGATCGTAATACATGTGGGAATAGTGGAACGCGAAAATCAGGTTGCAGAATATCCACGCCAGAATCAGCGTTGGTATGCAGATGGCGAAGTCCAGGGCTGCCAGCGCCGTCTCCCCTGAAATCAGGGTCGCGATGGAAATCAGTACGCTGATAAAGGCCGCCGCTGATACAATCAGCAACAGGACGCGCCCGCCATCATCCCGCGCGCCGCGCCGCCGGGCGGCTGCCGGGTCGCGCTCGTTCCAGAGCGGGATGCAGGAAAAGATGAACACAGTCGCCGCCAGATCAAATCCCGCTATCAGCGCCCGCTCCGGGGGCAACACCGAAAGGCTCAGCCCACCGATGATCGCGAAGATCATCACAAAGCCCATGAAACGCGGATGCGGCAGCCGGTTCATTGTTCCCCCTTTTGTCCGGGTCAGACTAGCGCGGGTTTCGCCGGGATAACAGCTTCCTCAGGCTTAGGGAAAATCAACGGGGCGCAGCCGTTCAGGCGCCACGCGCCAGAACGCTTCTGCTTCCGGGCCGATGGCCGATAGAACCGGGTCAATCTCATCGGGCCTCACCACGGCGCGCAATGCAATCGCGGTTGCGCCTATGCAATTGTCGGGCGTCAGGTTGTGATCGGGCCGCAAGGCTTTTGCCTCGGCGGTCTGCGCGTCGCGGCTGCCCCACGGCGCCGGGGCTTCCGGATGCCAGCGATAGAGGAAAATGGCGCGCACAACACTTGGCAGCGCATCGGCAAACCGCAGCGCCTGGTCCACCGTCAGGCGCCGGCGGAACGCCAGCAGTACGCCCTCGATCGCGGTATAGGCGGAGTTGTTGCTGACGAGATCCATTTCCTCCTTGGCGATGTCCAGGAAGCGTTGCCATTCGGCGCTGGCGTGCCGGTAGGTCCATGGCATGGGCATGATCACACTATGAGATCCGGCAACAGCGCTGCCCATGTGGTCGCTCGCCGCAATTCGTGGCAAGTCAGGCAGTTCAGGGAGTCCCATTCAGGAAGCAGGGCAGGCTGGGCAATGGCTGAAAAGGAGCTGGCAGAGATATCCGACAAGCCGTCAAGCGCGCCCCCGGCAACAACCCGCAGTGGCGAGTTCGGCTGGCGGGTGTTCGTGGATGCCGCCGTGCCTCCGGCCGCGGCGATCACCTGTTTTGCCGCGGGTGTCCTGCTCCTCTTATCCGCGTCCCAGCCAAATCTCGCAGGCCGGATGGGAGAGCTGCTGACGGTCCTGCCACTGCCGCTTGTTGAAGTTTCCCACTTTGCCGCCTCCCTGCTTGGAATGTTGCTGCTGTTCCTCGCGGTCGGACTCTGGCGCCGCATCGATGCCGCCTGGGGCGCGGCCATCCTTGTGCTGTTTGCCGGGGCGGGGTTTTCCCTGCTCAAGGCGCTGCATTGGGAAGAGGCGCTGCTCCTCGCGCTGATTGCCGGCGCGCTCATTCCGTTTCGCCGCTCCTTCTATCGCCGGGGCCATATGTCGGACGGGCTGCTCTCCTTGCCCAGCCTCCTGGCCATCCTTGCGGTCACCGGCATTGCGCTCTGGGTGCTTCTGGCGGCTTACGAGAATGTTCCTTATCAGGATGATCTCTGGTGGACATTTCTGCGCGATTCCGATGCGCCGCGTTCCATGCGCGCGCTGGCGGGCGCCATTACGCTCGGCTGCGTGGTTGCCGTCTGGCAGATCATCGGCGTGCGCCAGGGCCGGAAAGCGGCAGACCACACGGCCGCTGATTTCGCCAGGGCAGAGGCCATCTTCGCCGCCACGGAGAAGGGCCATCCCGATGCCAATCTCATGTTTGTGGGCGATAAGTCCTTCGTCTTCACGCCCTCAGGCAAAAGCTTCGTCATGTATGGCCGCCGCGGCGGGCTGTGGATCGCCATGGGTAATCCGGTCGGCCCGGCGGAAGAACAGCTCGACGCTTTGATCGCCTTCCATGAAGCGGCCGATCATGCCGGCAAATCCCCCGTCATCTATGGCGCCAGCGATGATCTGCTGCCCGCGCTGGTGGAGCTTGGTTACACCATCCGGAAGATCGGGGAAGCGGCCTGTATCAACATCCCCGCCTTCACCCTGGAAGGCCCCTCCCGCGCCCGTCTGCGCCAGGCCCGCAACCGGGCGCTGCGCGATGGCTGGCGCGTCGAGGTCATCCCCCCGGGCGGCCCTGTCCCGTGGCAGGCCTTGAAACAGATTTCCGATGCCTGGCTGAAGGCCCATGCCGGCACCCTCTGGGCCAAGGCGCAAGGCGTGGCGGTCTTCGATCTCGGCATGGCGCCCCTCTCGGGTCTGCGGCCGGGGCGCTACTCGCCCGCCCTCACCAATGGGCCTGCGGACCTACAAGTCGAAGTTCGCGCCGGACTGGCAGCCCCTGTTCATCGCCGCCCCGCCGAGGGTCTCACTGCCCTTCGCGCTGATGGCGGTGGCGCTCCTCACCTCGGGCGGCATCCTTGGCCTGCTTTTGCCCAAACGCGCGCGGGATTGAGACGCCAGCGCGCGCGAAGTGCAACGAACTGCAACGAGATGAAACCGTTTGAAACGGCCTGAAGCGTCAATCCTCGTCGTCGAGCGGGGGCGTATCACTCGTATCGCGCCGCGGCCGGGCCACCAGATCGCCCAGATCGGTCAGCTCGATAAACGTATCGGCTTCCCGGCGCAGATCGTCCGAAATCATCGGTGGGGTTGCATTCATGGTCGACACGATCGACACGCGAACGCCCTTGCTTTTCACCGCTTCCACCAGCCGCCGGAAGTCGCCATTTCCGCTGAAAAGCACGATATGATCGCAGTAAGCAGCCGCCTCCAGCATGTCGACGGCGAGCTCAACATCCATATTTCCGCGCACCCGTTTGCGGCCCTCACGGTCCACAAACTCGCGTGCAGGTTTCTTCACGACGTTGAAACCGTTATAGGCCAGCCAGTCCACCAGGGGCCGGATCGGGCTGTAATCGTCATTCTCCACCAGCGCGGTGTAGTAACTGGCCCGCACCAGCCGGCCCCGCGACTGGAACTCTTTGAGAAGTTTACGAAAATCAATCTCCAGACCCACCGATCTGGCCGCAGAATAAAGATTGGCTCCATCAATGAACAACGCCAGCCGCTCATCCTTGTAAAAAGCCATTGGCTTTATCCTCTTCTTCCAATAGGGAAGGGCCAAATTCATGCCCAGACGCGTTTACGTTCCGGCATACCGAGCCCTTGCAGACTCTGCAAGGACTGGGTTGCCGTGGCGTGTTGCAGCGCATATAAAGGGCGGTTCTTCAGGAGAATATCCCCGTATGGCCCGCGTTACCGTAGAAGACTGCATCCAGAAGGTTCCGAACCGCTTCGAGCTCGTCCTGCTCGCAGCCCACCGCGCCCGCATGATCCGCGAAGGATCGCCGCTGACGGTGGACCGGGACAATGACAAGGATCCGGTCGTTTCCCTGCGTGAAATTGCGGAAACCTCGGTGGACCTCAAAGTCGTCAAGGAAGCCCTGATCTCCAACCTGCAGGACATCCGTCCGGGCGAAGAGAACGAGCGGGAAGCTGATCGCCAGGCCCTTCAGGCAGCTCCGGCCGCCACCGAAGAAGACGTTCTGCGCGCCTATCAGGCTGAACTCGAATCCGGGCGCGACGACCGGCTCTAGGAGACTCAATGGACGGCAGCGCCCTTTCCGGACCGGAAAAAGGGGCTGGCACAGGGGCTGGCACACCGGCCCCTGCCAGCGATGCTGCGTCCGGCCTGCCGCCCGTCCTCACACGTGAAGAACTGATCGCGAAGGTTCGCGCCTACCACCCGCGCGTCAAATCCGAACTCCTCGGTCTCGCCTATGATTTCGCCAAGAAGCATCATGGCGAACAGTCCCGCGATTCCGGCGAAGCCTATTACTCCCATCCCGTCCAGGTCGCGAGCCTGCTGGCCGATGTAAAGCTCGACGAGGTCACCATCGTTGCGGGCCTTCTGCATGATGTGGTCGAGGATACCGAGATCGACATCGGCGACATCGAGGTTCGCTTCGGCCCGCAGGTCGCCGAACTCGTTGACGGCGTGACCAAGCTCGACAAGCTGGAGTTCACCTCCAAGGAAGTGGCCCAGGCGGAGAACTTCCAGAAGTTCATCCTGGCGATGACGGGAGACCTCCGTGTGCTGCTGGTCAAGCTCGCCGACCGGATGCACAATATGGAGACGCTGCACTTCCGCAAAAAGCCGGAAAGCCGCCAGCGGACCGCCCGCGAAACCATGGACATTTACGCGCCGCTTGCCCGGCGGATCGGCCTTTATGATATGGCCGCGCGGATGGATGACCTTGCCTTCAAGGAACTCAACCCCGAAGCCCGCCGCGCCATCATCTACCGGCTGGAAGAGCTAGAGCGCGAAAACAAGGACGACCTTGGACGGATCCGCGCTGATCTCACCCGCATCCTCAATGAAGCCGGCCTGCGTTATCGCCTGAAGGGGCGCCGCAAACAACCCTATTCGCTGTGGCGCAAGCTGGAACGCAAATCTATCTCTTTCCGCGATGTGGCCGATCTGTTCGCCTTCCGCATCATTGTGCCCGACGTTACCGATTGCTACCGCGTGCTTGGCGTCCTGCACACGCACTGGGCCTGTATCCCGGAGCGCTTCCGCGACTTTATATCCGTGCCCAAACCAAACGGATACGCTAGCCTTCACACCACCGTGCGCGCCTCCGGCAATCGCCGGGTAGAGCTTCAAGTCCGTACCGAGACAATGGACCTCACCGCCGAGTATGGCGTGGCGGCGCATTGGGGCTACAAAAACCGGGCCTATGGCTTTGGCGTGGATTCCGCCCGCGCTGCCGGCCTTGATCCTGAGGCGAACCTCAAGGCTTTCGCCGAACTTGTGCGCGACGGGGCCGAGCCCGGCGAGTTTCTCGAGCACGCCAAGCTCGAGATGTACCGCGAGCACGTTTTCACCTTCACGCCCAAGGGCAAGCTCATCATCCTGCCTGCCGGTGCCATGCCGCTGGACTTTGCCTATGCTGTCCACTCGGCGGTTGGCGACACGACCATCGGCGCGCGCATCAATGGCGAAGAGAAATCCCTCCGCCGCCCGCTGAAGAATGGTGATGTGGTTGATATCATCCGTGGAAAGACGGCCGAGCCGATCCGGGGCTGGGAAATGCTCACCCATACCGGCCGTGCCAAATCCGCGCTCCGCCGCCTGGAGCGGGAACGGGAAGTGGCTGAGTTCCGCCGGCTGGGCGAAGGGCTGATCAATCAGGCCCTGCGCCGCGCAGGCGCCGACCCTGTGGATGTGATGCTGCTGGATGTCGCCCAGAAATCCGGCTTCAAAAATGTCGACGACATGCGCGAGGCTGTGGGCCGCGGCCGCTTCAAGACTTCGTCCGTCATCAAACTTGTTTTCCCCGGCTACCAGCCTGAGCGCACCGACGATACCGCAAAGACACCGATCGACAGTGACCATGTTCCACTCTTCGTCGAGGGCCGCACGCTGACGCCAGGCGTGACGCTGCACCTCTCCACCTGCTGCCATCCGCTGCCGGGCGACCGGATCATTGGTGTGCAGGTGCCTGACAAGGGCCTGATGGTGCATGTCTCCAGCTGCCCGCGCCTTGCCGAGTATGACGACCGGCCGGAGCTGTGGCACGATCTGAAATGGACCGAGCTTGCGCGCACGGATGCCGTCGCCGTCACGCGCATCCGCGTGAATGCCTCCAACCAGCGCGGCGTGCTGGCAAAGCTCTGCGCGGCGGTGGCCGAATCGAATGGCAACATCATCGGAATTTCCACAGCCTCGCGGCACCCCGATTTCATTGAACTTGTCATGGATATTGAGGTTGAAGACCTGAAGCGTATGACGCAAATCCTTGCGGCACTGCGGTCATTGGCCGTGGTAGACCGAGCCATACGCGACCAGGAGGGACAATATGACCAGTGAAGACGTGCTCGCCATTTTCAAGGAGGCGGGCGCATTGCTGGAGGGGCATTTTATCCTCTCCTCCGGGCGGCGCAGCCCTGTGTTCCTGCAGAAGGCGCTTGTCTTCTCCCGGCCCGATCTTTCCGAAAAGCTTTGCAAGGCGCTCGCTGAAAAGCTGACCGCCAGCTTTGGCAAGATAGATGTGGTGGCCGGCCCCGCCGTCGGCGGCATCATTCCGGGGTACGAGCTTGCCCGCCATCTCGGCGCCCGCGCGATCTTTGCCGAGCGCGTGGATGGCCAGCTTCAATTTCGCCGCGGCTTTTCCATCGCGGCAGGAGAGCGTGTGCTGATTGCCGAAGACATCGTCACGACGGGGCTTTCCTTCCGCGAGACGGTGGAAGCGCTGGCCAAGCTTCCCGGTGAAGTCGTCGGCGGCGCCTGCATCATTGACCGTTCCGGTGGGCGCGCCGATGTTGGTTGCAAGCTGATCTCGCTCGCCCAGGTGAACTTCCCGGACTTTGCGCCAGATGATCTGCCCCCGGAGCTTCAGAAGCTGGAAGCGATCAAGCCCGGCTCGCGGGGCCTTGCCTGATGAGCGGCCGTCTGCGCCTCGGGGTCAATATCGATCATGTAGCCACCATCCGCAATGCGCGCGGCGGGGCCCATCCTGATCCCATGCGCGCGGCGGAAATTGCCGCCGCCGCCGGGGCTGACGGCATCACCATCCACCTGCGCGAAGACCGCCGCCATATACGTGACGGGGATCTCGACGCAATCCGCGCCGCCACCCATCTGCCGATCAATCTGGAGATGGCGGCCACCGAAGAGATGACGCAGATTGCCGTCCGCTTCCGCCCGCATGCCGCTTGCATCGTGCCCGAGCGGCGCGAGGAGCGCACGACCGAAGGCGGCCTCAATGTGGCCGGTCTGCACAACCAGATTGCCCCGATCGTCAGCCGGCTGAACGAGGCAGGCGCGCGTGTTTCCCTCTTCATTGAGCCCGATCCGGTTCAGATTGCCGTTGCCGAAGTGCTCGGCGCGCCCGTGGTGGAGCTGCATACGGGCCGCTATGCCGAACTCTGGATCGAAGGCGGGGCAGAGGCGGCCGCGCCTGAACTGGAGCGCCTGAAGATTGCCGCCGCCGATGCGCGCCGCCGGGGCATCGAGCCCCATGCTGGCCATGGACTCACCTTCGAGAATGTCGGCCCCGTCGCGGCCATTCCGGAGATTGCCGAGCTCAATATCGGTCACTTCCTTATCGGAGAAGCGATCTTCATCGGCCTTGAGGCGGCCATCCGCGAAATGCGCCGCCGCATGGATGAGGCGCGCGGATGATCATCGGTATCGGGAACGATCTCTGCAATATCGAGCGTATCCAGCGTTCGCTGGACCGGTTCGGAGAGCGTTTCGAAACCCGCGTATTCACGCCCTACGAGATCGCCAAGGCGCGCGGCCGCCGCCGGGTGGCGGAGACGTATGCAAAGCGTTTCGCCGCCAAGGAAGCGATGGCCAAGGCGCTGGGCACGGGCGTTCCGCGCGCGGGCGTTCACTGGCAGCATCTGGGCGTGATCAATCTGCCCTCAGGCAAGCCGGGTTTCGAGTTGACCGGCGGCGCCGCCAAGCGCCTCGCAAAGCTCACCCCGCCGGGCCACCGCGCTGTTGTGCATCTGACGCTTACGGATGATCACCCCTGGGCCGAAGCGCAGGTGATCATCGAGGCCATTCCAATGGCAGACGCACGATGAAACCGGCCCGTCCGAAACGCACGCGTCAGAGGGCCGCCGTAAAGGCGCTGCGGCCAAGCCTTGCGCCCGAGGCGCTGAAAGAGGCGCAGGATATCATCGGCTTCCGCTTCAAGGATGCCGCGAGCCTTGAGCGCGCGCTGACCCATCCAAGCGCCGTCGCGCCGTCGGGCGATACCGTGAAACTCTCCAACCAGCGCCTCGAATTTCTCGGCGACCGGGTGCTGAACCTCATCATCGCTGAACGCCTGATCGAGCGCCGCCAGTCTGACAGTGAGGGCGATCTGGCCCCGCGCCTCAACCGGCTGGTCAAGAAGGGCGCCTGCGCTGAGGCGATGCGCCATCTCGGGCTGCAGCGCTTTATTCTGATGTCGGAAAGCGAAGCAGCTGCTGGCGGGCAGGATCGCGATTCCACTTTGGGGGACGCCTGCGAGGCGATCATTGCGGCGATCTATCAGGAGGGCGGCCTCAACGCAGCCCGCAAGTTCATAGAGCGCGCCTGGGCGCCCCAGTTTGAAAACGCCCCGGCGGAAACCAAAGACCCCAAAACCCTCCTTCAGGAATGGGCGCAGGGGCAGGGTCATCCGCTGCCGGAATATGTGGTGACCGGCCGGTCCGGCCCGGATCATGCCCCGGTTTATGAAGTTGAAGTTCGCCTTGCCATGGGCAAGGCTGCCGCTACCGGCTCTTCCAAGCGCGAGGCGGAGCGCCATGCTGCCGCCTTGATGCTCAGAACACTGACAGGAACAGAATGAGCGATACAGATATCCGCCGCGCAGGGTTTTGCGCCGTCATTGGCGCGCCGAATGCGGGAAAATCCACTCTCACCAACCGCCTGGTCGGCGCCAAGGTTGCCATCGTCACCCATAAGGTGCAGACGACGCGGTTCCCCGTGCGCGGCGTGGCGCAGGTGGGAGATACCCAGATCGTCATCGTCGACACGCCCGGCATCTTCGCCGCCAAGCGCCGGCTGGACCGCGCGATGGTGAAGGCCGCCTGGGGCGGGGCCGAGGAGGCCGATTGCATCGTTCACCTCGTTGACGCGTCCGCCTGGGTGGCCGAGCAGGCCGGCCGGCTCAGCGCTGCGCAGCGCCATTCCATCGAGGACGATCGCCGCGTGATCGAGCAGCTGAAGGAAGCTGGCAAACGCGCCTTCCTCGCGCTCAACAAGATTGATCTCTTCCCGCATGATCAGGTCCTCCCCGTCATGGCGGCGCTGAATGAGGCGGGTGTCTATGATGAGATCTTCATGATTTCAGCGGAAAAGGGCGACGGCGTCGACAAGCTCGAAGCGGCCATCGCGGCGCGCATGCCTGAAGGCCCGGCGCTTTACCCGCCAGACCAGGTGGCAGACCTTCCCATGCGCCTCCTGGCGGCAGAAGTGACCCGCGAAAAACTGATGCTGCGCCTGCACCAGGAGCTGCCTTACCAGCTGATGGTTGACACGGAAGCCTGGGAAGAGCGCGCCGATGGTTCCGTCCGTGTGCAGCAAGTCATCATCGTTGGCCGCGAAGGCCATAAGGCCATGGTGCTGGGCAAGGGGGGCAGCCTGATCAAGGAAATTGGCCGCCAGGCCCGCCTTGAATTGACCCAGATGCTCGAACGCCCGGTGCATCTCTTCCTCTTCGTGAAGGTGGATGAGCGTTGGCAGGAAAAGCGCGAGCGCTATCAGGGCATCGGCCTGGAGTTTGATGTCTGAGGGTGCATGAACTGGTCCGATGACGGAATAGTCCTGGGTGGGCGCCGCTTTGGGGAAGGCGGCCTTATCCTCGATGTGCTCACCCGTCAACGAGGCCGCCGCTCCGGCCTTGTCTATGGCGGTGCCTCCCGCCGCAAACGCGCCCAGTTTGAAGCGGGCAACACGGTTGCGCTCAGCTGGACCGGCCGCCTGGACGACCAGCTCGGCCGCTTCGATGTCGCCGAAGCCCGCAAGGACCGCGCCGCCCGCCTGCTGGATGATCCTGCCGCCCTGGCCGCGCTCGCTTCGATCACGGCG
>NZ_NCJT01000331.1 GCF_002282565.1 Hyphomonas sp. 34-62-18
GGCGGACCAACCTCCACGGCGGTCGCGCCCTTGATCTCGCTGCGCATGCGCTGGCCAAAGCCGTTGGCCTCGCCCGGGGCTGAGTCGCCCACGAGAACAACCTGGCCACCATTGGAGGTGACTTCGCGGATGTTCTGATAGAGCTCTGCCTCTGTACCGGGCTTGCCGGCGATGCGGTGCAGATCGTCGATCAGCAGGATCGAGGCGGCGCGAAGACGCTTCTTCAGGTCGCTCGTGTCGCGCGCTTTGACGCCGTCGAGATAGGCCGACATGAACTCCTCAGCGGTCAGGTAGACAATCCGGCGCCCGGTATCCCGGCGGGCCGTCTCGTGACGCAGAGCCTGCATCAGATGGGTCTTACCGGTCCCCGGAGGGCCATAGATCAGTGTCGTTGCCGTACCGGCCGGAAGGCCTGCGGCGATGCGCTTTGCCAGCGTCACGGCAATCTCGTTGGATGGGCCTGTGACCAACGTGTCGAAGGTCATGGCCGGGCCGGCACCGGAGGAGGTGGCAGGCGGCTGGGGTTCAGCCGGCGCAGGCGTCTCCTCGATCGCCCACGGGTCATCCACCAGATCGCGCAGGTCAGCCGGAGCATTCCGCCAACAGATCAGTTTGAAGGTGCGCTCAGCCGGGTCAGCGGCAGCCCACAGCTTCTCGATCACGCGCAGATACTGGCTGGTCACCCGATCAAAGGCCAGCGGATCACGCGCAGCCACAATCATTTCGCCTTCATGGTCTGCGACCAGACGCAGGTCTTCAATCCAGCGGTTAAATTCAGATTCTGCAATCTTGTCCCGCAGGACATCGCGAACGCCGTTCCAGATCATTTGACCTGTCGTTTCAAAAGCGTCGCTGTTATCGACGGCTTCTGATTCAAAAGGCGAGACAGTCATTCCGTTTCGGTCCATCACCGAGCCCCGTTTCTAATTATCTTCGCTCATCCCAGCGAGCACACGACACAACCCGGCAGGCCCCCGCCTGAAACACAAAAAACTCTGTACCGGGACTAAATTCGCTGGTCTGGAGAAATTATTCCCGGGGGATTTTTCTGGCAAGTACTAACTTTTTTTGACAGCCGCTTTTCGCGTGTTGACACCCCGGTCCCTGGAAAAAAATCAGCAGAGATTCATGTAACTGCTGCTCTGAAAAAAGTTTGAAGTGATTGTTCGCTTACTTTTGTTCGCTTCTGTTCTGTCAATACGAAATCCATTCCCAAGCCTGTGGAATACATTTTTTTTGAGCCTGCTTTGGCACGGCTGCAACATGGCTGTGCAGACTGGCTGACCATGCCTCAAACCGGCCCTCCGGACCATACCGTGGGCGCGTATTTTCATGTTGCGGTTAGATCGGCCGATATCGCCTGCGAGACCGGGGGCTGCAAAAGAAAAACCCGCCGGGCGCACACCTGGCGGGCCATCTTTTCAGCTACCTTTGCGAGACCGGTAGCAGGCCGGAACGTCGCCTCAGGCCATTGCCTTGACGCGGGCCGAAAGGCGCGAAACCTTGCGGGAAGCCGTGTTCTTGTGGGTCACGCCCTTGGTCACGGCGCGCATGATTTCCGGCTGGGCAGCTTTCAGAGCTTCCTGAGCAGCGGATTTGTCGCCGGATGCGATCGCTTCTTCGACCTTGCGGACATAGGTGCGCACGCGCGAGCGGCGGGCTTTGTTGACCTCGGTGCGCGCAGCGATCTTGCGCACCATTTTCTTGGCTGAGCGGGTATTCGCCATAACAAACTCCTGGCGCCCGGCGGGAACTCCCTCGGGCAGAAGGCGCGGAGATACATAAACGGCCCTGTGGCGTCAACCGCCATCGTGACTGAAAAGCAGCCTTTTCGCCGCGCCGGTCAGCGATCCCGGAAATGGGCAGACCGCTTCTCCACATAGGCCTTCATGCCTTCTTTCTGGTCATCGGTGGCAAAAAGCGACTGGAACAGGCGGCGCTCGAACTGGATTCCCTGCGAAAGCGGGGTCTCAAAGGCCACATTGATCGCTTCCTTGGTCATCATCGCGGCTGCCCGGGGCATGGCGGCGATAGTGGTGGCGAGGGCGCGGGCTTCTTCCATCAGGTCGTCGGCGGGCACGATCCGGGCTACCAGGCCGCAGCGTTCGGCCTCTTCAGCCTCCATCATGCGCCCGGTGAGGCAAAGTTCCATGGCTTTCGACTTGCCGACGGCACGGGTGAGGCGCTGGGTGGCGCCGGCACCGGGCATCACGCCGAGGCGGATTTCCGGCTGGCCGAAGCGGGCATTGTCGGCCGCCAGAATAATGTCGCACATCATGGCCAGTTCGCAGCCGCCGCCGATGGCATAGCCGCCAACTGCCGCGATGATCGGCTTGCGGGCGCGGGCGGCGCGTTCCCAGTTCCGGGTGAT
>NZ_NCJT01000085.1 GCF_002282565.1 Hyphomonas sp. 34-62-18
ATCAGCGCCGCCAATAGTTCAACTGTCATGGAAACTCCCCCGTCTGACATTGTTGTGGGCTGAACCTGCGCTGGCCCGCGCCGCCTGTCAAAGCGCTGCGTTGGGGGCTGACGCATGGTCAGCCCTCCCAAAGGCGCCCAAACCGGCTAACGTTCCGGGCAAAAGAACCTCGGGAGGAATGAAATGACCGCCAGCGTGCAGGGAAAGTGCGATCCGAAATTCGCGAAGGTGCGCGAGGAGTTTGAGCGCAATTTTGCCGCGCGCGGCGAGGTGGGCGCCTCGGTCTGTCTGTCGGTGGATGGGCAGACGGTGGTGGACCTATGGGGCGGCATGGCCAATCCGGAAACGAACGACCCCTGGCAGGAAGACACCGTCTCCATCGTCTTCTCCTGCACCAAGGCGGCGGTGGCCACCTGCGCGCATATCCTGATCGACCGGGGGCAGCTCAATCCCAACGCGCTGGTCAAGGACTACTGGCCGGAATTTGCGAAGAACGGGAAGGAAAAGACCACCGTTCAGATGATGCTGAACCATGAGAGCGCGCTGCCCACGCTGCGCGATCCGGTCAAGCCCGGCGGCTTTGCGGACTGGGACTATATGGTGGGCCGGATGGCGGATGAGGAAGCCTTCTGGGAGCCGGGCACGCGCAACGGCTATCACATGATCAATTTCGGCTGGACTGTGGGCGAGCTTGTGCGCCGGGTTTCCGGCAAATCGCTCGGCACTTTCTTCCGCGAAGAGGTGGCGGAGAAGACCGGCGCGAAATTCTGGATCGGCCTGCCGGAAAGCGAGAAGGTGCATATTGCACCCATCCGCATGTATGAACCAAAGCCGACTGATCAGCCTACGGAATTCACAATCGCGCTGATGACCGATCCCAATTCCATCCAGCACAAATCCTTCCTCAATACCGGCGGGTGGGACTTCAACGACCGCAAGGGCCAGGCGGCCGAGATTGGCGGGGGCGGCGGCCTCTCGAATGCGCGCGGGCAGGTGGCGTGGTATACCGAACTTGCCACCAATTCCGGCAAGCTCGTCTCGGCAGATCGCCTCGCGGCGATGGGGCGCGTCACCACCGCCACCCAGCGCGATGCCACGCTGCTGATCCCCACCCGCTTTGCGTCGGGCTATATGAAATCGATGGACAATCGCGGCCTGAACCTTGGCCCCGGCACCAGCGCGATCATGGGCGAAGCCGCCTTCGGCCATGTCGGCGCGGGCGGCTCAATCGGTTTTGCTGATCCCGAAGCCCGCATGGCCTTCAGCTATACCATGAACCAGATGGGCGGCGGCCTGCTGCTCAACGAGCGGGGCCAAAGCCTGATCGACGCGGCGTATCAGGCGCTGGGATACCGCACGAACGCGCCGGGGGCGTGGGTGCGCTAGGGCGCGCCGGGCGGCGGTTCCCGGTCTGTTGGTATAAGGATCATCACGACTGTCGCGGCGACCGCGGCCAGCGCGACGATCAGCACCAGCGGCTTGGTGAGCGACTGGTTGAAGCCTGCCGTCACCACGGCCGAGCCCCAGGCGAAACCGACCGCCACGCGCTTCACTTCCGGGCGCACGGCGCGGCGCTGCTCGAATCGGCGGGCTTCCTGAAGCGCGGTTTTCAGCATCGGGATACGCTCCAGTTCGCGCGTCATGCGTTCCGACGAGCGCGCAAATGCCCAGAGCGCGATGATCAGAAACACGGTGGCCGGCATGCCGGGCAGAAGCGCGCCGAGAAGCGCAAGCCCGGTAAAGATCAGGCCAATGAGGATCAGCAGCAGCCGTGTCATCAGGGGGCGCGCCCGCAGCAAGGGCGGGGCATTCGGAGCATCAGGCGAATGTCACCGGCAAGCGTTCGGCCAGCCAGCCGCCGGGGCCTTCCATGCCGCCCGCCACATTGTAAACCCCCGTGAAGCCCACCGCGCGCGCCTGCGCGGCGGCCTGGCCGGAGCGCTGGCCGGAGCGGCAGATAAAGGCGACGGGCGCTTCAAACCCGCCTGCCGCCTGCATCACCTGTTTCAGAAAGTCCTTGTCCTGAAGGGTGATGCGATGCGCGCCGGGGGCGGTGCCTGTCTCGCGCCATTCCTGCGGCGTGCGCACGTCGATCAGCGTGATCTCGCCCGCGCTGAGCCGGTCATGTGCCTCGCGCGCCGAAAGGCGCCGCACGGGCGGCGCGCTCTGGCTTTCCCCTTTCAGGGAAAACATGGCCGCAAGGATGGACTGGATGTTCATCGCCCTGGCTTACCCGGCGCCGCCAACCGTCAGCGAGCCGACTTTCAGCGTTGGCTGGCCGACGCCCACGGGGACGGACTGTCCGGCCTTGCCGCAGACGCCCACGCCATCATCCATGGCGAAATCGTTGCCGATCATCGTCACGTCCTGCAGCACGGTCGGCCCGTGGCCGATCAGCGTGGCGTTCTTCACCGGGGCCACCACCTTGCCATTCTCGACAAGATAAGCTTCCGTACACTGAAAGACGAAGTTGCCGGAGGTGATGTCTACCTGCCCGCCGCCAAAGTCCACCGCCCAGAGGCCGCGCTTGATCGAGGCAACGATTTCCTTCGGGTCCTTGTCGCCGCCCAGCATCACGGTGTTGGTCATGCGGGGCATGGTGGAGGCTTCATAGCTTTCGCGGCGGCCATTGCCGGTGGGCGCCATGCCCATCAGGCGGGCATTCATCCGGTCCTGCATGTATCCTTTGAGAATGCCATCCTCGATCAGCACGGTGCGCTGGGTGGGCGTGCCTTCGTCATCGAAGGAAAGCGAGCCGCGCCGCGCATCGATGGAGCCGTCATCAATCACTGTCACGCCTTTTGCTGCCACCTGCTGGCCGATCTGGCCGGAATAGACGCTGGTGCCCTTGCGGTTGAAGTCGCCCTCCAGCCCGTGGCCAACCGCTTCATGCAGCAGCACGGCCGGCCAGCCCGGCCCAAGCACCACTTCCATCTCCCCTGCCGGGGCGGGAATGGATTTGAGGTTCACCGAGGCTTTCTCGATCGCTCGGGCCACCATGGCCTTCCAGCGGCCGGGCGCGATCCATTCGTCATAGGCCGCGCGCCCGCCGGCGCCGGCGCTGGCCGATTCGCGCCGGCCATTTTCTTCCAGCGTCACCGACACGTTGAGGCGCACCAGCGGGCGGATGTCGTGGAAATGCGCGCCGTCCGGGCGCAGGATGTCGATCTCGCTATGGCTGCCGGAAAGCGAGCAGGAGACCTGCACCACGCGCGGGTCGGCGGCGCGGGCAAAGGCGTCGATCTCGGCCAGGAGGTTTGTCTTGTCGGTAAAGGCGGGCGCCAGCGTCGGGTCAATCGGGGCGTAGAGGCGCCGGTTGGTGGGTTGGGGCCCGGTGGCGAGCTTGCCGGAATGGCCGCGTTTGGCCTGGGCAGCGGTATCTGCGGCGCGGCGGATGGCGTCCAGCGTCAGCTGTGAGGCATAGCCTTGGCCCTGCGCTTCGCCCGCCACCACCCGCAGGCCAAAGCCCTGGTCGGTGTCATAGGCAGCCGATTTCAGGCGGCCATCGTCCAACACGAAGCTCTCGGAACGCGAGCGCTCCACATAGAGATCACCATCATCGGCGCCGCGGGCCGCCTCGGCGAGAATGTCAGCGGCGGCTTTGATGTCAAAAGGCAGTGGAGATTGGGTCATGATCCCAAGATGCGGGCTTCCGGTGCCCCGTACAAGCCTCAGCCTGCGGGTTTGACGGCGGAATGGCGCCGGAAGTCGCTCGCAGATTGCCGCAGGGGGAGGTGGCGCCCCCTGCGCCGTCTCAGTTGGTGACGACGGTGAAGCGGGCGAGCTGTTCGTCTGTGGGAGCGTAGTCGGGGTTGAGCTCCTTCGACTTCACTAAGTCGTAATAGGCCCCTTCCACATCACCAGTCCGCTCGCGCGCCAGGCCTCGATTGTAATAGGCGGCGTAGAGATCTGACGAGTCGAGCTCGATGGCCTTGTCCAGCGAGACGAGGGCCGAATTGTAGTCCTGCTTCAGGATGTAAGCGGCGCCTTCGTTCAGCCAGGTGGGCCCGGAATCAGGCGAAATCCGCTTGGAGGCGGAGTAATCGCTGAGTGCCTGGTCGAGTTTGCCCTGCCGCATGCGCAGGACGCCCCGATTCGTGAAGGTGGCAGCGCGGTTGGTGATATTGAGGGCCTCATGCTCCAGGGCCCGCGTGCAGAGTTCTTCCGCATCGGTCTGGGACATCAATCCGTATTTCGCCGCTTCGTAACAATCCCTAGCCAGACCCCCGCCAATGACGGTTACCTGGGCCATTGCCGCAGGGGCCAAAGCGACCAGAAAGGCCGTAAATACAACTGTACGGACCATGTTTTCCTCCCGTATTCCGTTGTGGATGGAGTATAGCACTGCGGCGGCAGCCCGGCGATGCGCTGCGACAATTTTGAGCGCGGAAAACGCTGGGGTTCCCAGCGCGGCTGGTATAGTTAGAGGCCAAATTGAGACGAATTGGGGTTGAATCCGTGCGACACATCCTTGCCGCCTTCTCCGCTGCCATGCTGGCCGGACCCGCCTTCGCGGCTGAGCCTGTAGACGGCGCGATCAACATGCAGCCAGCGGCGACACGAATCGCCGAGCGCGTTCATGACTTCCACAACGTGCTGCTGGTGATCATCACGGCCATCACGCTGCTGGTTCTGGCGCTGCTTATCTGGATCGTGGTGCGCTATAACCAGAAGGCGAACAAGGTTTCCCGCAAGTTCAGCCACAACACGGCCATCGAGATCGTGTGGACGGTTGTGCCCGCGCTGATCCTCGTCGGTATTGCCGGCCTGTCCTTCCCGAACCTGTTCTATCAAAACGTCACGCCGAACCTTGGCCAGATCGTTGCCACCTCCAAGCAGCTGCTGGCAGAGGGCAAATCGGCTGAGCATCAGGCCTTCACGCAGAACTACTTCCCGGATGCGGCCGAAGAAGGCTTCGTGAACGTGAAGATCCAGGGCAACCAGTGGAACTGGACCTATACCTATCCCGATATCGTCGATGATGCCGGCATCCCTGTGGAATTCGTTTCCAACGGCATCCACAAGGGCCGCGCCACCGATCCGACCGACGGCCTGCGTCTCCTGTCGACCGACTATCCGATGGTTGTTCCGGCGAACCGCTATATCCGTTTCTACACGGCGGCCGCTGACGTGATCCACTCCTGGGCCGTGCCGGCCTTCGCCATCAAGGTCGATGCCATCCCTGGCCGCCTCAACGAGGGCTGGTTCCTCGTGAAGGAGCCGGGCGTCTATTATGGCCAGTGCTCTGAGCTTTGCGGTGTGGACCATGCCTACATGCCCATCGAGGTGCGCGTGGTTCCGCAGG
Organism: Hyphomonas sp. 34-62-18; assembly: GCF_002282565.1. Lineage (GTDB taxonomy): Bacteria > Pseudomonadota > Alphaproteobacteria > Caulobacterales > Hyphomonadaceae > Hyphomonas. The sequence continues at coordinate 5,306 of NZ_NCJT01000085.1, forward strand.
CGCAGTTCGACGCCTGGGCCGAGCTGATGAAGGCGGGCGACTTTGACGGCGCCGCTGCATCGGTCCGCCAGATCGCTTCGGCCGAAACCGAAACCAAATTCGCTTCCAACTAAGTTCCGAGAGAAAGAGCCTTTCCCATGCCTATGGATGAAGTCGCCCTCGATCACGGCCATGACAGCCACGATCACAAACCCGGCTTTTTTGCCCGCTGGTTCTTCTCAACGAACCACAAGGATATCGGTACGCTGTACCTCATCTTCTCGCTGATTGCGGGTGTCGTCGGCTATTCGCTGTCGGGCCTGATCCGCTGGGAGCTGGCAGAGCCGGGTATTGGCCCGATGCTGTGGATCCAGACGACCTTCTTTGGCCTTGAGGGCGACGCTGCCGTTGCCGCCGCCAAGCACTTCTACAACGTCGTGATCACCTATCACGGCCTCGTCATGATCTTCTTCATGGTGATGCCGGCGCTTATCGGCGGCTTCGGTAACTGGTTCGTGCCGCTGATGATCGGCGCGCCGGACATGGCCTTCCCGCGGATGAACAACATTTCGTTCTGGCTGACGGCTGCGGCCTTCGTACTCGCCATCCTGTCGATGGTTGTGCCGGGCGGATCTGCCGGTAACGGCTTCGGCGGCGGCTGGACACTCTATCCGCCGCTCTCGGGCGCGACCGGTCACCCCGGCCCGTCGATGGACCTGCTGATCCTGTCGCTGCACACGGCTGGTATCGCGTCCATCCTCGGCGCCATCAACTTCATCGTCACCATCCTCAACATGCGCGCACCGGGCATGACGCTGCACAAGATGCCGCTGTTCGCCTGGGGCATGCTGATCACTGCCGTCCTGCTGCTGCTGGCTCTGCCGGTGCTCGCTGGCGCGCTGACCATGCTGCTGACCGACCGTAACTTCGGCTCGCAATTCTTCGTGCCGGCTGGCGGCGGCGACCCGGTGATGTTCCAGCACCTGTTCTGGTTCTTCGGCCACCCCGAAGTGTACATCATGATCCTGCCGGCCTTCGGCATCATCAGCCACATCGTCTCGACCTTCTCGAAAAAGCCGATCTTCGGCTATCTCGGCATGGCCTACGCGATGGTGTCCATCGGTGTGATCGGCTTCGTCGTGTGGGCGCACCACATGTACACGGTCGGCATGAACGTTGACCTGAAGGCCTACTTCGTCGCTGCAACCATGGTCATTGCGGTGCCCACCGGCATCAAGATCTTCTCGTGGATCGCAACGATGTGGGGCGGCTCGATCGAGTTCAAACTCCCGATGCTCTGGGCGATCGGCTTCATCTTCCTGTTCACCGTCGGTGGTGTGACGGGCGTGGTGCTGGCCAACGCCGGTGTCGACCACACGCTGCACGACACCTATTACGTGGTGGCCCACTTCCACTACGTGCTGTCGCTCGGCGCCGTGTTCGGTCTCTTCGCCGGCTGGTACTACTGGTTCGAGAAGATGTTCGGCATCAAGTACAACAGCTTCCTCGGCGGTCTGCACTTCTGGCTGATGTTCATCGGTTCGAACGTCCTGTTCTTCCCGCAGCACTTCCTGGGTCTGCAGGGCATGCCGCGCCGCTACATCGACTATGCTGATGGCTTCGCCACCTGGCACCACTGGTCGTCGATTGGCTACGCCATCACCCTCGTCGCCACGCTGGTCTTCTTCTTCTCGCTGGCCGTTGCCTTCATCCAGCGCCGCAAGGCGACCGAGAGCGGCAACCCCTGGGGCGAAGGCGCCACGACGCTGGAATGGACTCTGCCGTCCCCGCCGCCGTTCCACCAGTATAACGAACTGCCGGTGGTCACGACGAAGGGCGGCCACTAGGCACTCGCCAGGCCCGCCGCACCGGGCCGCACAACGAAAACCCGGGGCGGCCCTCGCGCATAAAGCGTGCGGGCCGCTTCGTTTAGATGGCCTCAGAAAGGCCTGGAGATGACTGACCTGACCGCGCAATCCCAGCAGAAACGCCCCGCCACGGCTGCTGACTATGTGAACCTGATGAAGCCCCGCATCATGATGCTGGTGGTGTTTACTGCCGTCGCAGGTCTCGCCGCTGCCAGCGGCATGACGGGCGTGACCATGCACCCGGCGATGGCGGCGATTGCCGTGCTGGCCGTCGCGCTCGGCTCGGGCGCGGCAGGTGCCATCAATATGTGGTATGATGCTGACATCGACGCCGTGATGAGCCGCACGTCCACCCGGCCCATCCCCTCGGGCGCGGTGCCCAAGGATGAAGCCCTCGCGATGGGCCTCATCATGTCCGGCGTTTCGGTGATGCTGATGTGGCTGGCGTCCAACTGGCTGGCTGCCGGACTGCTCGCCTTCTCGATCTTCTACTACGGCGTCATCTATACGATGTGGCTGAAGCGGGCGACGCCGCAGAATATCGTCATCGGGGGCGGCGCAGGCGCCTTTCCCCCGGTGATCGGCTGGGCGGCGGTGACCGGCAACACGCCGCTCGACGCCTGGATCCTCTTCGCCATCATCTTCTTCTGGACCCCGCCGCATTTCTGGGCGCTGTCGCTGCTGGCGCACAAGGAATACGCCAAGGTGTCGGTGCCGATGCTTCCCGTGACGCACGGTGCCAAGGCCACGCGCCTGCAGATCCTGATTTATACGATTGTGCTGATTCCCATCTCGCTCAGCCCGCTGGCCACCGGCCTTGGCGGCTGGATCTATGGCATCACGGCCGGCGTGCTGGGCGTTGTGTTCCTCGTCTGCGCGCTGGCCATCCTGCGCTCGAAGGCCGGCGATGATGGCGCGCCGGGAGCCGACATGAAGCTTGCCCGCAACACATTTCTCTTCTCGATTCTCTACCTCTTCGCCCTATTTGGCGCGGTGCTGGTGGAGCATGCGGCCGGGCTGTATTTCCCGGTCATCGGAGGCTGATATGGAAGACCCGACCCTGAAACCGGACGTGCGCCAGATGACGCCGGAAGAACTCGCCGCCCGCAAGAAACGGAACCTGTGGCTGGGCCTGGCGCTGGCCGGTTTCGTCGTGCTGGTGATGATCACCACCATCATCCGGCTGGCGACCGGCACCGGCATTTCAGGGAGGATGTAATGGGTCTCTCAAACGCAAAGATCGGTCTGATCGCCGGTGGTTTTGCCGCCGGTATGCTGACGCTCGCCTTCGCCGCTGAGCCGCTCTATTCGGCTTTTTGTGAGGTGACCGGCTTTGGCGGCACCACGCGGGTGGCGACCGAAGGCCCGAAGGAAATGCTCGACCAGACGGTAGAGGTGCGCTTCGACGCGAATGTGGCCGACACGCCGCTTCAGTTCCGCCCGTTGCAGGGCCCGCAGACGGTCCAGATCGGCCAGCATGGCCTGGCCTTCTATGAGGTGACGAACCCGACCGACAAGGAAATCCGCGTCATCGCCAGCTATAATGTGACACCGCATCTGGCCGGGCCGTATTTCAACAAGCTGGAGTGCTTCTGCTTTTCCGAGCGCGTGATCGCGGCCGGGGAAACGCGCAAGCTGCCGGTGGTCTATTTCATCTCGCCCAACATGGTCGAAGACCGGGTGGCGAAGAATCTCGAAACCATCACCCTCAGCTACACTTTCTTTGACAGTGGCACCTATAACGGGCCGCGCACGGAAGTGTCCGGTCCTGTCCCGTCAGCGGTTCCTGCCGGTGGTTCGGGCGGGGGTGCGGCAAATCCGGCCACGCCGGGCTGAAACAGTTGCGAAAAGGCGCGCGCAAGCGATAAACAGCGCCAAAGTATTGTGGCGATTCCGGAGGGGATTGAGAAAATGGCCGGCGGCGACGTCAAACACGATTATCATCTGGTGAACCCCTCGCCGTGGCCGCTCCTCGGCTCGCTGGCGGTCACTGTTCTCGCAATCGGTGCGGTAACCTACATGAAGGGCCTGTTCGGCCTGGCTGAAGGCACCTGGTGGCTCATGGCCATCGGCTTTGCCATGGTCATCTGGGTCATGTTCGGCTGGTGGGCGACCGTCATCAAGGAAGGCCGTGTGGGCGACCATACGCCTGTCGTCGAGATCGGCCTGCGCTATGGCATGATCCTGTTCATCGCCTCCGAGGTGATGTTCTTCGTTGCCTGGTTCTGGTCCTTCTTCGAATTCGCCATCTTCTGGGATGCGCGCGTCGGCGCCACCTGGGATTCGGCCAACGCCCTGTTCCAGGAAGGTCTTGAGCGCTTCAAGCAGTGGCCGCCGGCAGACGTGACCACGTTTGACCCCTTCCACCTGCCGCTGATGAACACCCTCGTCCTGCTGCTCTCGGGCACCACGGTCACCTGGGCGCACCACGCGCTGGCACATGGCGACATGAAAAGCGCCAAGCTTGGCCTGATCGTCACGATCCTGCTCGGCCTCGGCTTCACCGCGCTGCAGGTTCTCGAATACAGCCATGCCGGCTTCA
>NZ_NCJT01000086.1 GCF_002282565.1 Hyphomonas sp. 34-62-18
CTGTCAAGCAGGGTTGCGTCGAGCGCTTCGACGGTCAGTTCAAGCTCCCCATCGCCGGCAAACAGCAGGGTGACCTTGCCGCCGGGCGGTTCGGCATCGGGGGTGAACTCGACGTTCAGCAGGGAGAGGATCAGCTCCGGGTCAGCCTTTGTGATGCCGCGCGTCTTTACCGCCATCACGCCGTCAAAGCCGAGAATGGCGCGGACACGCTCGCCCGGCTGGCCCTTGCGGGTGGGCGCGGTTTCCCAGCGGTAGCGGTTGATCTCCAGGGTGAAGCGGCGCTGCTTCTGCTCGTATTTCAGGTTCCCGGCCTTCACGACCGAATCCTGCACGGCAGCCGCGATGATCTTCAGGTCTTCAGCTTCTTCAGTGAAGAGGCGGAGCGGTTTGGGCTCGGTCATCGGTTCTCCCAGCGGAACTTTGGCCTTGAAAGCGTTCCTTGCCGTATTCGGCGGACAAGCTCAACGGAAAGATGCGGCCGTTCAAAGCCCCCTCGCCCCACTTGTGGGGAGAGGGGGTTGGGGGTGAGGGGCAGCAACGATGTTCGTGCGCGCGGCGCCCCCTCATCCCCAACCCCTTCTCCCCCAAGGGAGAAGGGGCTTTTGGTTATTCCTCGTCCCCAGACCGCCGCTCGATCTTTGCGCCGCAGGCGCCGAGCTTTTCTTCCAGGCGCTCGAAACCCCGGTCGAGGTGGTAGATGCGGTTGACGATGGTTTCGCCCTGCGCGGCGAGGCCCGCGATGACGAGGGAGACCGAGGCGCGCAGGTCTGTCGCCATTACGGGCGCGCCGGTGAGCTGGGCGACGCCCTTCACCACGGCTTCCTGGCCGCGCACGGTGATGTCCGCGCCAAGGCGGGCAAGTTCCGGGGCGTGCATGAAGCGATTTTCGAAGATCGTCTCGCGGATGATGCTCGTGCCGTTTGCCAGCGTCATCAGCGCCATGAACTGGGCCTGCAGGTCTGTCGGGAAGCCTGGGTGAGGCTGAGTGGACAGGCTGACGGCTTTCAGCGGCGTGCCATTGCGGCGGATGCGGATGGTGGCGGCGGCTTCGTCTGCGTCCACGGTGACGCCGGCTTCGCGCAGCTTGGCGATCATCGCGCCCAGCGCCGCAACGGGCGCGCCGTCGAGCGTCACATCCCCGCCCGCAGCGGCGGCGGCCATGGCGAAGGTGCCCGCCTCGATCCGGTCCGGCATGACGGGATAGGTGGTGCCTTTCAGCTTCTCGGCGCCCTTGATGCGGATGACGGATGTGCCCGCGCCGGTGATCTGCGCGCCCATCTGGTTCAGGCAATGGGCCAGGTCTTCGATCTCCGGCTCGCGCGCGGCGTTTTCGAGGATGGTTTCGCCCTTGGCGAGCGTCGCGGCGAGCATGGAATGCTCCGTCGCGCCGACCGAAACGGTCGAGAAGTTGATGTGGGCGCCCTTCAGGCCATGGATGGCGGCGGCCTTCACATAGCCCTGCTCCACCCGCAGGTCTGCGCCCATCGCTTCAAGTGCCTGCAGGTGCAGGTCCACCGGCCGCGCGCCGATGGCACAGCCGCCGGGCAGCGACACGGTGGCATGGCCAGAGCGCGCCACCAGCGGCCCGAGCACATTGAAGCTCGCCCGCATCTTCCGCACCTGTTCATAGGGCGCGATGGTGGACTTCAGCTCGGCCGCGTTCAGGTGGCAGGTGGACGAGCCCTTGGGCCAGTAAACCTCCACCCCCAGCGTTTCCAGCAGCTGCGCGAGGAAGCGCGTGTCGGCCAGATTCGGCATGTTGGTGAATTCGATCGGCTGGTCCGTGAGGAGGCAGGCGACCATGAGCTTCAGCGCCGAGTTTTTCGCGCCGGAGACGGGAATGCGGCCGCTCAAGGGGCTGCCGCCAATGATGTGAAGACGATCCATGGGCGTGAGGTATACCGTGCTTCGCGGCTTTGTAAGGGCCGGATTGTGTGTGGTTTCAGGAATTTAAGCGCAAAGGCATCCGGGCAAGGCCGCGCACGCCGGGCCGCTGGCTCCATTTGAGGGCGGCGGGGTCGCCGTCGATCTCCACGCCCGGCCAGCGCTCCAGAATCTGGCGCAGCGCAATCTCGCATTCAGCCTTGGCCAGGTGCATCCCGAGGCAGAGATGCGGGCCCCAGCCCCAGCCTAGATGCCGGTTCGGCCGGCGGGCCAGGTTGAGCGTCAGGGGATCGTCAAAGGCCGCCGGGTCGAGGTTGCCTGCCGCCAGCAGCGCCATCACGAGCTTGCCCCGCTTGATCGGGTGGCCAAGGAACACGGTATCCTCCCGGGCATAGCGGGGCTTGGTGAACTGGACCGGGCCGCTGAAGCGCATCAACTCGTCCACCGCGACGCTGAGCGCGTCGGCATCCAAGGCTGCGATGGCATCGCGCGCGCCGGGCTCGGTCAGCATCGTCCAGACGCTGGAGGAGATGAAATGCGTGGTTGTTTCGTGGCCCGCCGCAAACAGCACGAATACGAGGGAAAGCAGCTCATCCTCGGAGAGGCGCCCGCCTTCGGCCTCGGCATGCACCAGCTCCGCAATCAGGCCGGGGCGCGGCGAGGTGCGGGCGAGGGCAAACTCCTCCCGCAGCTCCCGCCGCATCCAGCCGATCTTTGAGGCCGCGCGGAAGATTTCCAGCGTGCTGCCGCCTGAAAAGCCCGCAAACACGCGCGCCAGCCTGTCCCGCCTTTCCCGCGAAAGTCCCAGCAGGTCGCAGATCACCTGTACGGGCAGTGGGCGGCAGAGACCGGAGACGAGATCGGTGTTGCCGGTGGCAACCATCTCGTCCAGCAGCCGGGCGCACTGTGCCTCGACCGCCGGGCGCATGCCCTCGATGGCGGCGCGGCGGAACGGCGCGTCGGCCAGGCGCCGCAAACGGGTGTGGTGGGGCTCGTCCAGCGTCAGCAGGTTTTCGGCCAGCAACTTCAGCGATTTGGGCAGGAAAGGCATGCCGAGGGCCGATTTGTGCCCGGCATTGCGGGCGTCCACCGTGAAGCGCTCGGCGTCCTTCATCATTTCGGTGATGCCGGCATGGCTGAGAACGGCGGTGATTCTGCCGAACACGAGGAGGCGGGTCTCTGCCAGCGGGCCGCCGGCCAGCGCGCGGGCCAGATGGGGCTGGGGCGCGCGCAGGAAGGCCTGCCCGCCGGTCTTCAGCTTCTGCAGGGCGGGGGCCGCTGGCATGGGGGCTCAGCCCGGCTTTTTCCCGGGCGGCGGGGCGGGTTCTTTGCGCGCAGCGGCCTTGCGGCGGCGCAGATTCGCCCGCAGCGCCTCGGCCCGGCGGGCCTCGCGCTCTTCCTGTTCGGTTTTCTTCGGAGTGTCTGTCATATTCAGCGGCAAATGGGTCTTTTCATATCGGCAGGCTTACGCTAAAGCCCCCTGACCCAACCGGCAATGCCGCCTTAGCTCAGGGGTAGAGCGCATCATTGGTAATGATGAGGTCGAGAGTTCAATTCTCTCAGGTGGCACCATCGGACTCCGGTTCTGCGAAGCAGAAGAATTTGATCCGGGGGATCAAATTCAGGAGTGCGATGCCCAAGCGTAGACGCCGGGCCCCTCTCCATTACCAACGCAAAATGCCCGACCCTGACCAGGACCGGGCATTTATGATTTGAAGGCTTCGCCCCCCTATTTCCGCACGCGGTCTGCCTTGCCGAAGGTGGCGTCCAGCCGGGCGACCAGCTTCTGCAGGGCAGAGCCCACGGCCTCTTCCGGGGTGGCGGCACGGTCGCTGGCGGTCAGCGGATCGCCATTGATCGGCCGGGCCTCGATCGTGGCCTCAATACCCTCCGGCCCATCCCGGCGCGTGCCATCGGTATCGCGCACATGCACTTCAATGCGCGAGAGGCGCGGGGCGAAGCGGTCCAGCCGCTGACGGAAGCGGGCCTCGAAATGCGCGTCCATGCGCGCGTCGCCGTCCACCTTGTTGCCTGTATTGAACTGGAAATCCATCAGCGCACCTTCCGGCTGCGTTCGAGAACCGGGCGATGGCCCTCGGCGTCGAGAGCGCCCATCGGCGGCTCGTTGGCGCGCGCCTCCTGGATCTGGCCTTCTCCAGCCGTGCGCGATTCGGGCGTCTGGGTTTCACGCTCGCGCTCGGCCTTCTGTTTCAGCTCAAGCGCGTGGCGGGCGTGATCGGCCTGGGTTTTTTCGTCTTTTCCGGATGAACTGGAGTTGCTCATGCATTGCCTCCCGTTTTGGCGTCATGCCGCCGTTTTGGCGGTCACTAAAAAGCCAACGCGGGATAAGCGGCGGGGTTCCGCCCCGATGGCAGCGTCAGCCGCGCCGCCCGCCGAGCAGCGGCAGCACCGCCAGCCCCGCGACCAGCACGCCGAGGCCGAAAAACGCGCCGCCTTGCACGTAGAGAACAGCCGATACCAGCATCGCTGCGCTGGAGAGGATGAACAGTAGCGGCAGGACGGGATAAAGCGGCACGCGGAAGGGCCGCTCTGCGGCGGGCTCCTTCATGCGTAGACGGATGAGCGCGGCGCCGCTGGCGATGAGGAACAGCCAGTAGACCGGGGCGGTATAGTCCACCAGCGTTTCAAAGCCGCGATAGGCCGCGCCAAAGCCGACGAGCAGCAGCGAGATGGCACCCTGAACCAGGATAGCGTTGCGCGGGCTGCGGGCTTTCTCGTCCCAGCGGCCGATCCATTTCAGCGCCGGCAGGCGCGCCGCGGCGGCGTAGGTGGTGCGTGCGCCGGCGATGATGGTGGCGTTGACCGAGGTGGCCGCGGCCGCCACCACGGCGAGCGCGAGGATAACCCCTGCCCCTTCCCCAAAGGCGATGGCCATCAGGTCTGCCGCCGGCGCCGGTGCCCCGGCAAGGCCATCAAGCCCCAGGCCGCGCAGCATGGCCCAGGCCGTCAGCAGGTAAAGCCCCGTGATGAGGGCAATCGCGATGACCAGGCCGCGCACCATGCCGCGCTGGCTGTCCTTCACCTCGGCGGAGAGCGTGGCCGACTCTGTCCATCCGCCAAAGGCCAGCAGAACGAAGACGAGGCCATAAGCGATGCCGCCAAGGCCCGGCACATAAGGCGCGCCCGGCGCCAGCGGCGGGGTGCCCTGAAGCGCTATCTTCGCGCCGGCGGCCACCAGCACAAGGAGGCCTATGATCAGTATGATGACGAGGCCGCTGTCGCTTGCCTCGCCGGTGGGCCGCAGCTTCAGGGCCGTCAGGCCGATCACGCTGGTGAAGGCGTAGAGCGCGGGTCCGTGGGCGCCGAGGTCGATCACACGGTTCATATAGTCGCCGATCACGAAGCCGAGCAGCGCAATGGCGCCGGTATTGATCACGGCGAGCCGCGCCCAGGCGAAGAGGAAGGCAAAGCGCCTTCCCCAGGCCCGCTCCAGGAAGTGATAATCCCCGCCGGCATGGGGAAAGGCGGCGGCCAGTTCCGAATAGCAGAGCGCGCCCATCAGCGAGATGACGCCGCCAGCGATCCAGAGCAGATACACCGCCGCCTCAGACCCGGCATTGGCCGCCACCAGCGCCGGGGATTTGAAGATCCCCGCCCCGACAACCATGGCGATGGTGACGACCACGACATACCGCGTCGTCAGACTACGGACGGGATATGACGCTGTGCCTGTCACTCTGCCCCCCCCGGCCTGATCCTGCCGCAGGCTATACCAGCCCGGCGTCAAACGACATCACCCCAAACAGAAAAAGGGCGGACCAGATGGCCCGCCCTTCCCCAGAATATGGTGCTGATCGCTGCAGATCAGAACGTTTTGGACACGCTCACGAAGCCGCGGCGGCCACGCAGGTCGTAACCCGTGGCGAGCAGAGGCGTGTTGCCAGCGCTGGTGGTGACAAGGCTCGACGACACCTGCGGAGGGGCTTCGTCGAAAATGTTGTTCACACCCGCTGCGAGAGTCCAGGTGTCACCCTGCCAGCGAACCGAGGCGCCATGGTAGAACACGGCTTCTGTGCTGGTGGTGTAGAGGCCAGGCAGGCCGAAATACGCCTGGGGCTCATTATAGTCAGCAGCGAAGTAGCGGTTGTCATCCTGGCGGCCGACATAATCGGTGAACCAGGTGTAGGTCCAATCGCCACGATCCAGACGGATCGACGCATCGGCGACAACGCTCGGATAACCGATCGTGCCGTTGAAGTCGTTATCGGCAACGCCGGACACGAAGTCAGAACCGAACACGTTGATGTAACGCTCGAAGGCCCAGTTGACGGAGCTGTCAAGGATCATCGTACCGAAGTTGAACTCATGCGTGTAGCGCACTTCAAGGTCCAGACCGCGCTGGGACTGGGAGTCAACGTTCAGGGTCGGGGCCTGAATGTTGTCGAGTGCGAACGGTGCAACCGGAGCTGTTGCCGGAGCGCGCTCGAAGAGCGAGCAGAAGTCGTTCGGGAACGTCGTCGTGCCGTAGCAGCCACCAACGATCTGCGCGCCGCTCAGGCTCGTGATCTGATCCTTGATCTCGATTTCGTAGTAATCGAGAGCGATGTTCAGGTCAGCGCCTGTGGGCGTGAGGATGAGACCGAAAGTGAACGTGTCACCGGTTTCCGGACGCAGCTGCTCGCCGCCGCCGGAGGTGATGACAAGCGCGGAGCTGCCGCCGCCGGCATAGTCTTCAGGAATGCCTGCAGCTGCGCAGTTTGCGCGGATGTTGGCGTTCTGGCTCTGGCCCCAGTCGATGCAGGGATCGATCGAGGTCTGAGACAGGAAGCCCGTCTGGTCTTCGAGGAAGAGCTCGAACAGCGCCGGAGCACGGTAGGACGTACCATAGCTGGTACGTGCACGGAGCACCGGGTTGATCTGCCAGTTGAGGCCGGCCTTGTAGATGGAGTCCGAACCGCCGAGGTCGTAGTCAAAGCCACGAATAGAGGCAGAGAATTCCACGTCTTCAGCCAGCGGAGCGCCCTTGAGCAGCGGAACGCTGACTTCGGCAAAGAGTTCCGACACGCTGTTGGTGCCAACCGTCGGACCTGCCGTCGAAGAGCCCCAGATGTCGCCAAGCTGGGTCAGCTCACCCGGCTGGTCATCAATGCTGAACTCGCGATATTCGGCGCCGAAGCCGACGCCCAGGGGGCCGGCCGGAAGCTCGAACAGTTCACCGGCAATGACCGCGGTGAAGGTGGTTTGCTCGTAAACCGTGTTACCGGTCTGGAAGCCGCCAACGGCATTGACCAGATCCTGAACGCGCTCACCGCTGAGGATCGTGGGGTCAAGGTAGTTGATGGTCGGCGGGCCAACCGTGTTCGGAACACCGTCACCATCGGTATCGGCGATGCCGTCGAGGTTCCAGTCACCCGAGAGCGAGGCGCGGATTTCGTTGCCGCTGTAGCTGCCTTCGCCGCGCGAGTAGGACCCATCAACTTTCCAGGACCAGCCATCCAGCATGCCTGGCGCGAACCCGCCAGAGAGCGACGTGGATGCATAGTAGTAGTCGATTTCGATGCTATCCATCGTCGGGAACGGCATCACGGGCCGAACCAGGCTGTTCATGTCGTTCGAGTACGTCGGATCGGCGATATAGCCATAGACCGGGCTACCGGCGGGATTATTGGCAGAGCCAACGATCGGGAAGAACTGGCGCCAGCCTTCCACATCGGTTTTGCGCTTGCTGTAAAGCAGTTCCGTATCCCAGGCGATGCCACCAAGGTCGACATCAGCCGTGGCGAACAGCGAGATGTTTTCGTTGCTCGGGAAGAAGTCCTGGTTGTCGAGGAATGGTGCGTCCAGGATATCCTCGTAGAAGGGCTGGCCATCAGCGGTGAAGCCGGTGCCAACGCGAGGACGGTAACCGGGGATCGAGCCACCAAAGATGGTGGGAACTGTGGTGCCTTGCGGCGACGGCACAACGCGCTGACCGGAGAAAAGGTCGATCGCCGTGTTGTGATAGAGGTTGGAGCAGTTGATCGACGGATCGGTTGCCGTGGCGGAGAAGTTCAGACGGTCGATCAGTCGGCCAGTCTCAGGATCGGAAACATAGGCACGGCCGCACTCGAGGTAGTCGCGCTCGCTGACGTCGAGTTCTTCGTCTTTGCGGTATTCTGCAGAGAAGGTGAAGTTGGCGAAGTCGCCAAGGTCAAAGCCGTAGGCAGCCGAAATGTTGAACTGCTCACCACCGCTTTCGAAGGGCGCCGAAGCAAATCCGTTCAGTTCCAGAGAATCAACGCTGTCGCGCGTGATGATGTTGACCACACCGCAGACTGCGTCCGAACCGTAAATGGTCGACGCGCCGTCCTTGAGGATCTCAACACGCTGGATGATGGACTGCGGAACAACGTTCAGGTCGAGCGCAGCAATGGAGCCGCGCGTACCCGACGGGCCAGGACGCTTGCCATCGACGAGAACCAGGGTGCGGGTGTCACCGCAGCCGCGAAGGTCAACCGTCTGGGCGCCGACGCCGCCATTGGTGACGAAGTTCTGGAACGTGTTGTTGAGCTGTGTGGAGCCAGAGGCCAGCGACGAGCCCTGCAGAATCGCAGCGGTGTCAACAAGACCTTCAAGCGTCGCCACTTCAGCAGTGATCACCTGGATCGGCGATGCAGACGCAAACTCGTCACGCGCAATCAGCGAGCCGGTAACAACGATTTTTTCCTGACGCGCTTCGCCATCTGCGGCGGGCGCCTCGGAGACTACTTCAACCGCATCATCGGCTTCTTCAGCCTCTTGAGCGTAACCGGCGCCGGAAAACAGAAGCGCGCTGACAGCGACGCTCCCGAAAATGGACCGGTGAAACTGTCTTACTTTCATTACGGATAAACCCCTCAACCAGATTTTCACCTGAAACAATAGGCCCCTCTAAAGGCCAATTCCGGCGCAGAGCACCGGAACCTGAGGGAAGGTTTGACCGCCTGTCACACCGCTGACAAGCTTCGATGAAAAAAAATTCACACATGGGGCAGATTCACCGGCCCACTGTGTTTTTTGAGCCACAAATTGCCCACATTTGCCTTTGCGGCCGGAAAAGAGTTACCACGCGCCATGTATCCGGCGCCTTGACCTGCCCTCCACCCCCACGAATATTGCTTAAGATTAACTTCGGGAGAGTCCAACGATGCTGAAACGCCTGCTGGCCGCAAGCGCAGTAACCCTGCTGATTGCGCCAATCGCTGCAAACGCAGCCCCAATCAAAGCGGAAGATTTTGCGCGGTATCCGAGTGTTTCCAGCATGTCCATGTCGCTTGAAGGCGACATGCTCGTGGGTGTTGTCGCCGACCCGTCTAAGAATGGAGAAGCGCGCGCCGCCGCCTACTGGGATCTCTCCGGGCCGATCGACACTTCGAAACCCCTGGTGCCGTCCAATATCACGCCGTCCAGCGGGAAGACGTTGTTCTATGGCGCGACGGCACTGAAAAACCGCAAGTCGTTGTGGTTCACGGTTCAGCCCTATATCGGCGCCCTGATGGGATGCGGCGAAGGCAAGGAAACCGGTTCCACGAAAAAGTACCTGGAAAAGGTGTACATGGGCAATGAGCGCATCAAGAAGATTGATGACCTGCCCGATGGCCGCGCTGAGATTGGCGCCAACAAGGCCATGCTGCGCTGCTATGAACTGGTGGGCGACACGAATATCGCGTCCCTCCTGCCGCTGGATCCCACGAAGATCGTGATTACGCGGACATCCACGAAGAACGGCACAAGCTATTTCGAGCATGACCTTTCCAACGGCCGCGAGAAATTCCTCTACAAGGCAAACCCGACCCAGCAGATCATTATCAGCTCG
>NZ_NCJT01000332.1:0-2348 GCF_002282565.1 Hyphomonas sp. 34-62-18
CGCGCCCCGACAATGGAAATGTTGGAGCGCATCATCCGCCGCCATGCGGGTGAACAGCGCGAGCCGTCGATCGATGTGATCAAGCGCGCCACGCTGAAAATCTTCCCGATTGCCAAGTCGGACCTTGAAGGCCCCAGCAAGATGCGCGGTTTCGTCTATCCGCGTCAGATCGCCATGTATCTCTGCCGGACGATGACGCGGAAATCCTTCCCGCAGATCGGCCGCGCTTTCGGGAAACGTGACCACACAACTGTTCTCTATGCGTTCCGGCGCATGGAGGGGGATCTCGGAAAAGACCCGGAGCTGGCCTCGGACATCGCACGGGTACAGGCTGTGGTCCATGAGCTGATGGAAAGCGGACAAATCTGATCCATTTTCCGCAGCGGATCAGCGCCAGCGCTTGGCTTTTCGCTGAACTTCGTTAAGGCTCTGCAGCCCGCTCCTGCCCGGAGCGGGCTGATTCTTGCCGGTACCGGCAGAGCAGACCTTAAGAAAAACCCGGCGCAAGACTAGGAAACGGAGCCCTGGCCGGCTCCCTGATGGACGGATGACACGATGAAACTGACGATCGAACGCGGAGACCTTCTGGACGCCCTCAGCCATGTCCAGAACATTGTCGAGCGCCGGACGACAATTCCGATCCTCTCCAACGTCCTGCTCGAAGCCTCGCAAGGGGCGCTGAAGCTCACCGCGACAGACCTCGACATAGAAGCCGTCGACTCGGCCGATGCGAAAGTCGCCAAGACAGGCGCCATCACCGCGCCCGCCGGCACGCTGTTCGATGTCGTCCGCAAGCTGCCGTCCGGCGCTGAGGTAGAACTTGAGCTGAACCCGGAGTCCCAGCGCCTGACGATCACCGCCGGCCGCTCACAGTTCGAACTGCCCACCCTGCCCGCTTCCGACTTCCAGACGATGACGCCCGATGAAGGCGCCATCAGCTTCAAGCTGCCGGCCAAAGAGTTTGCGCGCCTGATCGACAAGACGCGCTTTGCCATCTCCACCGAAGAGACCCGCTATTATCTGAACGGCATCTACCTGCACGCCGCCAAGGCCGATGATGGCTCCGCCGTGCTGCGCACTGTAGCCACCGATGGCCACCGCCTCGCCCTGGCGGAGCTGAAAGCCCCCAAGGGCGCCGAAAAACTCGCTGGCGTGATCGTGCCCCGCAAGACGGTCGGCGAAGCGCGCCGCCTGGTCGATGGGCTGGACGAGGACGTCGAGATCGAAGTCTCCGATACCAAGATCATCCTGCGTGCCGGCCGCGCGGTGCTGACCTCCAAGCTGATCGACGGCTCCTTCCCCGATTACGCGCGCGTGATCCCGAAGGGCAATGACAAGAAGATGACCGTTGACAACAAGGCCTTCGAAGCCGCCGTGGACCGCGTGTCCACCGTGTCGGCAGAGCGCTCGCGCTCGGTGAAGCTGTCTGTCGCCAATGGCCGCCTGACGCTCGCAGTCAACCATGCCGAAACCGGCGCCGGCAATGAAGAGATCGAGGCCGAATACGAAGCCGGCCCGATGGAAATCGGCTTCAACGCCAAATACCTGCTCGACATCGCCAGCCAGATTGAATCGCCCGATGTCGAGTTCATGTTCAATGACCCAGCCTCGCCCGCGCTCGTTCTCGATCCGTCTGACGGATCTGCGCGCTATGTGGTGATGCCGCTGCGGGTATAGGCTATGGAGGCGGACCGCCGGATCTTCATCGGCGGCTACCTTGCCTTCGCGGCGCTTTCAGCCCTGCCTGCGGGTGCCCAAACCACGGAGACCGGCATGTACGGCCTGATCGGAAAGTTCATTGCCACAGACGGCAAACGGGATGAGCTGATCGGCTACCTGCTCGAGGGCCTGCGCGATATGCCCGGCTGCCTCAGCTATATCGTGGCGAGCGACCCGGCCGATGCCACCGTCATATGGGTGACTGAAGCCTGGAGCGATGCGGAAAGCCACAAGGCCTCTCTCGCCCTGCCTCAGGTGCAGGCGGCGATCCAGAAAGCGCGCCCGCTGATCGCCGGCATGGAACAGATCGCCGAGACACGGCCTCAGGGTGGCCACGGTCTCACCTCCGGCGGCTGAGCCCGCATGACCGCCCTCACCCGTCTCAGTCTGACAGACTTCCGCAACTATGCGGGCCTGACCCTGCGCCTCGATGGCCGCCATGTCTGCCTCTATGGCTCCAATGGCGCGGGCAAGACGAACCTTCTGGAAGCGGTCAGCCAGTTCGGCCCTGGCCGGGGCCTGCGCAGCGCGCAGCTGTCGGAAATGACCCGCCGCGACGCGACCGGCGGCTGGGCGCTCGCCGCCACGCTGGATGACGAGCAGAAGATATCGATCAATCTGGAAGGCTC
>NZ_NCJT01000332.1:2371-2986 GCF_002282565.1 Hyphomonas sp. 34-62-18
GAACGCATCCGCATTGTCTGGCTCACCCCGGCGATGGACGGCGTATTCCGGGGCGGCGCGTCCGACCGGCGCCGTTTCTTTGACCGGCTGGTGCTCGCCCATCTGCCTGCCCATGGCAAAGCCTCCGCGCGGTATGAAAAGGCGCTCGCCGAACGCAACGCCCTGATCGAGCGCGGCCATGTCGATCCCGCCTGGGCCGACGCCATCGAGGCGCGCCTTGCCGAAGCGGGCACCGAGATGGCCATCAACCGCGCCATCGTGCTCGAAGCGCTCCAACTCGCCATCGACGCCCGCCCTGAAGGCCATTTCCCGAAGGCCGACCTCACCCTGGAAGGTGAGGCCGAAGCCGCCGCCCTCAGGGGCGAGGACTTCCGCACCATCTTCGACCTGCTGGTCGATGCCTACCGGAATGGCCGCCGCCGCGACATCGCCGCCGGCCGCACGCTGTCGGGCCCCCATCGCAGCGACCTTGCCGTGATCCACCGGCCAACCGGCGCCCCCGCCGGGGAAGCCTCCACCGGCCAGCAGAAAGCCCTGCTGATCGGCCTCATCCTGGCCTCCGCCACCGCCCTGTCTGCGGGCGGTTCCGGCCCTTCGCCCCTGCTCCTCCTCGAT
>NZ_NCJT01000333.1 GCF_002282565.1 Hyphomonas sp. 34-62-18
AGTCGATCTCGGCCCGGTCCATAGCGGCCTCGCCCGGCTCGATCTTACCCTGTCGGAACTGCAACCGCCGGAAGTCGATCTTCGCCCGATTGAAACACGTTTGTCGAAGCTGGAAGAGCTTCTCGATACGCTCGATACGAAAGATAACTTCGCAGCTTTGGCAGGCGATGTTGCCGTTCTGGCTTCCGAACTTTCCGGAGTCTCCAGTGAGGTGACGAACGTTGCGTCCGATATTGGCCGCCTGACCGGGGATGTTTCCCATGTATCCAGCGGCCTTACCAAGGTCTCTGAAGAGGTTGGCTCTGTCGGCCAGGCCATTGCCCGTCTCGAACTCCCAGAAGCGCCAGACCTCGATCCCATCCACAGCCGGCTTGCGGAGATCGACGCGTCCCTGTCAGACCGCTTCGCACTGGTACAGGAACGGATCGCCGCAAACACACCCCTCAATGACGCCCTGATAGCGACGCTTGCCGCCATCGAGTCGGATCTCGAAGTCGTCGCCTCCCGGCGAGGGCCTGATCTTGAACCCCTGTTTGTTCAATTGGCCTCGCTGGACACGACGGTCGCGACAATCCGGGGTGAACTGCGCAACCAGAGCCGGCTGGAACCCCTGGAACGGCGCCTCCACGCCATTCAGGAAGCGATCCACAATCCGCCCCCCAACGATGTCACGCGGGACGACCTCACAGCCCTTGAAGACCGGTTGACCTCAATCGAATACGCGATCACAGCGCTTCACCACATGCTGCGCGGCCGCAGCGATCATAGGTCAGATACCCCTGATGCTCCCCGGCCACGAACGGATACGGTCGCTCAGGAGGCCCGCGCCTCGGCCCGCACGACGCGCCCCCTGCCTGCAGCAGAAATACACCGCCGCGCCGAAGCCATCGCCAAGGCGCGCAAGCCTGACGACCAGGCAAACCTTCTCACTCATGCTGCTTTCGGTGAAGGCGACGACCTTGCTCAAATCGTCGGCGTTGGTCCGATCCTGACTGAATTGCTGCATGAAGTGGGGGTGTTCTACTTCTGGCAAATCGCGGAATGGACCGATGAAGATGTTGCCTATGTCGATGAAAAGCTGCTGCATTTCAAAGGGAGGATTGAGCGGGACGACTGGGTTGGCCAGGCTAAGGAACTCGCCGAAATGCCCGGCGCAGCGGCACGGCCTGAAGCAGACTGAACTGACCTTGCGGAACGGGTTGGCGAGACAAGCACCGCCCGCCTAATCTGGCACCGGAAATGGTGGACTGGGCCGCCCAAACGGGAGATTTCAATAATGCTCGAAGGCATCCGCGTCGTCGAATACGCAACCTACATGGCCGCGCCGGGTGCCGGCTGTATCCTGCGGGATTGGGGCGCTGATGTCGTCAAGATCGAGCCGCCCGGCGGAGACCCAATCCGCCTGTTCTTCAGGACCATCGGCACCGATTATCCTGACAACCCTGTTTTCGATTTCGACAATCGTGGGAAACAGTCGATCATCATCGACACCAGCAAGGCGGAGGGCCAGGCGCTCATCCGTGAACTGGTGAAAGACGCTGATGTCTTCCTTACAAATGTCCGCCCTGGCGGCCTGGCCCGTTCGGGCCTTGACTACGACTCTCTGAAACAGCTGAACCCCAAGCTCGTCTATTGCTCGCTATCAGGCTATGGACTCCAGGGGCCGGATGCAGATCGTCCGGGTTTTGACATTGCCAGTTTCTGGAGCAGAACCGGCGTCGCCAACCTCACCATTCCAAAGGGCGGGGAGCCCTTCCCCCTACGGACTGCTTTTGGCGATCACACCACGTCGATCGCTGCGGCCGCCGGGATCTGCGCTGCGCTCGTAGAAGCTCAGCGGACGGGCAATGGCCGGCTCGTCGAAGCGTCCCTTTTCCGTACCGGCCTCTACACAATGGGTTCCGATCTTGCGATCCAGCTCTTCTTCGGCCGCGTCGCTTCCACCAAAGGCCGTCACGAGCAGAATGTTCCCATCTCGAATTTCTATCAGAGCAAAGACGGCAAGTGGTTCTGCATTGTCGCCCGCCAGGGCGAAACGGATTGGGCACCGCTCTGCCGCGTGATCAATCGGCCGGAACTGGCCACAGATCCGCGCTTCAACAACGCGAAAGGACGCCGCGCCAACAATGCAGAGGTCGTAAACATCCTCGATGAAGGCTTTGGTGCTTACGAAATGGAGGAATTGGCTGGGCGTCTGGATGCAGAGTCCATCGCTTGGGCGCCGGTCCAAACCCTCGCTGAAGTCGCCGCCGATCCCCAGGCACATGCCGCTGGCGCCATTGTTCAAACGCCCAGTTCAAAAGGCGATGGCTCAACTTAT
>NZ_NCJT01000013.1 GCF_002282565.1 Hyphomonas sp. 34-62-18
GATGTCGTCACGCGGTAATCCCACAGTAGCTCGCTGGCTAATGCGCGGGCGCCGTTCGAGATGCCGTGAGCACGGCAAGGGCGATTTCAAACACTGAAGCAGAAATGCCCGGCTCGAGCCATGCACCAGAGGGGAAGTGCGTGGCCCGGCCGGGCTGTCTGCTTGTTCAGGGGAGAGGCAAGCGGGAGTGTTAGTCCTCGCCACCGATCAGGTGCAGACGTGTCTGGCGGCCATCCAGATAGGTGACTTTCTCGCCATCGAAGAACGCGTCTTCTTCCGTGGAGAAGCGGACTTCCTGGCCGCCCCATTCCGGGACTGCCTTAGTGGCGTTGAGTTCGATGGACCAGCCTGTGTTCGGACGGACGAGGTATTCACCTTTGTCGGATGGGCCTTGATTGTCCCAGAAGCCGATGGAAGACCCTGCGCCATGGCCATGATAGCCCAGCGGGTGGCTGTAGATGCTTGGCTTGAGCCCTGCGTCCACGGACTTTTTCAGCGCACGTGCCAGGATTTCATTGCCGGAGACGCCAGCCTCGAAAGAGGAGGTGAGCGCATCCTGCACCATATTGGCGTCGCGCAGACCGGCTTTCAGGCCTTCGGGCGGGTCAGTTTCGTCATCTTTGAGCACATAGGCCAGATGCTGCGTATCCGTGTTCAGGCCCAGATAAACGATGCCGAAGTCAATCCAGAGCATATCGCCCTTTTCGATGACGGTATCGCCTGACAGGGGGCCCTCAACGCCTTCCCGGAAAATGTTCACCGACGTATGGAACCAGTTGACCAGGCCGAGATCCAAGGTTTTCTGGCGCGTCCACCACACAACATCGTCCGTGGTCGTTTCACCCGGCGTGATGACCTTGCTGGAGAAGGCTTCGCCGATGATGCTGTGGGCGACGCGAACGATGTTGCCGTATTCTTCCATTTCAGCGGGGATGCGGGTCTCCAGCCAACCGATAGCCAAGTCATGACCTGACACGATCCGCTCCTGGTATTCCGGCGCCAGGGCTGCGTAGAGTTCGGTATACTGACTGCTGGTCAGGCCGTCGGCAAAGGCGGAGATGGAATCCACATTGACGGCGATCTTTTGCGGGTCACGTTCGGCCACGATTTCGGCAAAGCGCTGCCATTGATCGTCACCATCCTCGGGCACCCAGGCCGACTTGAAGAAATCGCCCAGATCGTAACGGCTTACCGTGATCCGCTCCACAGGCTCGCCATTTCCGGGATCGTGGAACACGAGGATCGTGCGGCGGCGCGCGCGCAGGCTCGTGGCGTTCAGCATCGTGGCGACCACCGGATCTTCCATGTATTCGCGGGCAACCATGACCCACATATCGATGCCCTTCTCCCGCATCAGGGACGGCACGACTGTCTCAAGGCGCTCGCCAAGCCAGGCGTCATGGACGGCTGCACGGTCGCGCAAGGACAGGATTTCTGGAGTCGCCGGCGAGAGATCAGCCTCGCCCTGATCGGGTTCATAGGCAAATGCCGGAGTGCCGGCCATCAGCGCCAGACTAGCGAGGCTATACATCAGTTTACGTATCATGGGGGATCACTGCCTAGTTACCAAAGGGTGCATCGAGAGAGTTTGGTGGCTGGGTGAAGTATTTCGGTCCCAGCCCGGTCATGTAAAAACAATCCTCGATGCGGACGCCAAACGCACCGGGAATGTAAAGGCCCGGCTCATTTGAGAAGCACATCCCCGGCTGCAGCGGGGTTTTTTCGCCGTGCACGAGGTTCACCGGTTCGTGAATGTCGAGGCCAATGCCATGGCCTGTGCGGTGGGGCAGGCCGGGCGTGGCATAGCCGGGGCCATATCCCATGCTCTCGTAAAGCGCGCGCACCGCATCATCCACCTTGCCGGCCTCAGTGCCCAGTTGGGCCGCCATCATTGCCGTTTCCATGCCCTGGCGCACCTGGCGGAATACGTCGCGCTGGCGCTTGTCAGGTTCACCGAAAACCAGTGTGCGGGAAATGTCGGCGTAATAGCCATCCACCCGGCAACCGCAGTCCATCAGGATGACGGATCCCTCGCGGATTTTCTCCGGGTATTTGGACCCATGGGGCAGGGCGCTGCCCTCATTGATCTGTACACCGCCCGAGGGATTTGCGCCGCCAAAGCCGGCAATGGCCGCGCTCATCAGTGCAAACACATCCTTGCCTTCCATTCCGGCCTCGAATTTTCCGGCCATACTGCGATAGGCAGCATCCACAATGTCGGCAGCCTCCTGCATCAGGGCGAGTTCGGGCGCGGTCTTGATCATGCGGCAAGCCGTGATGACGGGCTCGGCAGACACAAGGTCGACAGATGGAAGCACCTTCCGCAATCCGTCCACCGCGAAGAACCGGACGGTATCTTCAATGGCAATCGCGCGGTCTCCGGGCTTCTGCTCGCTGATCCAGTCAGCGACAAGCTGGTGCGGATTCTGGTGTTCATTCCAGATGCGTACCTCACCGGGGACGGAGAGCATTTCCCGGATCGATGGCTCTTCAAACTCCGGCGTTACGACGCAGATGTCGCCTTCGGCCGGCAGGAGCGCTGCTGTCAGCCGCTCGCTGCGCCACCAGTTGATGCCGGTGAAGTAAAAGAGGGAAGCGCCCGCCTCGACAATGGCAGCGGCGATGCCGTTCTGGCGCATGAGCGCCTGCAACCGCGCAAGCCTCTGCTGGCGTTCCGCCGGAGTTATCGGCTTGGCGCGCCGGATGCGGTCTGCCAGTGGGGCGCCCTTAGCAGATACGGAACCGGAAAACAGTGTCCCGGCCGCCGCAGTGGCGCTGGCGGTGAGAAATGCGCGGCGGTTGAGGTGTGTCATTTCATGTCTCCGCCTGCCAAATCTTTCAGAAGCACATCCCAGTATACAAGCTGGTCATCATAGCTTTTCAGCGGCACCCGCTCGTCAATGCCGTGGGCGCGGAAATCATCCGGGCGCACCAGCGTCAGGGCGCCCGCGCCATAGGTCGGTATGCCGGCGGAGCGATATTCGCGCCCTTCGGTTCCACCCGACGACATGGACGGCTTGAGCGGGGCCCCTGGATGAATGGCGTGGAGCGCATTCAGGAGCGACGCAAACAGGGGCTCATTGATGGGAGAGACGGGGCTTTCTAGGGGCGACCCTTGTAGCTCAATCTGGATGTCCGGATTGTTGATCGCATTCGCCAGGGTTTGCTGGACCGACGCGACAGATGTGCCGGGAAGGATGCGGCAGTTGACGGTAAGCTGAGCGCTCTGAGGCAGGGCGTTCTCTGCGGTACCGGCGGACATCATGGTGGGCGCGCAGGTGGTATAGAGGAAATGTGTCTCTACGGAAGAAGCCAGAACCGTGTCGCGGGCGGCTTTGTCATCCGGAGATTCCAGCAGCGTATTGATCGCCGCGGCAAACTCGCCGCCTTCGCTGGCAGCCAGATCGGTGGCCATCTGACGGGAGATTTCGTTAAAGCCGACCGGGAAACGCAGCGCCCGGATCGCCTGGATGGCGTCGGCAATATCAAACAAGGCGTTATCTGGTCTGGGGGACGCGCTGTGGCCGCCGCGATTGGTGGCGGTTATGTGGAACGTAGCGAAGGTTTTCTCGGCCGACTGGATGGAATAGCTCGGATTGCCGCCGGCCGGGTCCACCGAACCAACGCCTGCATCGGCATTGAGCGCATATTCTGCGCCCTTTACCCAGGGATGAGCGGTCAGCATGCGGGTGGACTTCATGCCGGTTTCCTCGTCGCCGGAAAAGGCGATGATCAGGTCCCGGTCAGGCTCGAAACCTTGTTCTTTGAGACGGATGAACGTGCTGGTGAGGAGGGCGACGCCCGCCTTGTTGTCTACTGAGCCGCGGGCATAGAGGTAGCCATCCTTCTCAACCGGGACGAAGGGATCTGTTTGCCAGCCGCTGGTCGCGTCAACGACATCCATGTGCGCGATGAGTGCAATGGGCTTTTTCTGACTGCCCGCCTTGCCCGGATAGCGCACCACGATACCGGCTACCGTTTCGCCGTCGATCTCAATCGTAGGGATGTCGATATCGCTATCGTCGAACCCGGCAGCTTTGAACTTGGCGGCGAGCAAGTTCGCCATCGATTCAGTTTGCTCGAAACCCTTCACCGTCCGGATGCGGAGAATTTCTTCCAGAGTGTTCCTCGCAAATTCAACGTCTGCGGTCCCAGGGGCGCTTACAGACTCCGGGAAGGCGGGAAACTGAAGGGCGGTGGCCGCCAGAAGCGCGGCGATGGCAATACGTGTCTTCATTTTGTGGAGTATCCTTTGGCCGCATCAAGACGGGAAGTCTCCCAGACCGCCCTGCGATCCGGGAGATAGCTGCCGCTATCAGTAGCGCCAGCTCGTCAGGTCAGCGCCTTCGGGCGCTGTCTTTTCGATCCGCTCAAGGATTTTCGGCACATACATCCAGTTGTAATGCAGGCGCGTGTAAGCGTTCGGCAGATCAGGATTTCCGTTCCAGCAATGCTCGTCCCGGTCGCCATACGTGACTTCGCCCATATAGGGAGGATCGGTCTTGTTGAGGAAATCCTCAGTCAAGTAGACAGCGTTGTTCAGGTAAAAATTGTCCATGTCGCCGGTGTAGAGATGGATCTTGCCCTGAAGTTTCGGGCCGATTTCCTTCCAGTCACGCTCCATGATGTAGCGGAGGTCATAATTCTCGCGCCAGTAGGCAGCGACTTCCTTGTCGATTTCGCCTGTTTCCTTATCCCAGATGCGCTTGGGATAGCCATCCGGACCGTTGGGCGAATAGACCGCCTCCCAGATATCCCATTGCTGGCCTGAGCGGCTCTTGTCGCCGAGAACCAGTTCCCAACGGTTCTCCATTTCGACGGTATACGGAACATGTCCGAGATAGTTGCGCTTGCCGGGCTTGGCCACTTTGGTGAAGGGGCCTTTGTAATAATACGCGTTTTCTTCCTCATAGATGTTCGTTGTCATCATCTGGCGGAAATCGATGGGATCGGGGCACGCGGCAAAGGCGCCGTTGAATTCGTCAGGATATTTCACCTGCACGGCCAAGGCGATCCAGCCGCCGGTGGAGCCGCCGTAAACGAAGCGCGACCAGCCTTCACCAAGGCCGCGGAACTGCTCTTCCAGGGCCGGAATGAACTCATAGGTGATGGCATCGCCATAGGGGCCGAGGTTTTCCGAGTTCACCGCATAGCTGTCATCATAATAGGGGTTGGAGTGGTCGATCTCGACGATGAGCATCCGGGGGAAGTCCTCTGACGTCCACTTTTTGTAGAAGTCATAGGCTTCCTGCTGCTCAATGCGGTTGTAGCAAGGCTCATCGAAGCGTTCGCTGTAAACACATTCCAGATCCGGGTCTGGCGGGGTGGTGCGGAAGCCGCCGAAGTCTGCGGGGAAGTGGCCATGGAAAATCGCCAGCGGATATTTCGCATCCGGGTTCTCGTCAAAGCCTTGAGGGACGAGCACATGGCCGCGCAGATAAACATCGGTGCCCCAGAATTCTGACAGCTTTTCGCTGCGAATCTTGAAGTGGCGGATGTATTTTGTGTCTTCGGGCTCTTCGATTTCCGGCAGAACCGAATCAAGCGTGACATCAATCACGGCCTTGCCCGCCGGATCAAAGGACACTTTCTTGGGTGCACTGATCACATTGCCAGGCTCCAGACGCCAGTTCTGGCCTGCGCCGCGCGCCGCCGGCAGTTTGACGGTTTTGCCATTCGACAGGTTGAACGTGTCGTATTTGTGCAGGACGGCCTGGACGTAATAGTCGCCCGCCGGAAGCTCGCTCATGTCCTTCGCCGGGAAACCGAGCGTGCCTGTGCTGATTTCGACGCTGGAGCCGGGCGCCATGCCGTCGACATTGACCCCGAAGATCTGAGGGGCGTCATAGGATTGCTTCACCTGGAAGCGAGGCTCTGTCGCGCCGTCCGGTGTGATGATCAGGATAACCCGGCCATCATGGGCGTCTTTGACCGCGTCTGCCGACAGGCCGATCTTGAACGAATCGGCGTGAGCGGTTCCGCAGAGCGCGCCAAGCAGGGCGGCCATGCTTGAGGCCGCTGTAAGTGTTTTCCTAATCACGATTGGTCTTCTCCTGATCCCGAATTGGATTGTGCGGGGGCAGATGAACACGCCCTCACCCCGGCTGCCATGTACAAAGGCCGACCGGTTGTCTGTCAATCGAAAAGTACGCATTTCGACCAAAGTTCAAAGAAGATGACGCAACGGAATGCGTTAGAACGATCGTGCTTACAAAATTCCGGATGCGCATAAAAAGTGCGCAATCGGGCAATAGTTGCGATGAAATAAGGCTTTCACGCTATTTGTAATGCGGATCCTATTGACTTGTTGCGCAACGGTGATGAGTAAACCCCAGCACTAATGTGTGCGTTTAACGAACAATGTTCGATAATTTCACAGGGAAAGCTTCGGGGGTATCATGCCGAAAACAAATATGGACGGAACACTTCAGCGGAAGTCGCGCTTTGCGCGCGGCATCATGCTGGGTGCTGCAATCGCGCCGCTCACAGCCATGCTGGGGACTGTCTCGCTGACGGCCCATGCCCAGGAAGACGTGGAGCGGATCAGCGCTGAAACAGAGGTTGAGGAAAGCAAAATCGAGCAGACCATCGTTGTCACGGGCTCGCGCATTTCCAACGCCAACCTGATCTCCCCCAGCCCGGTGACGACCATCGGCGCTGACCAGATCCAGGCGCGCGGAACGGTTCGCGTTGAGGACATGCTGAACACGCTTCCGCAAGTCTCCCCCTCTGAAGGCTCTGGACGCGCCAACGAAGCAGCCGGGACGGCCAACGTCGACCTGCGCGGCCTCGGCGCCGAGCGGACGCTGGTACTGGTCGACGGCCGGCGTATGCCCTACGGCTCGCCCGTTTCTGCTCCGGCAGACCTTAACCAGATCCCCTCGATGCTGGTCGAACGCGTGGAAGTCCTCACCGGCGGCGCTTCGGCAGTCTATGGCGCAGACGCTGTTGCCGGCGTCGTCAACTTCATCATGAAGGACGACTTTGAAGGCATCATGGTCGACGCACAGGTCGGCGCCTTCCAGACGGCCAATGAAAGCTCAACACTTGAGCGCACACTGAGGAACTTCAACCAGCCCGTTCCTGGTTCGACCATGGACGGCGAGTCAGTCGACATCAACGTCGTGTTCGGTCTGAACGATGACGGTGGCCGCGGCAACATCACCGGCTACTTCAACTGGAAGAAACAGAATGAAGTGCTGCAGGGCGAGCGCATCAGCAGCGCTTGTGCCCTCGGTTTCACCGGCGGCGCATTCACCTGCAGCGGTTCGGGCACCACATTCCCCGGCCAGTTCACCAGCCTGGGGCAGGGCGCTTCGCCATTCGCCTTCACGCTGGACGATAATGGCGGCATCCGCGACTACAACCCTGCCACCGACACGTATAACTTCGGCCCGGTCAACCACTTCATCCGCCCGAGCGAGCGTTATTCTTTCGGCGCCATGGGGCATATGGACCTCAACGAAAAGGTCGAACTCTACGGCACGATGGCATTCATGCGGGACACGACGACCGCGCAGATCGCGCCGTCGGGCAACTTCCTGCAGACCAACACCATCAACTGCGACAACCCGTTCCTCTCGCCTGAGCAGGTTCAGGTCATCTGTCTCAACAATGGCGTTGATCCGGCTGCGGTGGATCTGGCTGATCGCAATGCAACCCTGTTCATCGGCCGCCGCAACGTTGAGGGTGGCGGACGTCAGAACACGACCGAGCACACGTCTTTCCGTGTCGTAGGTGGTTTCCGCGGGGATCTCGATGATGCGTGGTCGTACGATGTATACGCGCAGTATTCGGAAGTGACCTATGCCGACTCGGCTGCCAACTTCTTCAACCTGGACAAGCTCGCAAACGCTCTGGAAGTGCGCGCAGATCCGGTAAGCGGCGCGCCGGTTTGCCAATCCGTTCTGGATGGCTCTGATCCGCTCTGTGTGCCCTACAACATCTTCGAACTCGGCGGTGTGACACAAGGGGCGCTTGATTACATCCAGAGCCCTGGCTTCCGCGAAGGTAAAGTGACGCAGGAAATGTTCAGCGCGGTCACAACCGGCGATCTGACAAAGTACGGCATCGTCAGCCCTCTGGCTGAAACCGGCCTCCAGGCTGTGTTTGGTGCGGAATATCGCGAAGAGTATCTCTCGCAGAAGAACGACGCACTGACGCGCGAAGGCAAACTGGGCACTGCACGTCCGGATGTCGAAGGCGGCATCGCAGTGTACGAATTCTTCACCGAGATGCAGCTTCCGCTGGTGGAAGATCGTCCGGGTATCGAAGAACTCGCCATCAATGGCGCCTATCGCTACTCTGACTACTATGAGACCACGGGAACCCAGAGCACCTACGCTCTTGGCCTGACCTATGCTCCGGTTGAGGACTATCGTTTCCGCCTCCAGTATCAGCGCGCGACCCGTTCGCCGAACCCGATTGAGCTTTATTCGCCGCAATCGCCGTTCGAATTCACGCTGCCGACCAATGCAAACGGTCTTTACGATCCTTGCGCAGGCCCGAACCCGGCGAGAACTTTGGAAGAATGTGCCCGCACCGGCGTGACGGCTGCTCAATACGGCACCATTGCGGACAACCCGGCCGGTCAGTTCACGAACATCAGCGGCGGCAACCCGCTTCTCGATGTCGAAAGCTCCGATACCTTCACCGTCGGTTTCGTTGCAACGCCGAGCTTCCTTCCTGGCCTGAACCTGTCTGTCGACTACTTCAACATCAAGGTTGAAGACTTCATCGGCAGCGTTCCGGAGCAGCAGTCGCTCAACCAGTGCCTCAGCACCGGTGACGCGTTCTTCTGTGGTCTGATCAACCGCGGCGCAAATGGCACCCTTTGGGCCGGAGACGATGCCTTTGTCGTCGCCACCAAGCTCAACACGGGTTCTTTGGAAACATCCGGTGTCGACGTGGCCGCAAGCTACAACTTCGAAATCGGAAGCTACGGCACGCTGCGGGTGGACTACCTGTCGACGTTCCTCGAGAGCCTCGACAAGGAGCCGCTGCCAGGCCTCAGCATCATCGAATGTGCCGGTTACTTCGCCTCCACGAACAGCTCGTGCGGCGTGTCGAAACCGAAATACCGTCACAATATCCCCGTTACCTGGCTCACGCCGTGGGGTGATCTGACGGCGCGCGCGACCTGGCGCCACATTGGTTCTGTGGACCTCGTCGGCTCGACCACCAGCAACGTCAACACGGTGCTCGATTCCCGCGATTACTTCGATGTGTCGCTGAAAACGACCCTTCGTGAGGGTGTGGGTGTCCGTCTTGGAGTGAACAACGTGTTCGACAAGAACCCGCCGGTTTCGACCAATGTCGGCTCTGCCGGTGGCTCTTTCGGCAACGGCAACACTTTCCCGCAGGTGTATGACGCGCTCGGCCGGTATATCTTCGCCGGTGTGACGCTCACCTTCTGATGGAAGTGATCTGAGATGATTACCTGGACCAGGGAGCGCCACCCGGCGCTCCCTGGTTTATCTTTGTAGGGAGTGAACCTCCGGAGGCGGGCAAGCCGGATGGATGTTCAAATTCCTGCATGTTGGCATGTTAATTGCGCCATTACGGTGTGTTTCCGCTTGCGGAACAGCTTCGGTGCACTACCATTTAAGAAAGAAAACTGCAGAAATTTGCATGAATTGCCTGAGTGAACGGCAGAGCGCAAAATTTCTGTCAGATCAGGGACAGCAGGAAACTCCAGAAATGCCTTCAGACATCAACAGCGATGAAGACGACAAAATCGGCCTTGAGGCGCTTGAAGAGTCCGACAGCGACAGCGAGAGTGATCGCGACTACGTTGCGACGCTGGCGCGGGGCCTGGATGTGATCTGCTCCTTCACGCGGTACACTCCCAGAATGTCACTCAGTGAAGTTGCAAAAGCGACCGGCATGACACGGGCGTCTGCCCGCCGCATTCTTCTGACACTTGTGAAGGAAGGTTACGCGGAAAAGAATGACCGGGTCTTTTCGCTGCGCCCCAAGGTTCTTCAGCTTGGCTATTCTGCGCTCGCATCGGTTGGCATCCTGGATGTCGTTCAGCCGATCATGAATGAGTTGACCCAGTCGACGCAGGAATCAATCTTCGCGGCGGTACTGACCGGCGATGATGTCACCTATCTTGCACGGTCGACACCGGACCGGGTGATGTCGGTCAGCTATAATGTCGGGAACCGTTTGCCGGCCTATGCAGTGTCCACTGGGCGAGTGCTGCTTGCCTATGAGTCCGATGAGGCATTGGAGCAGTACCTGTCGCGGGTTGAGCTCAAACAGCATCGTCCGAATACGGTTTCTTCCCGGATGAAGCTTCGGGAAATCATTCTGGAAACGCGCCAATTGGGCTATTCCCTTGTGGATGAGGAACTTGAGGTGGGCGTCAGATCCCTGTCGGTGCCCATTCGCGACATCAATAACCGGGTGATCGCTGCGCTCAACGCCTGCTGCCCATCGGTTCGCTTCAGCGTTGAAGAGATGCGCAGCCAGTTGGTGCCCAAGCTGATGGATGCTGCGCTGCGTATCAACCGGTCCTTCGTTACCCGTTCGTCCAACTGAGCGGAGTGACCAGCCGGGTCGCGGACTGCAACGCTGATCAATGCATCCGCCTGGTGGTCAGGATTTGATCTCTATGAGGACTTCGTTCCGTCTCAGGAAGGTTGGAGTCCAGGGCGGATTGTAGCGGGCGTAGATTGGTTCACCGACAATCTGGTAGCCTTCCTGCGCCAGGAAATCTGAGAGCTCTTTCGCCTTGGTTTCGAATTTTTTCTCATTCGAGCCGCCGGAAAAGCGGATGGCGGCCATGCGGCGCGCGGGCATCTGACTGATCTGCACGCGCGCATCGTTTGGCCGGGGCAGTGTCTCCATGCTCCAGTCTGCCGGCATCACGAAGGCGACGCGCCAGGTTTGACCATCGGACCGGGCTTGCGTGACCGGCGCCGTCATCGCGATCTTCTGCGAGCGCGTTTGGATCACCGGCGCTGTCATTTCTATGTTGGCGCCGGAGGGCCCATCAGGCCGTGTATTGTCGCCGAAAATGAAATTCGCCAGAGGCCGGAAGCCGCGATTGCCGGCTTCCACCATATCTCCGTCAACTTCCACCTCGGCCACGATCATGGGGGCATAGTCCCGGATCTCGATTGACCCGGCGGACCAAATCACAGTGTGGGGCGGCTCTTCGGCGGCATGCGCTTTCGGCATCACACTCCCTCCGATGATCAGAAAAGCCACTATCAGGCCGCGTATCCATACCATACTCAATTCCTTCCTCTCGTGCTTTACGTGAAAGTCCGGGGTATGGATCGCGGCGCTGTACATGGGTGGCGCAGCCGGAATTAATTGGTTGAAGCTCTATTCAAAACGGCTTCCGCTGCCGCCCAGCCACTTTCGTATGCGCCTTCAACGCCGCCGCCTGTGCATCCGTCTCCAGCGACAATGACACGTCCATCGGCAGACATCAGCACAGGAGCGCCAGCCGCTTTCAGGGCGGTTGCGTACCGCCATCTGTGGGCGGCGCAATGGACGACATCGGCTTTGCCCGCCTTCAATGTTTCAAGGGCCGCTGGAAGCGCCCGATCGATAATCGTAGCCTGCGTTTCTTCGAGCGCTGCAATGCTGAACTCATCCGTACAGTGCACGACCCAGCGCTCGATATCCTGATCCGGGGCACGGCCGGGTTTGGCTGACTCCTGGACCATCTGTTTGATGTCCGGATGCGGCGCGGCCACAAGGCCGGCGGGCCCATGGGACGCGCGCCTTACAGAAATCATGAGAACCCAGCTCGGCACAAAGACTACGCTTTCGAGGGCAGCCTTCAAAGAGGAGAAGTTCGCCGTGATCTGGGCAGCCTGGGGGGCGGGGGCCGTGACGACGACATGGGAATAGCCGGCCGTGTCTGGTGGTGCGCTACCCTCCAGCAGAAGCTTTTCGCCATCATCGAGGATACGGGAGATCGTAGCTTCCGTATGAAGCCTCAATGGCCGGCTTTCCGGCTTGAGGAAGGCGTTCATGCCGGGCAGGCCAACGAATTGGAGTGCAGATTGCGTGGCGCCGAGACTCGCATCGCTCCAGAATGCCAGAGAGCCTGCGACGAGTTTCTCAGCGGCAAATGCCGCGAACCGGTCCGAAGCGGCGCTGAAGAAGGGCGCGCCATGATCGAAATTGCCGAATTCAGTGCGCCGGGTGGCGAGGCGGCCGCCGATCCCGCGGCTTTTCTCGAAGATCTCTACTTCCAGCCCAGCGTCATGCAGCCTGCGGGCGCAGGTGATGCCTGCCATTCCGGCTCCGATGACGGCGATTTTCTTCTGTGTGCTTGTCATTCCCGCCAACTAGGGTGGCAGATACGAAAGGCCAGAAATTGGCGCAGCATCGGCCCGGCGAGCGAAATGAAACTTTCGATCATCGCTTTGTGATTTCCGTCCCGCGCCGCTTTTCTCTAACTGGCGGTTCTCCGCGGGGGACAGACTTCGCCATCAGGATGGCGCCCTGGCAGAATTGCGGCAGGAAGTATCGGAAAAGGCCACCCACAGCATGACTCAATTGTTTCGGGATCTGTTCGGTAGACTGACAAGAGGCCCCTTGAAGGGCTTGGTCATCATCGGCGCCTGTATTGGCGCTATGGGCGCGGTTTATGCGGCGGCGGCTGGACAGTTCAGTTCTACCTTGAGCGCTCAGAAGATTGTCGACCGGCAAGAAGGGGAAGACCCATTCACCGGATTCCGGCGGGCGCATGCGAAAGGGATCTGTGTTGCGGGCGTCTTCAAATCCAACGGACAGCTCGCCGCGTTTTCGCAAGCGAGCATTTTCGAAAAAGCTGAAACAGAATTTGTCGGCCGGTTTTCAATCGGTGGCCGCAATCCTACTGCGCCTGATCTGGCTGCCGGTGTAAGAAGCCTCGCGCTCGACTTCAGGATGGATAATGGCGAGCGGTGGCGCACGGCAATGAATATCAACCCTGTCCTGGCAGTCCGAGATCCGGCGAGCTTCTATGAACAACTCGCGGCCACTGCGCCCGACCCTGAAACCGGAAAGCCATCGCCGGATCGGATTGAAGCGTTTTTTGCGGACCATCCTGAAAGCGCGGATTTCAGGGAGTGGCAAAGCCGCTTCACGCCGTCGTCAAGCTTTGCCACCGAAACCTATCACAGCGTCAATGCCTTCCTCCTGAAGGGGGAAGCCGGGCGGGAAACGGGCGTGCGTTGGTCGCTGGTTCCCGTTGCTCCGATAGCGGAGGCTACCCTGGAAGGCCAAGATGCTCTGCAGAAAGAGTTGTTTGAGCGACTGGATGAGGGGCCGGTTCAGTTCCGGTTTCTGTTCCATGTTGCAGAGGCCGAAGACGATCTGAACGATCCCTCCCAGGCTTGGCCAACAGAAAGGCAACAGATTGAGGCAGGCATAGTTGAAATCGTTTCGGCGGAGCCCCAGGCGCAGGGCGCCTGCAACGGCATCAACTTTGATCCGCTCATCCTGCCCGCCGGTATCGAACCCACGGCGGACCCCATTCTGCACGCGCGTTCTTCCGCCTACGCTGTCTCATTGCGCCGCCGCGCGTTGGAAACCCTCCTGGAGCAGACGAAATGACACCTGTCCGGCTTCCGCTCAGTATGCGCCTGATACATTGGACAACAGCCGCGCTGGTTCTCTCGCTCATCGGTCTTGGTCTGGCCATGACAGACAGTCTGGCGAACTGGCGGATTGCGGGCATTCAGCTGCACAAGCTGGCTGGGCTCTGCGTTCTTGTGCTCACAGTCGTCCGGCTCAGCCTGCGGGCGCGTGAGCCTCTGCCCGAACTGCCTGCGCATGTCAGCCGGTTGCAACAGCGTGTTGCCGGTCTGGTGCAGGTGATGATTTATCTGCTTCTCGTGGCAATCCCCCTGTCAGGCTGGGCAATGCAGGGGGCAGCCGGAAATCCTGTAAAAGTGTTCGGTGCTTTGACCTTGCCGCAAATCGCACCTGAGAGCCTGGTGCTTTACGGAGCCTTGCGCGAGGCACACGGGTTTTTCGCCATATCGCTCCTGCTGCTGATCATGTTGCATATCGCTGGAGCGCTATACCATGGACTGGTTCTGCGTGACGGTGTGCTTCGGCGGATGCTCTAACGGCGCCTAGTCCCGGTTTGCCATGACAGCGCCGGTTGCAATCAGATCAGACAACAAAGCCAGTGTTGCCTTGCCCGGACTGTTGAAGGGATCGAGCTCGGCGCGGCGGAAATATTTGAGGAGCAGTCCCGGATTGAGTTTGTTGATGTGAACCTGCGCCATGGTCCAGTTGCCAAACTGGCGCTCGGAGATTTCCTCATAGACCAGCAGGCGGACCTGCTGGTGGCGCGGATCCCGGACAATCGCATTGAAGAGCTCACAGACTTCATCCCGGCCGCCTTCAATAACCTGCACGAAGAGATTGTCGGACGCGCAGAGCAGACCGGTGATGCCGAGGGCCGGGTTATTCTTTCGGGACTGCTCAAGAATATTGTCGAGCAATGGCTTGCTGAGCTGGTCAACGGGACGGCTGGCGTAAAGGCAACGGACGAGCATGGCAGCAATTACCTGTTGGTGTTCAGAAGGGCGAGGAATTCGCGGCGCAGGTTGGGATCTTTCAGGAAGGAACCCCTCATGACACTGTTGACCATCTTGGTCTGATCATCCTTCACGCCGCGCCAGTGCATGCAGAAATGGTCTGCCTCCATGACGACAGCGAGGCCATCGGGCCGCACCTTGTTCATCAGAAGGTCTGCCAGTTGCGTGATCGCCTCTTCCTGGATTTGCGGGCGGGACATGACCCAGTCAGCGAGGCGGGAATATTTCGATAGACCAATCAGATTGGAGTGCTCGTTCGGCATGATGCCGATCCAGAGCCGTCCCATGATCGGGCAGAAATGGTGGCTGCAGGCACTGCGCACCGTGACCGGGCCAACGATCATCAATTCATTCAGAGAGGACGCGTTGGGAAATTCTGTGACCGGAGGCGCCTCGGAATATCGCCCGCTGAATACCTCGGTAAGGTACATTTTAGCGACCCTGCGGGCTGTGTCGGCCGTGTTGTGGTCACTCTCGACATCGATCACGAGGCTTTCCAGAACGTTTTTGAACTTGCCCTCGACCTCGGCCAGCAGCTCATCCATCTCGCCTGGCTGGAGAAAGGCGGAGATGTTGTCGTTGGCGTGAAACCGTTTCCGGGCCTGCTGGATACGGGCACGGATGCGGGAAGAGACAGGCTCGTCTTTGGTCTTTCCCGGAACCTTCGCAGTGTCGTCCATTATGCGTCTCTGAACTTGGATGGCAGGAGTTGGAAGGGGGCCATTCCGGGTTGCTTTTCAACCCATCTGGACTGCTGGCGCTTCGCAAATCTATCGAATTTTCTGAGCGTAACCATTCACCCGGTTCCAATCCCTGTCCAGTGGGTAGACGCTCAACATAGTTCCCTGCAGCAGAAGTCCACCCTGAAGGCGGAAGAAACAAGGGGGAACTGGCCCGGCAGGTTTGTGTCTACAGGTCTGGCAGCCGATATGGAGGTGATGTTCTGCGGGATCTACCAAGGCGCGGACATCAGTACCGGTTCTTCATGGACAGAATCGAAGTCACTTGCCGGGCATCCTCAGCAGATATTGAGAAGCCATCAATCAGACTTTCGAGAAAGTCCGCTTCCGCCTGTACCAAGGCGCCATCAGACAGGCACAGGTCCAGGCAATGCGCGAAGACCGGCAGGTGCATATCCTTGGGGAGCGTCCGGCAGGCTTCTCCCAGCCAGTCGGGCCGGTCATTTCGCCGTTTGACGACAAGCTGGTTGAGGGCAGCAAGTTCATTGGCATCCATGTTTTTCAGGATGCGGGATCTGTGGGAGAGCGATTTGAGTTCCTCGGCCTCCTGTTCGACCACCCGGCCGTCCGCCAGCGCCGCTGACAGGACTAGGCAGAGATAGGCTTCGGGGATGGACCAGTCTGTCTGCCCTGCCGGGAATTCGGCGATCAGATCTTTCAGGCTGAACGCTGGCTTTTTTTCCACTGTAATCGGAGCAAACAGAGCGCCGGCCATTTCTACATTTTCGTCCATTTCTGTACCTGTCATGGTTTGATGCGGATCAATCGGGGCGGATGGGCGTGGGCGGTGGTGGCCATGCCTCAATATCCGCCTTGATTTGCTTCAGCTTGGCCAGCCGCCCTTCCAGCGCGGTGACGGTGGGGTCAAGCCATTCTACGGCCGGCGGAAGCTCTTTCATGCGGCCGGGAATATTCTGGCGGCTCGGCTGAGCGAGTAGCGTCGCAATGTCCGCTTCGACCTGAGCGGCTTGCTGCTGAAGCGCAACAATGCTCTGGAAGCCTCCAAACGAATTGATCTGCTCCCGGAGTGTCGTGATCGTTGCGGACTGATCTGCCAGCTGCTGATCCTTCTCTGCGATACGCTTGGTCAGCGCCGATACTTCGGCTTGAGCTGTTTGAATGGCTTGTGACGCATTTTGCTGCATCAGGAAAAATCCTGCGCCACCGGCAAATATCACACCTGCCAGAAAGACCAGCGCGATCTGAAGCCGCGCCCGGCCAGCTCTGGCCTGTGAGGCCTGATCGGAAAGCGCCTGCATCTCCTCGCGTGTGGGCACGGTTTCAAAGACTATTTCGCCCTTGTTGTCGGATACCATTGGCGGCTGCATGGTTTATGGCTCCTCGTGTGATGTGATGCGGACGATGCGGATAGCTGTTTGGGCATTCTTCAATGGGGCGTGCATTTGAGAACTCCATAATGCCCGAAGAATGCTTCGAGTTGGTGCCATGTGACGGAGTCAGGCGCGATCACGGTGTCTCTGCGGCAGCGGGCCGCGACGAGGCGCCCTTGTTCAAGCGCAGTCTTCAGAACAACGTCTTTACCAAGATCATCAAAGCGTACGGTTTCATTGTCGCCTGCAGTTTCCAGTCCAGCCCGGAAGGCATCATCTGCAAGGTTCAGCAGGCTCCGCCACATATCCTGAGAGGCTGCATTGTAGGGGGAAACTTCAGTGAGTTGCGCCTGCTTCAGGAAGAACATGCCGCGCAGAAGATGCCGCTCCGCCGTTCCATTTGACGGGCAGCGTTGCAGGCTGGTGCCATTGCGGACACTCTTCCCGCCTTGCTCGATATGCAGCAGGCAGTCCTGGCGGACGTATTTCCGGGAGAAACTGTCAAGTTGGGCTGCCTCGTCTGCCGCCGCCAGGGCTCGGGCCAACCACCCAGTCTGACGCAAAGTGGTCTCAGAGATGCTTATCATGTAACGCGCTTCAGCTTTCTTCGGTCCGGTCAACTGGGGCGCAGATGTGGAAAGGTCTTTCAGCGCGCCTTTGTGATCTGTGAGCAGGAAGCGGAGGCGTCCTCTCTGATAAAGCAGTCCTGGGTCTGATGAATTGGAGATGCTGCTGGATTGCAGCGTCTGAAGCGCTTCTTCTTTCCGGCCTGACGCTTCAAGAAGCCCGGCAAAGGCTAGGGCACTGTCCAGCCTGCCAGAAGAGGCAAAGTCTGCCTGATAGGTGGTGATTGCCTTTTCAGTTTGATCAGCCGCGAGATAAGCATCCGCCAGCGCCATGACATGATCGTGACTGGGCGAGAGTTTGCTCGCTTCTTCAAGCGCGCGGACAGCGCGGGCGATGAGTGTTTCTGCGCGGACACTATCGGTTTTCCGGAGCATGGCCGCCAGCTTGAGATAGGTTGAGCCCAGTTGAGCCAGGTCTTCGGCTTTGGCGTCCGCCGGTACATTGACGGAAAATGCGCCGGCCGCTTCCAGAAATGCCGTAGCCGAGTCCAGATGTGCCATAGCCTGGGCAGGCTCGAGATCGGCCAGATGGATCAGCATGCGCGCTGCGCCTCGGTTGGCGTCCAGAGCGAGTTGCTCAGACGACAATGCCTCCTGATAAAAGGCGAGGGCCGCAGCCGCCAGAGCCGCCGTTTCTTTTGCTGAAGCCGATGACGGGGCCTTGTCCACTGCTTGGGCAAGCTGGTCGGCTCTGTGCAGCGCGAAGTTTGCCAGCTTACGGGAGGCTGCCTCGGCAAGATCCGGGCAGAACTTGACCACGCTGCGGAAGTCCTCAAGGGCGCCCGCCTCAAACCCTGTTCCGCGTTCCGCATTGATGCTGGCCCGCGTGTCGAGCGCGGCGCAGGCGGTCGCCTTGAAGCTTCCCTCCATTTGTGCCGCGAGCTGCGTCAGATTTTCTGTGGCAAGCCGCTTTCCGGCCATATCCAGACAGAGAGAAGGCGCGGCGCAGGTTTCAGCGTCGCCGCCAAGCTCAGCGATTCCCTGAAGTGCCTGCGCGGTTTCAAGCGCCCGGCGCAACCTGTAGAGCGATGGCCCTTGCATCGCCTGCTGGTTCAAGCCCGACGTCAGCTGGGTATCGTCCTGATGGAGCAGGGAGCGCTCCGCCATGCGAAACGCTTGAACGTGGCAGGACAGGGCGCTCTCGCAGGCCTCGCTTGTGGATCCCTGCACGGCGAGCAGATTGAACGCGGCTGATGCGTTGAAGTAAGCGGCGCTCCGCTCTATGCCGCTTCGCCTCGGGTCTGCGGCGGCCTGCGAAGACATGCAGGTGAGCGCCATCTGCTCGGCAAGCGGCTTGCTGGGCGCAACGTCCTGACGGAAGCAGTCCTGCAATGCTTTCCAGGGTGTCATCTGTGCCGGAACCGCCGCGCCCGGCGTGGCGCATGCTGTGAGTGCAAGACCCACCAGGCACAGCAGAATTGCGCGCGGGTTTTTGATTTTCCGGAGCTGTGCCAGCGTCATGTCAGGTCCCCACCCTTTCTCATTCCTGCATTCAGACCCTGAATTTGACCGGACTGTGTTCCCATCCGTAGAGCTACGTAGACGGATGAAAACTCAGTGCCAGGTCTAGTGGGACAGGAAGACGGGGATGGTGGACTGCGACACCAGAAAGCTCGTCGTCCCGCCGATGACCCTCTGCATGAGCTTGGAATGCCGGTATCCACCCATGATCAGCATGTCGGCTCCAAATCCTGCCGCCAGTTCAAGCAAACGGTCTCCCACGGTCTGTCCGAGTCCGTCAGCATTCTGGATGCTGACCTTGAGATTCTGGCGTGCAAGATGGGCCGCGATATCCCGGCCCGGCGCAGCGCCATGGCCCTGTGGCGAGACGGTTGCATCAACTGTTGCAATGCAGACTTCTGATCCGGGGCCTAGAACTCGCAGAGCATCATGCACAGCTCTTGAGGCTTCGCGGCTGGCATCCCAAGCGAGAAGGGCCCGTTTCCCAACGGTGGCCGGCCGCCAGCTTTCTGGCAGCACGAGTACCGGACTTGAAGCGCCAAACAGCGCGCCTTCAATAAGTTCGCCATGCTTGAGCCGATCTGGATGTTTGGGCGCGCGGGCAATCAGAAGGTCCGAATATCTGGCGAGGACGGATGCAGCATCTGCAACTGCGCCCCCAAAGGCGCGCATCTCCCGTATTTCGACGCTGCTCGCCTTGCTGTTTATGTAATCCCTTGCGGATTTGAGAAATGAAGCGTTGTGTTCTTCGGTTGCTTCCACCGCAGCCCGGTACCCTTCCGCGGTGGCATAGAAGCCATCGGTGAACTGGAGATCAGGCTGAACGCCGATCAGGCAACAGCTGAGATGTGCTTGCCATGTTTCGGCGAGGGCCCATGCCTGCTCAACCAGACTAAAATCAGTTTCGGCCGATGTGATGGCGAGCGAGATATCGCGAATGCTCATGGCTTTAGTTCCTCCCTATTTTTAAATTAGAAGAAACTAAAAAGCCGGTTTATCCGGAAAACTACATAGGCGCGCCCGCCGGCAGCGGCGCGGTCATTTGGATTGCCTTTATTGGTCTGTGTTGCGACATTTTACGCGTCGTCCACGATCCGGGAGATTTCTGACACGGGGCGATGAACAAAATCGCCTGTGACGGACCCCAGCATTCTCTCCATGGTTTCACGGGACAAACGTTGCCGCATCAGTCCCATACTCCGGGGATCGGCAATCAGGACAAACCTGTTGCCGGGCGCCGCCTGTGACCAGGCATCAATCTTGTCTGCAAGGCTTGTGATAAAGCGGGTTTCTGCCAGATCATGCGGGTCGGTCTGGCCCACGGCAGACCGCTGGCCATCGGGCGAAGGATATCTTCCCGGGCGATCAGCGCCCTGTTCCCGGGCCGGGGGATTATCGAACGCGGCATTGTCGGCCACGCGGAGGTCCAGAATATCTGTGTCCCCCCGGTTCTCGTAGGCAACATAGCGCCCGCCATCACACACGTAGACCCGGTTTCCTGTCCTCAGCTTCATGGTCATGCCCCAGAAACAAATATGCTTATATCGCACGGCACATAAACCGCACGAGTTGCGTTCGCACGAAACTGGGCACCTTTTTGTCCCTATGCCTACTAATAGACGATACCATGAAACCAGGTTTTGAGTCAGCTCACATTTCTTGAAACGGTGTCTTGACCGGATCAGTGGAAATCCCGGCTGCGCGGGATGACGCGAACATCGCGGGGATGGCCGCCGGAAGTCCGTTTGGGAGGACCTTTGCGTTCCGCGACAGGGCGAGCGACCTCATCCGGTCGGGCAAGCACACCCTTCAGGGGATCCCGCAGGGTATCCTCCGACAAGAGATTCAGCTCCCCCGTGCAGTCAATAAGCTGCTCGGCCACAATATGCGTGACCCCATCAGCTTTCTGGACCCGGCCTTTCACATGAATGATCCGTGAGCGCATGACCACCGCGCGGAACCTTTCCATCACGCGGGGCCAGACAACCAGATTGGCAATTCCTGTTTCATCCTCCAGCGTCACGAAAACGACGCCGCTGGCCGTGCCTGGCCGCTGGCGCACCAGCACAATTCCAGATGTCTCCACACGCCGCCCACTTGGGCAGGAAGTTGCCGCCTGTGTGCTCAGGATGCCCCGGCGCTCATGCAGGGCGCGCAGGAAATGCATCGGATGATTTTTCAGCGAAAGCCGGGTCGTCTGGTAATCCTGTATGACATGCTCTGAGGGCGGAATCTGGGGAAGCGCCACGTCAGCGTCGGCGCCCTGATCGGCGAGACGCGCGGCGGTGAAAAGCGGCAGGGCGTGCTGTGAGGCCTCGCCCCGGACTTTCCACAATGCCTCCCGTCGGGAAAGCCCCATGGAACCAAAAGCATCCGCTGCGGCCAGCCGCTCGGCAACCGATCTTGGCAGGCGCCCGCGCCGCATGAGCGCCTCGGGCGTTTCGTAGCCTGCCCCCCGGTGCGCCATGAGACGCTCCATGTCAGCCTGGCTCAGCCCATCCACCTGGCGGAAACCCAGGCGCACGGCAAAACGGTCTTCCTCGCCGTCGGCAGGTTCCAGCGTGTTGTCCCAGTCAGAGTAATTGACATCAACAGGGCGTACGTCCACCCCATGCTCCTGAGCGTCCCGGACGATCTGGGCGGGCGCATAGAAGCCCATCGGCTGGCTGTTGAGCAGCGCGGCGCAAAAGACATCCGGATGGTGGCATTTCAGCCAGGAAGACACATAGACAAGCAGGGCAAAGGAGGCCGCATGGCTCTCCGGAAAGCCATATTCCCCAAAGCCCTTGATCTGTTCGAAACAGGACTGCGCGAAAACAGGATCATACCCTCTCTCAATAAGTTTGGAGACCAGCTTCTCCTCATACTGATGTATGGTTCCAACATTGCGGAAGGTTGCCATGGCCCGGCGCAGACCGTTGGCCTCATCCGGCGTGAACTTGGCCGCATCAATGGCAATCTGCATCGCCTGTTCCTGGAAAAGGGGGACGCCCAATGTGCGGCTGAGGATCGCCTCCAGCTCATCTGCCGGCCCCTTGTCCGGCGCGGGGCTCGGATAGGTGACGGTTTCAACCCCCTTCCTGCGGCGCAGATAGGGGTGAACCATGTTGCCCTGAATTGGTCCCGGCCGCACGATGGCAACCTCAATCACCAGATCATAATATTTACGCGGCTGCAGCCTTGGCAGCATCGCCATCTGGGCCCGGCTTTCCACCTGGAACACCCCGATACTGTCACCCTTGCAGAGCATGTCATAGGTCGCCTTGTCATCTTGCTCGATGCTGGCGAGGGTGTGGGAGATGCCTTTGTGCGTCTCCAGAAGATCAAATGCCTTTCGGATGCAGGTCAGCATACCGAGGGCGAGCACATCCACTTTCATGATGCCGAGGGCGTCGATATCGTCCTTGTCCCATTCGATGAATGTCCGGTCCTTCATCGCGGCATTACCGATCGGGACGGTTTCGATCAGGGGCCCCCGTGTCAGCACAAACCCGCCAACATGCTGGGAGAGGTGCCGTGGGAACCCCAGAAGCTGGCGCGCCAGCTGCACGGCGCGCCGGATCAGGGGATTGCCCGGATCAAGCCCGGCTTCCGTGATGCGTTTGTCAGGCAGCGTGTCGCTCCAACTGCCCCAGATGCCATTTGCAAGGGCCGAGGATATATCGTCACTCAGCCCAAGTGCCTTGCAGACCTCCCGGATGGCGGATCGGGAGCGATAGGAAATCACGGTGGCGGTCAACGCCGCGCGATGACGTCCATACCGCTTGTAGACATACTGAATAACCTCTTCTCTGCGCTCATGCTCGAAGTCTACATCAATATCCGGCGGCTCCTTTCTTTCAGGGGAGAGAAAGCGTTCGAAAAGCAGCTTGGTCATTGTCGGATCAACACTGGTGATCCCGAGGCAGAAACAGACCGCCGAATTGGCCGCTGAGCCGCGCCCCTGACAGAGGATCTTCTGCTCGCGCGCCCAATGGACAATGTCATTCACTGTGAGGAAGTAAGGCGCGTAGGAAAGCTGGGCGATGGTCTTCAGTTCACTGCGTATCTGGTCTGCCACCTTGCCGGGAATGCCGTCAGGATAGCGCATCCGGGCGCCTTCCCAGGCAAGGCGCTCGAGATGTTCCTGCGGCGTAGAGCCGGGCGGAACAGGCTCATCAGGATACTCATAGGAAAGCTCGTCCAGGCTGAACCGGCAGCGCTCCATGACTGCCACGGACTGCGCAACGGCATGCTCAAAGCCCTTGAACAGGCGCAGCATTTCCGCGCCATCTTTCAAATGACGCTCCCCATTCGCAGCGAGCAGAAAACCGGCAGTCTCCACAGTGCATTGCTCGCGAATGCAGGTCAGCACATCCTGCAGGGGCCGGCGCTCGGGCACATGATAGAGCACGTCATTTGTGGCGATCATCGGCGCGCCGGTGAGGCTTGCGATTTCATCCAGGCGTGAGAGGCGCTCATGATTGCGGCCGGCATAGGCATAGCGTGCTGCGAGATATGTTCGGCCCGCAGCACTTTCTGAAACGGTTTTCAGTATAGAGATAAAATCATCAGTGAGAACATCCGGCGGCAGGACAATCAGGATCATGCCATCGCTGGCCTTCAGGATATCCGAGACCGTGATGTGGCAGTCCCCCTTGGGCGCGCGCATCTTGCCTTCCGACAGCAGGCGTGAAAGCTGGCCATAAGCTTTCCGGTCCATCGGGTAGGCTATGATTTCAGGGCCATCCTGGGGCACAAGGCGCGCGCCCACCACCAGCCTGAGGCCAAACTCCCTGGCAGCCACATGCGCACGCACAACGCCTGCCAGCGTATTCCTGTCAGCGATGCCGATTGCGGCAAGGCCAAGTTCCGCTGCGCGCGCGACCAGTTCACGACCGTGGCTGGCACCACGCAGAAAGGAGAAATTTGTCGTGACGGCCAGTTCGGCATATCCGGTCATGCGAATAGTCCCTGAACGAACCATTCGGGTGTTTGCCCGCGTCCATCCCCATAAAGCCCATCCCGGTAAACCCAGTACCGGCGGCCCTCTTCATCCTCCACGCGGTAATAATCCCGCGTTCGGGGCAGGGACGCTTTGTCGCCAGCCTGCGAGGGCAGATAGGTCCACCATTCCGGCGAGATACGTTCGGGGCCGTCAGCGCGCACAACCCGGCGGACTTTTCTCCGCCAGACGAAGCGAAGGGGCGGCCCGTCAGGCACTTCGGCAATCACATCGACGCGTTCTGGCCGTTCAAACAGGCGCGCCGGGCGCAGGCCGGGCAGATTTCCGGGCGGTAGGGCGCCGTCCATTTCCTGCCCCCCGAAAGGCACCGTCTTTTCCGCTACCTGAACAGGGTGCCGTGCTTGGGGCAGTGTGATCGTTACGGCGCCTTCGCCAAGGCGGGCATTGATCCGGTCAGCGAGGGCCGCGAGCGCCTCCTCATCCGGGTCGTTTCCAGAGAGATCACCCGAAAGGGGCCGGCTGCCCGCCGCCATTGTGCCGGTCCGGAAGGCTTCGAGCAGCAGAAGGTCGATGCCAAATCCAGGATCAATCCCGCTCGTCTTCTCGCCGAAAAGCCGCATGATGTGTTCAGGGGCGCGCGCGGGGCGGGCTGAATTGACACGTATTGCGCTTACTTCGCCGTCTGACCGGAAGGCCTGAAACAGGAAGCTCTGCGCGCCAAGGCCGTCAGCCGACAAGTCTCTGCAGAGCGTTTCAATCAGCTTTTCCAAGCCTGCACTTATTCCGGCAGTATCGGTGAGGGGTTCAGGACAGGAAATCCTGGCAGAATGATCCGGTGGCTGACGAAAAGGTGCAAAAGGCTCTGATCGCAAGCCAAGCGCCTGATCCAGGCGGAGGGTAACCGCGTCTGCTGCCTGGCGAGAATTGAAACGGCGGGTCAGTGCCTTGCGGTCTATGTCATAGAGCTGGCCAATGCGCGTCAGGCCGAACCGGCGCAGCAGGGTTTCTGCTGCTGTGGAAATACGCAGGGCGCTGGCGGGGAGTGTGGCAAGGCCGGCACGCTCTGCGCCGCTGGAAAGGAGGGCAGGGCGGCCTTCTTCCGCAGCGGCGCGCGCCATGGCCCAGGCGGCACCGACGGTTCCGGCGATACCGATCCGGTGGCCATATCCTGCCCGCGCGAGCCGGGCAGAAAGTTCGCCTGCCATTCTTTCCTCGCCTCCGAACAGATGATCGCAGCCGGTGATTTCGAGGAGCAGCCCGTCATCCCCATCAATGGCGACCAGCGGGGAGAAACGCACCATCCAGGCCGCCAGCGCGCCGAGCGCCTTTCTGTCGCTTTCCCGGTCAATTTCTTCAGAGGCAATATCCGGCAGCGTGGCGCGCGCATCTGTGAAGCGGAGGCCCGGATGCACTCCGGCGGCGAGGGCTGCCTTATTGGCGGCGGCCACAACAAGTCCGTGAGGGGATTTTTCATGCAGGATGAAGGGCCGCAGCCTAGCTGGCTTTCCGGTTTGTGTAGCCGGAAGGGTAAGGCGCCTGGCGCGGCGCAGACGGTCCAGCGGCCATTCCGGAAACCATATCGAGAGATAGCGTCTCATCGTTCCATTCCAGATCAAAGGCTTGCCCGACAAGCGTTGGGGCGGGCCGGCAGCGTTCGAGATGGGCGCGCCAGCGGGCATGTCCCGGCGCGCGAGGATCATAGCGGTTGGGCGAAGAAGGCTGAGGGCTGATACGCCAGCGGGTGAGGGCGGCTGTCGCCCCTTCGCAGGTGTGAGGCAGAAGTAGCGTCACCGGTACGCCATGACGCTCTGACGCTAGGGTGAGGCGCCGGGTGGCGGTGAAGTCAGCCGCGTCCACTTCCGCGATCACATGGCTCACGGCGCCGGATACGACAGCCTCTTCCACAGCCCAGAGTGCATCGCCCGCATGCCGGGTCACGA
Organism: Hyphomonas sp. 34-62-18; assembly: GCF_002282565.1. Taxonomy (GTDB): domain Bacteria; phylum Pseudomonadota; class Alphaproteobacteria; order Caulobacterales; family Hyphomonadaceae; genus Hyphomonas. The sequence goes on from NZ_NCJT01000013.1 coordinate 25,605, forward strand.
GACCCAGCCGCCGGGCCTGCCCACCGGTTGCCTCACGCAGAGCCGCTTCAGGAAGGCGCCCCATATCCCGCGCGGTGCTGGCCTGGGTGACCCATAGCAGGATGCTCCTGCGGGAGGGGCGCGGCGCCGTTGCCAGCAGAAAGCCGGTTATAGCGGCGCGGTCCCCATAGCCTGTCTCGGCGATTTCGTGCAGCCCGTGCCTGCCCAGCCCATAGGGAAACGCCGCCTCCCGCGGGGGCGGAGCAGTCAACGGGCCAACCAGGCCTTTGGATATGAGCGTGGCAAGATCCATATGTTCTTATTTTGTTCTTTTGGGTCTGAGTCAATATCCTGACCCTCGAAAAGCAGGTGGAGGCGCCTGAACAATGGCTATGGCGCGCCCACCTCCTCAGCCCAAACGGGGGATCAGGCCCGGCCCAGAAAATCCCGGATCAAAGTGGCCGCACGTGCAGACGCGGAGCCGGACCCGGCATTGATGGCGGCGGCAAAGCCTGCCGTCTGCCGGGGTGCAAACTTTGGATGGTCTGCTTTTGCTGAACTGATCAGGAGCAGTGCTTCCTCTGCAGAACCGGCAACCTCGCCAAAGGCCCAGTGCCGATAGAAGGGGCTGTCCCGCCAGTTGGCATCATGTGCATTCAGGAACACGCAGGGTTTCGGCGTTTGCAGGAACTCGTAGACCTGGCTGCTCACATCCCCCACATAAATGTCAGCTGTGCGGGTGTAGTCCATATTGATGGAATGAATGCTGCCACCATCAAATCTGAGATTTGGTGCCTGAGCCGACGTGGAAAGCTGATCGAACAACCGCCTGCCTTTGCCGCGCAGCCTCAGATGAGGGGCGATGATGAAATTGAAGTCCGGCATCTTTGCAAATGCTTCGACCAAAGACGGTCCAAACCTCAGCCAGGAACTGAGGCCAGCATCAAAATGCGGATTGTAGAGCACAACCGGCCGGTCATTGTCGAAGAAGCGCGGCGGGGCCGGTGGCAACACGTCAAACTTGCAGTAGCCGATGACATGGCAGGTTTCTGCGGTCGCGAGGCCATAGTTCAGGAAGGCATCATAGTCTTTCTGACCAGCGACAAAAACCAGATCAAAGAGCCGTATACGGTCTTCATATCCCTTTTCCCGGTCGCCGGCGCCGTGAAGAATATGGATCAACTTTGGGCAGCGCTGGCCAAGAATCTTCTTCAAGGCGGTTGAAGTGCGCTCCGGCGTGAGAATGGCGAGGCAAAAGCTCTGGCGCATGTGCCGTAATCAGCTGCTCGTGCCAATCTGTCGGTACAAGGATGTCTGTGTGAATACCCCCACGGGCCAGCTCTCTGGCGGGCCCCAGAACATGCAGCAGTTGGTGTGCCTCTCCAATTGCCAGCACAAGCACGCGAGGCGGCGTGGCAGATTTTCCGGGAGAAGCGGGTGCGTGCATGCGCGCTAGAAGCCGTTTTTCTGGAGGCCCTCGAAATCCGAAACCGTGTCGACCTCAGCCCAGCGATGCCCTTTGATCAGAACCGTTTCTACACAGTCTTCCGTGTTGGCAATGGCATTGATCGCTTTCAGGAACCAGGCCTGAACGCCGTCCTGGGTGCGCATCATCTGTTCCAGCTTGCTGCGGAAAATCTCCGGCCCCTGTCCCATGAAGCGCAGAATGCCAATGGACTCGGCATCTGTTTCGCTGGCGGAAAGCGTCTTGCCGATAGCCCTCAGGGTTGATCCGGAGAGAGTGACTTTCATATCGTCCAGATCGTAGGCGGGTTTCTGGTCGATCGTCACGGTGATCGGGGCAGGCGGCGCGGCTATGACCTTTTGTATGAGATCCAGCGCAAACAGCGTGTCCCCATTGATCAGGAGAAAATCATCATCCATCCGCTCCCGGACCATCCAGCAGCTGGCAAGGTTATCTGCCACCTGGAAAAAAGGATTGAAAAACGGGATGGCTTTCAACGGGCCCGACCGGCGGGCCAGTTCGGCCTCCACGAGGTTGGGGAGAAAGCCTGTCACCACCGTCACATCGCGGATGCCGGCGGCCTCAAGCGTGTCCAGCTGATACCCCAGAAGCGTGGTGCCCTGAACGGGCAACAGGCATTTCGGGCGGGACTCGGTGAGCGGCAGAAGGCGCGAGCCGCGTCCGGCGCTCAGGAGAATAGCTTTCATTTGGAAGCGCTCACTTTCTCGGAAAGGAAGCCGATGTCCGGCAGGTTCAGATCGGCGATGGTAAGGTTCAGTCTTTGCGCCGCCTTCCGCAATCCGGAGGATGGGTTCACCGCAACGCCGAGGTCGGAATTGAGAAGCATATCAAGATCAGAGACGTGATCGCTGTAAGCAAAGGTGGCGCGCTCAATTCCGTGCGCCTCAATGCGTCGCAGTTTTTCTGCGCCATAGCAATTTGCGCCTGCAAGCCTGGGGGCAGGCACATCACTTTGCGCTGACCAGTCCAGCCGCGTTGCGATCACTTCATGAAATCCAAGGGCGCGTGCCAATTCATCCGCAACAAGATCAACCGACGCCGTCGCGATAATCAGCCGGTGCCCCTTCGCGGCGTGCCAGCGAATTGCCTCGACCGCGCCGGGGCGCAGCCCGGATCTCACTTCCCGCTCAATGAATGCTGCTGCCGCCGTTTCAAGTTCGGCTTTGGAAAGGTGGGCGAGCGATCGCAGGCTGACCACTTTCACCGAGTCCCGGCTGGCGAGGCCCAGCTTGTATCCTGCCCCCTGCACAAGAATGCGGGCGAGGTGCAGCAGGAAGGCCGGCCGTTTCCGGTTCACGAAGATCAGGAAGCGGGTCCAGGTCGGCGCCCGGGTAATCGTTTTATCAAGGTCGAAGATGGCAATTGCGGTCATGGGGATCAGCCCTCCAACCACGAAACGGGGCGCGATTTCCCTGCCATCGCCTGCACCAGCCTTCCGCCATGGAAGATCAGGCAGATGAGCGTCCATGCGGCGACCGCCACAAAACCCCAGCCTGGCTGGCCGACTAGCACCGCCCCCATGAAGATCAGCATATTGGGGTTCCTGCGCGCAGTGATTTCCCGCATGAAGCTGTCGATGGGCTGCCAGACATGGATGTGGAACCCGAAGCGCCGGATGAACTCGCCTTCTTCCAGCCGGTTCAGCACATAGCCGGCAAGGATCATCGCCAGCGACCCGGCGAGCAAGGTTTGCGAGGGACCATCATCCGCGCCCTGCAGGCCAACAAACATGGCCCAATACCAGAAGGGCGGATGGATCAGGTCGATCCCGTGATCGTAGATGTTGCCCCAGTTTGAATAGGTCATCGTGGTGCGCGCGAGTTTGCCATCCACCGTGTCCAGGAACGTCATGACCCAGGCCGCCGCAAGCCCGGCAACCCACGCCCCGTTCCAGAACAGCCAGAACGCGATGACGACGAATGCGAGGCTCGCTGTCGTGACGGTGTTGGGCGAAATGCGCAGAAAGGCACAGAGCCGGGTGATGTGAAATGCCGGGAAGGGCCATGCATATTTGGTCACAAGGTCTGTCACGCCCTTGTAGGAGCCCTTGAACAATATGCGCTCAATGTCGATCGTCTTCTCGTCGCGCATCGACAGCGCGTAAGGCACTTCCCGTTTGCGCAGGCTCTTGTTGTAGGCGTCGGCAAAGTCATGCATGTCGCCGGGCGTCAGGCCCGCAGCCTTCAGTTCCTCGCGATTGACAGTCGGGCGATCAAACAAGGCCAGGAGCGTGCGCTCATCCGTCCCGGCGGGCAGATGAATGGCGACCAGCCGCTCGCCTTGTCCATTCGCCGCTGGCGTCAGCAGCGCGGAGCCGGGCTGGGCCAGCAGGTTACGCTGCAGAGAAGGGGACAACACCCATTCGAGACCAGCCAGCAGCCGTCCGTTCGTTTGATCCACATCAGCGGCCCCCGCCTTCATCCAGGCGCGGCGCTGCCACTCGTGAAGATCAAGCCCCCAGAGCTTTGAGGGCAATTCCCCTAGCAGGCGAACCGAGACGGCGTTTGGTGTCATAAGGCGAATAACTCTAGAGTGTTCAGCGGAAAGTGGGCTCTTGGATGAGACCGGCAGAAGGAGAAAGAGCGTCATGCATCGCAATGCAACCTTTGAAACATTTGGTGGCAGCCGCACCCTGATCCGCGACTACGCTCATTGGAGTGTCCAGGTACGGCCCAAGCAGGTCACACTCGGCGCGCTCATAATTCTCTCGCACAGCGAAGCAACCGCGTTTTCCGCCCTGCCGGCCGAGGCATTTGCCGAACTCGCGACCGTTGTCAAAGACGCCGAAGCAGTTTGCGCCCAAACCTTTGCGAACGCGAAAATCAACTATCTCATGCTTATGATGGTGGATCCCCATGTCCATTTCCATGTTCTGCCGCGTTATGCCGCCCCGGTGATGTTTGAAGGAACCGCCTACACCGATCCGGGCTGGCCCGGACAGCCTGTCCTCACAGTGTCGGAGGGGCTGGCCGATCCTGGCGCCGTTGCCAATCGGCTGCGGGCAGTTTGGCCCAAATCCATCGCATGAATGTCAGTGGGCATGTGGGTCGTCAGCTTTGCGGTCTGCCAGCAATGATGCTCCGAACGAGCTCAAGATCCGCTTGAGAATCGACATCTATGGCCGCCTCCGCAAAGGGCATGACGACGACTCCCGCCCGCGCGCCCAGCCGTGCAGAGATCAGCTCGAAAGCCCGGTGAACATCTGGCCTGCCAATCAGCAGCCGCAGCGCGGTTACCAGGCCGAACCGCCAGGCAATCTTCCATGGCTGCTTCCGGTCCTGTTCCGCCTCTCTCCAGAACCGGATGATCCTCAGGGCTTCCGGAGAGTTGACGAAAAACAGATTGCAGCCCGACATCGGAGACCCGCCGAACGGGATGTAGGTGCGCCTCGTTTCCGGATACTGCGCCTGGATCGTTTCCCTGGACGCCAGCCCTACGGTCAGATCGGCGCCGCCGCGGATTGCTTCCCCAACGAAGTGATCCACCATCTCCGCCGTCAGCAGCGCATGATCGCAGGTGGTGACCAGAAGCGGTAACTGCACGCCGCCTTCAATCGCGCCTAATAGGCTGGAGGCTGGGCCGCCAGAGACGGAAACAGCTGCTTTGGCGGCAATTCCGGCGCTGGCATTTTCGAGAATTTGTTGTTCAAGCCCCGATACGTAGGGGGCATCACGAAGGCGGCCACTGCCCGTCAGGGCGCGGAGCACTCTGGAAAGCATCGGTGCTCCACCGATCTCGATCAGTGCTTTGCTTGCAACGCCATGGGATGCGGCAAGCGCATCCCCGCTCGCGCGCGCGCCTGCCAGAACAAGCGCATTCACCGTGTCGCGCGCGGTGGTATGGCTCAAAGGGGTTTTCCGTAGATGCGGTAGGTCTTGTATTTCGGCGCGTCGAACAGCGAAATGATGTTGATCAGATTACTGTTCGTTTCGAGGATCCACGAAGCTTCGATGTTGCGCACGCCCCTGGCATGCTGCGCCGCCAATGTCATGCTGCAGGTGGCGGCCATCGTCTGAACACCGCGGCGCGTCTTGTGGAATTTCCGCCGCATGCCGGCCAGAGGAATCCGCGCCGTGGTCGTGCCTGCAATCTTCAGCCGGTGCAGGAACTGAATCCAGCCGAAGGGCAAAAGGCGCCCGTTGAGGCCATCGGCCGCTTCAAAAATGTCCGGCAGAACCAGCGCGAAACAGGCAGGCTCGTCATCAATCAGCCCGATCCACAGATTGTCTGGTGTGATGAGCGGTTTCAGTTCCTTGGCCATATGCGTGATTTCGGCCTTGCCGAAAGGCACAAAACCCCAATTGCCGGACCAGGCATCATCAAAGATGTCGAGGATCTGGTTGATCTCGTTTTCATAATTGCGGCTGTCCAGATTGCGGATCTTCAACCGCGGGTCCCGCTCAAACCCTTCAATCAGCCTACGTGCAATTGGTGGAGGTTCAAACGTCTCGCCCATGCGGATCATGTAGGCAAACATGTCCATCGCCTTGGAATAGCCGATACGTTCCAGGGCAGGGGCGTAGTCAGGCCGTCCATGCAGCATCATCATGACGGGCGGCGTATCAAAGCCGTCAACCAGCAGGCCACATTCTTCGTTCACGGAAAAGTTGAACGGGCCTGCAATCCGCAGCATGCCTTTCTGGCGTAGCCACGCCTCCGCCGCCTGCATGAGGGCAGCAACGGTCTCCTCATCTTCCTGAAGCGTGTCCAGAAAACCGAAATGCCCGGTCTGATCATTGTGCCGCGCCAGATGCGCAGGATTTACGAACACGGCAATCCTGCCAACAGGTTCGCCGCCGCGCCAGGCCAGCAGCAATTCATGCGGCATCTGGGCGAGCGCGGGGTTCTTGCGCGGATCAATCTGTGCGGCGCGTTCAAACCTGAGAGGCGCGCGCCAGGCGGGCAGGTTGCCATAGGCGCGGTAGGGCAGATCAAGAAAAGCCTTGCGGTCTGCCGCAGTCGCCACCGGCCGGACAGTCACAGACTCGCCGGCCATCGGCAGGCTCTGGATCGGCGCATGGACGTTCATTTGCGCAGCTCAAGCCGGATCGTCGTCATGTCTTCGCCGGCCTTGAACGCGGCTTCCTCGAACTTCGGCATGCGTAGTTTGAGCTTGCGATTGTTCGAGAGGGCAAACGGCTCTGCCGGCAGCATGTTCCACTGACGGTCGAGTTCCCGGTCTCCGTCCACGTCGTGATATGCGGCTACGGCGTAAGCGCCCGGGCCCGGCAAATCGAAACAGACCCTCTGCGTACCCCCTTCAGCAGGTACGCGTACCCGTTTAAGGCGAGAAGCCTTCTTCAGGAAGTCGCGTTCACTCGGGCTATAAAGCTCAACTGTCAGGATGCCCGTCGCAGTCGCGCCAGCAACCAGCACCTCTATCTGCGGCGACCTTTCACCACAAATCGCTCCAGCCTCGTCAGCACGAATATTCAGGACATTGAGAGATTGGGCCGTTGCCGACTGGCAAAACATCGCCATCATCAGCATCAGAACCTTGCCAAGGTGCATCAACACAGTCCTATTGTGACACATACGCTTCAGTTTGTTAGTAGCGCTAAGCCGGTGCAGGGATCAATGGACTGTCACACGGGATGCTATAACAATGTCAGTAGAATGCGGTCGGTCGAGGGAATGAGTAATGATTGCCAGGCTTGATCGCTACCTGATCCGTAGCTTTCTTGGCATGTTTGCTGGCCTCACCGCGCTGGCGATGGCCCTTTTGCTGCTGGAAAGGCTGATCCGCATCACGGAGCTCGTTTCAGGCTCGGGAAACGCCCTGCTGTCCGGCTCTCTGCTCGTCGCGAACCTGATTCCACACTATCTGAATCTGGCTCTGCCCGGCGCCTTTCTGATCTCGATGATCCTGACGATAGACCGGCTCAGCCGCTCGGGCGAAATCGTCGCCCTCATGGCCGCCGGCGTCTCGCTTTACCGGATCGTCCGGCCCTTTCTGGCTGTTGCGATCGTTCTGGCGGCGGCATCGCTTTTGATTTCGGGCTTCCTCCAGCCGCTCTCCCGGTACTCTTACCGCGAAATCGTCTATAACCTTCAGCATCAGTCCGTGCTGTCCGTTTTCCAGGAACAGAAGTTTGTCCAGTACAATGACCGGATCATCTGGACCGACAGCGTACAGCCTTCCAGCCGCCGCCTGGGGCAAACCTTTATTCTGGAAACCGAACCGGATGGAACGCGCACCCTGCTGACCGGCCGCACAGGTTTGCTGCAGGAGCCGCGCGCCGGAGAGTGGGAAATCATCCTTCAGGAGGGGACAGGCGCCTCCTATCGCGAAAGCGAACCGCTGGACGAGTATGATCAGATCGCATTCGGCGAACTGATCTGGCCCGTGATCCCGGATGCTGGCCAGTATCGCGAACGCGGCAATGATGAGCGCGAGCTGTTCCTCTCCGAGCTGCTCAGCTCGTCGTCTACGGATGGTGAAAGCGGCGTTGCGCCAGCAGTCGCTGCTTCCGCTTTCCATGACCGCACCAGCCGCGCTGCCTTGCTGCTGGTGATGCCGCTCATCGCCGTCATCCTTGGCCTCAACCTTGGCCGGATCGCCCGGTCCAGCGGGGTGATCGTTGGCATCCTGATCCTTCTGGGCGTTCAGAAGGTTCTGGAGTTTACGCTGGTCCAGGCCAGCGGCGGCGTGATCCCGCCCTGGACAGGCTTCTGGCCCATTGTGGCGCTGGTTGCGGTCGCGGCGTTCGTGCTCTTCCAGCGGCTCTCGGAGGGCAGCCTTCTGACCAGCCGCCGTCAGATCGCCGCCTATAAGGGCACCGATTATGCCAGCGCGCTTGCCGGAAGGCAGGCGTCATGACGGCACGCCTGACCCGCTATCTGTCCCTGCTTTTTCTGCAGCGTCTGCTGGTGGTCACGCTTGCGCTGGTCGCGCTGCTGGGTGTCCTCGACGCGCTCAGTAATGCTGACAAACTTCCCTCCGGCGCCGGGTTTGAAGGCCAGATGCGGTATATGTGGCTGCGCCTGCCGGCTCTCTTCGACCGGATCGTGGTCTTTGCCTTCCTGCTCGCCGCGCTCCTCACCTATGCATCCCTGTTCAGGCGCAATGAACTGGTATCTATCTCTGCTTCCGGCATCTCCGTGTTCGGACAGATGAGAACACTGGCGCCTGTCGTCTTTGTGGCCGGTGTTGCCTCTGCGCTGGTGATTGATGCCGCCGGCCCTCCCGCCAGCCGGGCGCTGCAGGCCTGGCTCGGTCCCGATGCGCTGCAGGAAGATGTCCAGGCGCCTGAAAAACTCTGGCTTTCCGATGGGCGGCTGCTGATCGAACTCAGCAGCATGCAGAATGATGAGTTGACCGGCATCACGATTTTCGAACGCAATGACGAGGGCGCCGTCGTTTCGGTCACCATGGCTGAAACAGCCCGCCCAGCGGAAGGCGGCTGGCAGTTGTCGAATACCATTCAGCGGCGGTTCGATGGGGAAGCGCCACGCGAGATGACCTTCTGGCCAAGTCCGCAGACCCCGGAAAGCCTGCAACTGTTGCTGGCGCCGCCGCGCGACCTTGCGGTTCAGCATCTATTGTCGCTGAGTGAGATGCGCGGCTCCGGCAGCCGCCCCTCCGGCGCCTATCTCCTGTGGGCGCTGAACCGGATATTGCTGCCGGTTACCGTGATCGGCTTCCTTTTTCTCGCGATACCGATCATGCAGGTCTATGGCAGGCGCTCCAACGCCGATCTCGCCGTGGCCGCCGGTGTGGCCGCCGGATTCCTCTACATGGTGGTCGACGGTATCCTGAAAACGCTTGCGGAAAACGGCAGTCTCAACCCCGTATTCGCCGTTGCGTTTCCAATCCTCGCCCTCTTTGGCGTCAGCATGTGGCTGGCTCTGGACCGTGAGGTCAGAAAATGAGCCGCCGGATCGGCTTGATCGTCAATCCGCTTAGTCACACGGTCCGGCGCAAGGGCTCAATCCTCGAGCAGGCAGCTGGGCGGATTGAGGATGCTTCGCTGGTCCGCATTGATGATTTCGCGCGCCTTCCGGGCCAACTCCGGGAACTCGCAGCAGAAGACCCCGCTGCCCTCTTCATCGAAGGGGGAGATGGCACGCTTCAGGCCGTTCTTTCAGCCTGGCCTGGTTTCGCACAAGGTGGCGGCCCGCTGCCAGACATTGCCGTTCTGCCGGGCGGCAGCACCAATCTTGCCTTCAAGGTTGCCGGCCTGAAACGCCGCAGCGCAGAAGACATTGCAACCTTCGTCCAGTCCTATCGCGCCGATGGCGTGACCGCCCGGACAAGCCTGCCCGCCCTCCGGATAGAAAGCGACAGCCTTCCGGCACCTTTGGCCGGCATGCTGCTGTCGACGGGGTCGCTCGCCCGCGTCATGGTCTATACTCAGAAACAGATACATGGCGATGGTCACAGAGGGTCGCTGGCCGTGGCAGAAGCGGCTGCCCGCTTTGTGCTCTCACCGCAAGCCTATCTCGATACGGATGGCGCGCCGCTGCTGCGGCCAGACGATTTCAAGGCGGAGAGCGCCGCATTCCGCCTGCAGGGCGCTCATGCGCTCAGCCTGATGACGACCTTGCCTTACCTCAGCCTCGGGCTGAAGCCCTTCTGGGGAGAGGCGAGCGGGCCGATCGCCGTCACTTATGCCCAGTGGCCCATATCAGGCTTCAGGGCTGCATTCCTGAAAATCCTAGCGAATGCCACCGGCCCGGAAATGACCCGCCACGGCCTCACAAGCTATCGGACGGGCACCCTTACGTTCAGCTGTTCCGGGCCAGTTGTGCTGGATGGGGAGGTGTTGCAAATCCCTGCAGATGCCCGCATCAGGGTCAGCTCAACCCGCCCCATCCGGTTCCTGCGATGACCAAGTCTGAAGCCCATTTGCCAGCCTTGCGCGCGCTCATTCTCGACGATCAGGTAGATCTCGGGGAGGGGGCCCGTGAAGTTGCGACGGCCATATGCGAGCGCCACGCGGGCGCCGTTCGCGGACTTGTCTTCTACGGGTCGGCCATGCGCCAGGGCGAGGTGGCGGACAAGATGTATGATTTCTATGTCATCGTTGATCAGTATAAATCAGTCTACGGATCAGGATTGAAACGCTTCGGATCATGGCTGCTGCCGCCCGGTGTCCATTACATGCAGATCACAGGCGCCAATGGAAAGCGCCTGCGGAGCAAATACTCCATCGTATCAGAAAAGGCGTTTCATCGCCGCGCGCGGGGCGGGGCGTTTGAAAGCATGCTCTGGGCACGTTTCGCGCAGCCCTCGGTCGTGCTGTCGGACGACGCCGATGTGCGCGCAGAATTGCTGGATACTCTGGCGCTCGCCTGCGCGCATTTTGCAGACGAGATCCGCCCCTTGCTGTCAGGGCCGGTCACGCCATCGTCGCCCTGGGTTCGGGGCTTGAGTGAAAGTTATCGCACAGAGCTGCGTCCCGAACGGCCCGATGCCCGCGCCGCCGAAATCGTTGCGCGTTTCGAGCCGCGTTATCGCAGACTGTCCGAAATCCTGTTCGCTACAGAACTGGAAACGCCGCCGAAACCCGGCCGAGTGCGTGCGTTTCTGTGCCAGATGAAATGGATCCTGCGGCGCATTGTGGGAAAACCCATGGGCGCGCTGCGCGTCATGAAAGCGGCCGCCACATTCGATGCCGGCCTCGACTATATCCTGGAAAAAGTCGAAAGCCATTCCGGCGTGCGCCTTCAGGTCACGGACGAAGAACGCCGCCGTCCGCTGTTCCATGCGCCCTCGCTCGCCTGGCGGCTATACCGCGCAGGCGCTTTCCGGTGATCCGTGGGCCCGACTGTTAAGTCAGCTCACGGAAGGCAGAGATGATCGTGTTGATCTCGTCTTCAGAATGCGCTGCCGATACGCTGAGGCGAAGCAGGGACTTCGCATGCGGCGTTGCGGGCGGAACGGCAAGGTTCACATAAATCCCTGCTTCCAGCAGGCGGTTCCATTCCCTGACAGCGGTCAGTTCGTCCGGCCGGGGGATCGCGATGATCGGTCCCGGCGGAGAGGCGGGCGTGAACCCGGCGCCCGTCAGCCCGGCATGCAGCTGGTGTGCACGTTCCATCAGTTCACGGCTGAGGTCGGGGCCGTTCATCATCTCGCCCATTGCGGCGCGCGCGGCGGCGACATTCGAGGGCGAGCCCGACGCCGTAAAGAGGTAAGGCCGGCTTACCAGGCGCATCAGGTCGAGGCCCGGATGGCGCGAGACACAAAATCCGCCAATCGAGGCAAAGCTCTTGGAGAATGTGCCGGAGAGAAAGTCGATCTTGTCCAGCACGCCCAGCTCTTCGGCCAGTCCGCGCCCGCGGTCGCCATAGCAACCAACCGAGTGGGCTTCGTCCACATAAAGATAGGCGCCATGCTCATGTGCGACGGCAACGAACTCGTCGAGCGGCGCGACATCGCCCAGCATCGAGTAAAGCCCCTCAACCACAACGAGGCGGGCGCCTTCGTCGGGCAGGCGGGCAAGCCGTTTGGCAAGGTCCTCGGGGCTGTTATGCCGGAAACGGATCGTTTCCGCCTCGCTCAGCCGGCATCCATCATAGATGCAGGCATGGCTGTCGGCATCGATCAGCAGATGGTCACCGCGCCCGGCGAGCGTGCTGATGGCGGCGAGGTTGGCCTGATACCCAGTGGTGAAGACAACCGCTGATTTTGCGCGGAAGAAGGTTTTCAGGTCTTCTTCAAGGTCGATGTGCTCCCGGAAGGTGCCATTGGCGAGGCGGCTGCCGGTTGTCGCAGTGCCTTGCCGCGCGATGGCATCGATGGCGGCAGATTTCACCGCTTCTGAAAATGTGAGCCCCAGATAGTTGTTTGTGCCGGCGAGGATGATTTCCCGTCCGTCCACCAGCGCGCGGGTGGGGGAAAGGATTTCGCTCGAAAATGTCGGCCTTCTTGAGGTCACTATCGAACATTTGCGAGCTGTCCTATCTTTGAAACGAGGTCTTGAACGGTGTCGATATCGGAAGCTGCTTCGACCGGCAGAGATATATTGTAGAGGTCCTCAAGTTCCATCACGATATCGAAGATTTCGACGGAATCGATCTCGAGGTCGGCGCCGATGCGTGTCTCGGGGCGAATGGGGGCCTGGGTATGGCTGTGCGTGGAAAGCACTCTGGCAACGTCTTCAAAGATCGCCTTTTGATCAGTTCCTGAGGCCATGTTCACGCTCGTCTCTTACCATACTCGTTCGTGTTCCTAGCAGACCGCTGAAAGGGGGCAATACACCGCTTCAGCGTCTCATCCAGCGGGATGGCGTCCTGAATCTGAGTATCTGCGAGCCAGTCGCCGGAGAGAAGTTCCTTCACCTTGCCGCCAGAGAACACCTGCGGAGGTCCGTTTAGCTTCGCAGCAAGGTCCGCTGCGTGACCAGCCACTTTCATCAGTAAAGGGGGCATGACAATGCGGCGCACCGGACGCTGCAACACGCGCTCCGCGCTCTGGGCGACATCTTGCCAGCTGAGGTTGAGGTGCCCCGCGGGGGCAATTGAACGTACGCCGCTGGCAGGCGCCGCCGCATAGCCGAGCAGGCATCGGGACGCGTCCATCACATCGATCATGGAAAAGCGGTAGTCCGCCGCCGCGCCGCCTGGGCTTGGCAGAATACCTCTCGCGAGGGCTGAAAACAGCGCCCGTGTCGCATCATCCTCCGGCCCCAGAACAGCGGGTGCCCGCACGATGGTCAGCGCCATCGATCCCGCATTGCGGATGGCCAGGTTTTCGCTGCTGGCCTTGGAGCTGGCATAGGCCGAAACCTCCGGGCGCAGCGCTGTCAGCGATGATACATGCACAAAATGCGAGACGCCCGCCGCCTGCGCGCGGCTGACAAGGTCGCCCGTGCGCGCAGCATTGATCTCGTGAAACGTGGCCGCGTCCTTCGCCTTGGTCGCGCCGGCCAGATGGATCACCACGCCGGCACCTCGAACAAGTGCGCAGAGCGCATCGTCTGAAGCGAGATCGCCTGAAATCCACTCCACGCCATCAAGGGATGGCAAGGTTCGTCCGGGTGCGGCCCTGGCGAGCGCGCGGACGGGCCAGCCACCTCGCGCAAGGTCTGCCACCAGTATCTTGCCGACAAAGCCGGTCGCGCCGGTCAGTGCGATGAGCGGCCGGTCCGTCATGGCGCCATCAGGGTTCTATCAGGGTAAGGCAGCGGCCCGGCTGGAGGCCTCCGCCTTGTCCTGGTTGATTAGCCCGGACACATAGGCATTGCGCGAAGCCGTGCGGCTGAGCTTGCCCGAGCTCGTCACCGGAAGCGTCTTGATGCTGACGAGTTCAACGCTGACCGGAGCGCCGGCCACAGAGCGCGCTGCTGCGGCAATATCGCCCGTCAGCGTCTCGCGCACATCCGCTTCCTGAGACCGGCATTCAACCAGCAGGATGATCCGGGATGCGTCTGCCGTCTCGCGCAATTCAAACGCTGCCGAGCGTGCAACCAGCCGTCCACCGACCTTCTGTGCCACCCATTCAATGTCCTGCGGCCAGATATTGCGGCCATTGGACAGGATCATGTCCTTGGAGCGTCCGGTGACGACGATTTCGTCGTCCAGCCAATAGCCCAGATCACCCGTGTCCAGCCAACCATCTTCATCCGTGAGCGGTTGAAGATCGCGGTCGACCCGGAAATAGCCAGCTGCCAGCGAGGCGCTGCGAATGAGGATGCGGCCAACCTGCCGGAAGCCGAGCTCGTCTCCATCGCTGCCAACGATCTTGAGTTCCGTAGACGGAAGGGGGCGGCCGCAGCTGACGAAAGAACGTTCCGCGCCTTCACGCGTCAGGTCTGATGCGGGCACAGCGCGCCCGGAAGCCTGCATGCGAGTAACATCTACGCGGTCGGTGTTCAGCCCTGTGTCCAGCGGTGCAAAACTCACCGCCAGCGTGGATTCTGCGAGGCCATAGCTGGCCACGAAGGACGAGCGGCGAAAGCCTGCGCCTGCAAATGTCTCGCTGAACTGGTCCAGCGCATCGGCACGCACCATGTCACCGCCAATGCCCGCCGCGCGCCAGCTCGAAAGGTCGAGCGCTTCGCCGCGATGGCGCCTCACGCACAGCTCATATCCAAAGCTCGGGCTGTAGGAGAGCGTCCCCTTGTTGGCGCTGATCAGCTTCAGCCATGTGCCCGGCCGGCGCGCAAAATCCGTCGGCGAGAGAAAATCGATCGAAAGCTGGGAGTAGAGCGGCGCGATGAAGAAGCCCACCAGCCCCATGTCATGGTACAGCGGCAGCCAGGAAACAGCCCGGTCGCCCGTGCGCACCTGCAGGCCTTCCTGAATGATCGCCCGGCAGTTTGCCGAGAGGCTTGCCTGAGTGGCGACGATCCCCTTGGGTTCGCTCGTGCTGCCCGAGGAAAACTGGATGTAAGACAATTCATCCGGGCCATGAGGGACAGGCTCAGCCGTCTCTGCCGGCAGATTGCCGCCGCCAAGATCAAACAGATCGATTTCCTGGCTGGCTGTGGCTGAGCTTAAAATCTCATGCAGGGCAGGGGGCGCAAACACCGCGGAGAGCCCCGCGCTGCGGACCATGTTGCTGACCTGCCATTCATAGGTCTGGCGTCCGCCAAAGGCGGCCGGCAGGCTCAGCGGGGCGGGGACCATGCCGGCATACTGGCATGCCATGAAGGTGATGACAAAATCAGGCGAGGTCTCGGCTAGCACGCCGATGCGTGCGCCCCTGGCAAACCGCGCCGTCATCCGGCCAGCCATCTCCAGCGCTTTTTCCCGCAGCTCACGATAGGAGAGGTTCCGGGTCAGCAGACCTTCGGAATTATAGAAGTTTACGCCACTTTGGCCGGTCGCTGCGTAGTCTAATGCGTCGCAAGTCGACCGAAAGGTGCCGAGACGCGCGGGAATCCCCGCCTCTGTCGCCGTTGGTTCCAAGTTGAAAGACCCCTGACCGTCTACTTCGCGGACCGCCGTTCCCTGAACTGGCAACTGGCCGCCTGTATGAATTCACGCGTCCGACATTTATCGTCAAGATCAGTAGGGGTCTTTTGTGGGAAACCTGCTGCTTCTTTTGTCAAACCTTACGACAGCCTGACGAAGACTTGTATTTGCACTCCGAAAACACGTAACTTCACACCACAAAGCGGAATCAACATCTTTACGCCTGCTGTAGCGTCAGGCAGCGCCCTGTTTCCGGAAAGCGGCGTAGAGCAGGGTGAGCATCAGCAGGGACGCCCCTGCCGTCGCCACAGCAGCGCCGAGGCTGCCATAGAGCAGCACCGCGCCCGCCAGCGCCCCGGCATAAACCAGAGACACCATGCCCCGCACCCAGAGCACCGTTCCCGGCCGGCCCAGCGCCACCATTGCCGGCTCAATGGCCACGCCGCTGAGATCAAACACCGCCGCCACCGACAGGATCAGCAGCACCGGAAACACGAAAAGGTAATCCTCCCCGCCGATCAGCCGCAAAACGCTCTGCCCGGCAAGCACCACCACAACCAGCACCAGCGCCCCGGCCAGTGCGCCAATCAGGCAAGCCCGCAGGACGGTTTTGTTGATGGCGGCCCGGTCAACGACCGCGAGCTTTGCAAACTCCGGATAGATCGCGCGGGCCAGCGCTATCGTTGGCTTATTAAGCGCCCCGACCAGCTGCGTGGCAATCCGGAAGCCGCCTGCGGCCACCGCGTCCACCGCCCAACCTACAGCCAGCACCGGGAACTGCTTCCAGATCAGGTTCAGCGATGTGTTGAGGTTGGTTGTCCAGGCAAACACCCACAGCCCTTCATTCTCAGCGGTCACCCCGCGCACGCGAGCGCCTTCTACTGGCTCTTTGAATCGTTTCCGGATTTCCCGGATGCTCGCCCCCCACATGGCGACCGTCGTCACGAGTTCTGCGACCGCCCAGGCGGCCAGGTATCCGGCGATCGATGCCCCGCTTGCCCAGGCGACCAGCGCGCCCGCCATCCGCATTGCCGGCAACACTGTCTCTGCATAGGCCGCCACATCAAACCGGTCGAACAGGCGCAGCACCCCGGTCGGCGCGCCGCGCACTCCGAACAGAAGCGACAGGCAGAATAGCGCTGCCAGGTCCTGCTCGGCCCGTGACCAGCCAAACTGCCCGCCGATCAGATACACGCCCGCAACAGAAAGTGCTGTGCCCGCAAGCGCCGCGCCGAGGTCCAGCAGCGTGGCAAACACGATGATCCGCCTGAGCTTTTCCGGCGCCGCATCTGCCTCATGCTGCGCGCCATAACGCACCACCGTCTGCCAGGATTGGAACTGCGCCAGATTGGTCACGGCCTGGCCGTAAGACAGGATCAGCGCGAACACGCCGAACTGCTCGGCGCCGAGGCTCCGCGCGGTGAGGGCCAGATAGAACAGGCTGAAAAAGCCACCGGCGCCCTTGCCAGCCAGCAGCCAGCCCGCATTCCGGAGCGCCCTTTTGATCGGTCCTTCAGACTTTGTTCCCGTGGCGGCCACCCGAATTCCTTCTTTGCCAGACCGAGATCGTTTTATGCGCCAGAACGGATTTCGATAGCCATAGACGGAAAAAACCGGCTGCAACCGGAGTCTTCGGTTTTTTACCCTGTGAATCGATGGATTTGCCGGTTGACGAGACGGTATCCCACGGATAAATCCCCGCCTCTCTACCCCGTGCCCAGATGGCGGAATTGGTAGACGCACTGCTTTCAGGTAGCAGCGCTGCAAGGCGTGGAGGTTCGAGTCCTCTTCTGGGCACCAGGCACCTAATCGTGTGCATTTTTCGACATCCCCTGACGTCCACAAAATACATAAAAAACAAGATTCTAAGGCCGAACTCGGTCCGCGAGGGTCCGCTTAGATCCGCCTGCGTCCAGACACGAGTATGGTACGGCATCTGGTAACATGGTACGAGTAGGGCTCACCGAAGCCACTCTGTACCATACCATGCCGCTCACAGACCTGAAAATTCGAAGCCTAAAGCCTGATGGAAAGCCTCGCCGCTATACCGATGGCGGCAACCTGTTCATCGAGGTTCGCCCGAACGGTTCAAAGCTCTGGCGCTTTGCCTACAAGTTCGACGGCAAGCAAAAGCTGATGGCGCTCGGCACCTATCCGGAAATCTCTCTGGCGAGAGCACGGGAGAAGCGCGCTGAGGCGCGCGGCCTCCTGCTGGAGGGTATCGACCCGATGCAGCAGGCCAAAGTCGACAAGCTCGAGCGTCAGGCGCTTACCGAGCACACCTTTTCCGCCATCGCCGCAGAGCTCCTCGAAAAGAACCGGCGCGAGGGTCTCGCCGCCGCGACGCTCTCCAAGAAGACCTGGCTAGTCGGCATCGCCAATGCCGATCTTGGGGACCTACCAGTCACGCAGATCAAACCCACTCATGTTCTCGTCCCGCTCCGCAAGGTGGAGTCGGAAGGCAACTATGAAACGGCCCGCCGACTGCGCGCCGTTGTCAGCCAGGTCTTCCGCTATGCCGTTGCGACTGACCGCGCCGAGCATGATCCAACGGCTGGCCTGCGCGGCGCGCTGATCGCGCCCAAGGTCACCCACAGGCCAGCTATTGTTGACCGGGAGAAGTTTGCTGGTCTCATCCGATCCATCTGGACCTATGACGGCGCAATCGAGACCAAGGCCGGGTTGCAGCTGATGGCGCTGCTTTATCCGAGGCCCGGCGAACTGCGCCTCTCCACATGGGGCGAATTTGATCTCAAGAAGCGCACATGGACGATTCCGGCGGCGCGCACCAAAATGCGCAGGGAGCACAAGAAACCGCTCTCTGGCGCCGCTGTAGACATCCTGACGCGCCTTCACGCCGTCACCGGACGCGAGCCTTACGTGTTTGTCTCGCAGCTCTCGCGCGGCAAGCCGATCAGTGAAAACACGCTCAACGGATCCTTGCGCCGTCTTGGTTATGCCAAGGAAGAAATGACCTCCCATGGCTTTCGCGCGAGCGCCTCAAGCCTGCTCAACGAGAGCGGCAAATGGCACCCCGACGCCATCGAAGCCGAGCTTGCCCACATGGGCGCCGACCAGGTCCGCAAAGCCTACCACCGCGCCACCTACTGGGATCAGCGGACCGAGATGGCTGAGTGGTGGTCGGGGCAAGTTCTGGCATTTGTGAATAGGTAAACGCAGCTTAGTTCATGGGCCAAGAGCATATTCCGCCGCCAGAAAGCCGGGTGTGCGTTGGGTGCGATTGGCATTGTGGAAGGTGCATATTGGCTTCAAGCGCCATATATTTCGCCATGGCGCCGACGGCCAGGCGCGGCTACAAAAGTCAGACTCGTTAACCTCGTCCTGATGCTTCGCAGATATCACGCTATGTAAACGAGAACTGTCACTCCGGGCGTAAAGCACGCGCGAGCACAGAGGGAAAGTTGGCAGCTATGACAACAGCTAGGCACATCATTGCCCTGCTAAAGAGCCACATCGCCGGCGATGACGATAGGTTTCTCGCCACCGCGATGCAGCTTGCCGCGCACGAGGCCCGGCAAGGGCATGGAAAAGTTGCGTCCGAGCTCCGCGATCTTATCGATGCCGCGAAGTCGAAAGATACTGCAATCGAGCGGAAGGTCGCGCCTGTTCCGATGGCGCAGCCGAAAGGCGAGCTCGCAGGTCTCTTGGCTGTTCGCTACCCTGATCTCCGACTGTCGGAAATGGTTCTTCCCGAGACAATTTCATCTCGTTTGCAGCGTGTGCTGCTTGAACAACGGCAGCAGGAAAATCTTCGCTCGCACGGGCTGCGGCCGCGCCGAAAGCTTCTCCTGATCGGCCCTCCCGGCGCCGGTAAGACCATGACGGCCGCTTCTTTGGCGGGCGAGCTTCGACTGCCCTTGTTCACGGTCGTCCTCGACGGATTGATCACGAAATTCATGGGCGATACTGCTGGGAAGCTCCGACTTGTTTTCGATGCGATGAATGCAACGCGCGGTGTTTATTTCTTTGACGAGTTTGATGCGATTGGCGCGAAGCGTGCGGAACGTAATGATGTGGGCGAGATTCGGCGGGTGCTGAATTCGTTTCTGCAATTTCTTGAGCAAGATGACAGTCAAGGACTGATTATCGCAGCGACCAATCATCCCGAGCTTCTCGATAAGGCGCTCTTCCGCCGTTTCGACGACGTGGTCGAGTATGCGTTGCCGGATGCAGATCTGGTTCAGCGAATACTAAAGGCGCGACTGATATCATTCGACACCAGAGGCCTTGCCTGGAGTGAAGCCGCTGAAGCGGCTGTAGGTCTGAGCCCAGCCGAGATTGTCCGTTCAGCTGAAAACGCAGCAAAGTCTGTTGTGCTGGCCGGAAGAAAGCGCGTTACGTTGACCGAATTGAAGGACGCGATTGTGGAGCGGCGGACAGCAACAATTTCAAGTTAAACTGAGTCCGCCATGAATGATTCGCCACGCAATCGACCGCATCTTTTTATCGATGGTGGCGGTCAAACCGAACAATACCGACGGCCGAAACAAAAGATTGATGCTTCGCCGTTGCCTGTCCGAGATCGTGCGGCTCACGCGGACGCGCTCTCTGCGTCTATTGGTTTGGCGCTCGAGGCGGCTCGCGCCCAACTCGGAGCTCGGGCGACCGCGGTGGCGGAGGGCGTGCCGGGGTTCTATCTGCAAATAGAAATTCCAGCCGGAGAGAAGGCGGTAATCGATCAACTCGGGAACAGACAGAAGCAGATTGAGGTAGTAGCCGTTCGCGAGCCGACGGCTGAAAACCCCTCAGTGACCGCAACTGTTTTTGTACCGGCCACAGCCCAAACCTACTACGAGGAAAAGGTAGAAGCCTATCGGGCGGAGGACACTCGAAAGGGCCGTCCCAAGAACGAACCGATGATTGCGCGGATGGACTTTGTTCGGTTGGCGACAGCGCGATCGCTGTTCACTGACGATGACGCACTCTTTCCTGTTGGTGATGTCGCAGTGTGGTGGGAGATCTGGCTTAGAGACGGGCATAGGGATGTGTTCTCGAGAATGGCGGCGCGATTGAACCTCCAAGTCAAGGACCACGCGGTTCGATTTCCTGAGCGCGAGGTTGTCTTGGTTCTTGCAAGCACCGAATCCATCGACCGTCTGGTCGCTTACAGCGATGTAGTAGCAGAGCTGAGGCGAGCTAAAGACACGCCCGCCTTCTTCATGGGGCTGGCCGGCGGCGATCAGCATGAATGGAGCGATGAGGCCCTTGCTCGGTTGACGCCGCCTGCTGACGCGAATGTCGCGGTCTGCATTTTGGATAGCGGCGTCACGCAAACTCATCCTCTTCTATCGCCTGCCCTTGACGTTGCAGACCTCCACACGATTAATCCCGCCTGGGGAACGGCAGACTCGGCAACGCAGTGGCGAGGCCACGGAACTGCCATGGCTGGCACCGCGCTTTATGGAGATTTGGTTCCGGTTCTAACCGGTGGCGCCGCCATCGTTCTGACGCACCGGCTGGAAAGCGTCAAAATCCTGCCTCCGAATGGCGTGGCGAATAACGAGCCTGACCTCTATGGCGCAATCACTGCTGAAGCTATTGCGCGCGCTGAAATTCAGGCGCCGAACCGCAGACGGGCAATTGCGCTTGCGGTTACAAGCGAAAGCTCGATGAGCGGCAGGCCATCCTCTTGGTCATCTGCGATCGATCAGCTTTGCTTCGATCCCGACAATCGTCGGCTGCTCATCGTTTCGGCGGGCAACATCCGTGTTGACTTAATGCCAGCCGATCATCTGGTTCGGAATGACTTGGAGTCGGTCGAAGACCCTGCGCATGCCTGGAATGCCCTCACTGTCGGTGCCTTCACGGAGAAAGTTGATCTGATCGATCCGAGTTTGGCGGGATGGTCCGCGATTGCACCTGCAGGGGAGTTGTCGCCCCGCAGCCGAACGTCAGTGACGTGGGAGCGTCAATGGCCGGTCAAACCCGATGTGGTCATAGAGGGCGGGAACCTTGCATCAAACGGTGTGCTTCCAGGCGATCCCGTTGATGATCTGCAATTGCTGACGACGCACAATCGGCCGAACGATCGTGCCTTCAACACGATCGGGGATACCAGTGCGGCAACCGCTCTTGTAGCAAGGTTTGCCGGTGCGATCTTGGCGAACCGACCAAGGCTCTGGCCTGAAACCGTTCGCGGGCTGATCGTTCATTCTGCCGAATGGACTCCTGCGATGCGCGCTCACATTGATGCATGCAACGGCAGGAAAGGTCAGATCCACGCGCTTGTGCGACGTTACGGATACGGTGTACCCGACATTGATCGAGCGCTTTTGTCCGCTCAGAACGATCTGACTTTGATGGTGGAGGACGCTCTCACGCCATTCAACAAGGCGGGCAGCGCCGTGAAGACCCGAGACATGAAAGTGCATCAGCTGCCTTGGCCGAATGACGTGCTTGCCCAACTCGGCGACACCCACGTAGAGCTTCGCGTCACGCTGTCGTATTTTATCGAACCGAATCCGGGCGAGCGTGGCTGGACTCGACGCCACCGATACGCGTCGCATGGTCTTCGATTTGCTGTGAAAAAGGCCACTGAGTCGCTCGATGAGTTTCGGGCTCGCGTCAACGATGCCGCGAGGGACGAGGAAGAGGGCGGGGCGGTGGGAGGCGGTGCCGGAGGTGACGAGTGGCTGCTAGGTCCGAAGCACCGCGATCAAGGTTCGCTTCACTCTGACTTCTGGTCTGGTACGGCGGCCGATCTTGCCCAGCGTGACGCGATCGGTGTCTTCCCAGTTGGCGGCTGGTGGAAGGAGAAGCCGTATTTGGATAAGTGGAACACTGAAGCTCGGTATTCGCTGATCGTATCGATAAAAGCTCCGGGCGTTGAAGTCGATATTTATACGCCAGTCGAAGCCAAGATCGCGATTGCAACCGAGATAGGATGATCGCCATAAAAAGCGCGCTCATATTGCTGGCAACGCATTCATAGTCGCCGAGGCGAAAGAAAAGGGGCATCGGCTCAGGCACCTTGGTTGGCCAGCTCGCCTCGACCCTTCTACGCTAGAATTTCAGCTGGCTTGACGTCAAGTCCGCTCCGCCTCAACCACAACTCGCATGTACGCTTCAACCTCGCCCTCCACCCAAAGACTCCGCCTTCCCAGATGTACCGGCGAGGGAAAAGGACGGACCGGGTCCTTGATCAACTCGTAGAGCAGCGAGCGGCTGATGGTCAGACGGTCCAGCACATCGCGCAGGGAGAGGAAGCGCTGCGGCGTGTGCAAGATGGGGGCGGACGCTCCCGGGCGGTGGGGTGGCGTCGGCACGATGGTGGGCCTGGGCATCGCTAAGATCTCCTTACGCAAAACGCGGCCAGCCCGTTCGCCAGCCGTGCAACATGATCCCGCTTGATCCGTATCCTGCCTAGTTGGAATGGCGGCCAATCGCGGCATGGGTTCGCATGGGCTTGCAAGCGGGTGCAATCAGCGGTTTCCGAACCAGTAGCGACCTTGAACAATCGGGATTCCGAATTGGACGGCGGTCCATTCCGAATTGGACGCAAGCCATGCCGGTCACTTAATCTGGTTTCGCCCCTTCCCAGCGCAAGGATTCGTGCGAGAGCGTCCGTCGCTTTTTCATCTTTGCTGCGACCTGGTCCATGAAGTGATTGAAGCGGCGGAATCCGAGCGCCGCCGCCGCACCCCGATGTGACTCTGGGATTGGGTCGGTTCTCGTCAGCCAGTAGTGCATGTAGTGCGACATGATTTCGATCGAGAGGTTGGCTTTCCACTCCAGCCGCCCCATCCGCGTCTCGAAATTGTCGAGCCGCTTCATGACGCGATCTTCAAGCGTGTAATCGCGCTCCTCGCTGAAGAAGTGGCGCAGGGCCGCCTCCAGGATGGCGGTCTTGGTGGTCTCCTGCTCATGCGCGACATCTTCGAGTATAGCGAGAAGCTGAGCGTCGAGGCGGAGATTAACGCGTGGTTTCATGGGCAAGCACCTGACCGACAGTATGGGATCACAGACCATAATCGCCGATGCCAGAGCTGCGCGATAGTTGGATTGGCGGCATAGGGCGGCAACGTCCGGCAAAGCGGTACAAAAGTTGGGTTCCTGTGGTGTACGGATTTTCCAGCAATCACCGGTCTTCATGCCATCGGCGTGCACCACTACTGCGCACAAAAGGCGCCAAATTTCTGATGTGCAGACAAGGCAGTGCGGGCACCGTGGTGCCACTGCTTTTATCTTGCCCTCCCGGGTTCACTGGTAACCGTCCGATGACTGCACATCGATTCCGGGTCGCAATAGTTCTCCATTTGGCCTTCCCTTCCTGGTGAGGAGCTGAACATGGATTTGAAACGT